>DATNEK010000329.1:0-8221 GCA_035553055.1 Streptosporangiaceae bacterium | reverse complement strand
CTGGATGTGCTCGCCGTAGCCGAGCAGCACAACCTCACCAGGCTGCGTACCGCGCTGGGACAGCTTGCCAGGCAACTCGGCGGCGTGAAACTAGGCTTCACCATCGTCTCAGCCGCCGAAATCGCGGCCGGAGCGATCACCCCCCGCCTCTTGCACACCCTGACCCTCATCGGCACCGGCCGGCTGCCCGTCCTGTGGTCCGCCGACAACCTGGCCCCTTTGTGCCCGGACCAGGGCACCGACGCCACGGCAAGCCTGAGCGACGGCATCGCTGCAGCCATCGAGATCCGGCGGCAGCTCATCAAGCCCGCCCCCGACCTGCGATCCCTGTACAAGGTGACCGCCGTGCTAGCCAAAGTCGCGCTCCGCGCAGAAGGCACCGAACATCCCGATGACGCCGACGCCCTGCGCGCGTTGCTCAGCCTGTTTCCCGGCTCGTTTCAGGGCCTCGATGCCCTAATAATCACCGAGGCCCGTCACGATGAGCAGGCCGCCATCCGACTCGCCCACGCCGTCCTGGCCTGGTGGCTGGCCACCTTGCCGCCTGCAAGGCCGCAGCCGTGACCGCGACCCGCCACTACCACGCACCGGACGGGACCTTCCGCAAAGTCCTGCCCCGTGACCAGGCCCGCCGCGAAGTAGCCGGCTGGAAGGCAGTTTCCGGACTGCTGCCAGTGCCGCGCCTTTGGGGCGTACGAGACGCCGCCGACGACGAATGCGAGTTAATCTACGCAGACGTCTTCGCCACCGGCCGGTCCACGCGCCTGCTGGCCGACAGCATTAACGCGGCCGACCGCGAGCCCAAGCTCGCTATCACAGTGCGAACCCTGGTCGACAACATCTGCGACAGCCTGCTCACCGCAACCCATGCCACCCGCTCGGTAGCCCCGCTGGAAGAATGCGTACCCGACCTGCATCTGGCCCGGCTCCAGCCCGGCGGACGCCTAGACCGCTGGTACAACAACCCGCCGCCTGCGACCTGGATCATCGACGGCCAGCAGCTCGACCTCCATGACCTAGCGGGACAGACCATCGTCGCCGACGGCACCGAGCTAGCGCCCGGCTGGCCGCTCTACCTCGCCCAGACGCGCAGGGCCTTAACCGCAACCTCCCGCTGGATCACGGCCATCACCCAAGGCGACCCTACCGAGCCCAACATCACCGAACCGCTGTGCTGGCTCGACTTGGAGCACGCCGGCCGCAACGCCCTCGCCGCCGACCTCGCCGACCTCTTGTGGTACCTGCTCGGCATGGGCGGATGGCTCGTACCCACCTATCAGCCCCGCGTCTACCAGCGCACCCTGTGCACCCCGGTTCCCCCTTTAGCCACCCCAGTCATCGACTATCTCAAGGTGACCGCCCGGCATATCGAGATCAACTACACCTGGCACACAGGGACAGGCCGACACACCGCCATAGCCACGCTCATCGGCCGGCTCAACGGCGACATCGGAACCGCCCTAGCTCCCGGCGGTGACGTGACAGCAAGCCTGCGGCCCTTCCTGGCACTGCGCATCCTCGGCGTCATCCCCCTTCACCAGATGACCGGCCCTCACGCGATAACCTGCCTTGCCAAACTTGCCGAGCTATTCCAGCCCGGCACGACACTGAACAACTGGTCCGCCAGCACCCGTGCCTGCTGCCGGACCACATGACCACAGGCCGGCAACGCGATCCTGCAAGCCAGACCGAGACCACACGGCAAATCACCACCAGAAGGGACAATCCCGATGACCGAACGCGTTCGCGCCGTGCTGATCACTCCCGACAACCAACTCCTGACCATCCGGCGAGTACGCTCCGGCCAGGAGCCCTACAGCGTACTGCCCGGCGGCGGCGTCGAACCCGGCGAAGACCTGGACACCGCCCTGGCCAGGGAACTCCGCGAGGAAATGGCAGCCACCGCCGACGTCCACAGCCTCCTGCTCATCCTCCAGGAACACAACGAGAGGCAGTATTTCTACCTCGCCCGCCCGCACGCCTGGTCCGCCAAACCCGCCGACCGCACTGGCTCGGAGTTCAACGACCCTGCCCGCGGCACCTACCAGCTTCAGCCGGTCCAGCTCAGCGCCCAGGCACTCACCGCCGCCAACCTCAAGCCAGACCTTCTAGCCCAGTTCCTCATCAGCCATGTAACCGCCGGAGACGACCTCTTCGTCCTGCCCGACCTACGCGCCAGCCACAACACCCAGCCGTAATCACCTTGAGCAACAACCCGGCAGACCGCCAACCAGCGCGCCACCGCCACCAGCAAAAGCCCAGCTCAACCAGGCCCTGCTACCACCACAAACTCGCAAACTACAGCCAGCTCGTCGCCAGGGTTCACATGGTGACACATACTTCTTCGGCATAAATGCAGGTCGCCAAGTGGGGCCGGTGGGATTCGAACCCACACTGGCAGGATCCTAAATCCTGTGCCTCTGCCATTGGGCTACGGCCCCTGGAGGTCGATAGTCAGGCGCCCAAGTCCTTGCGCAGCCTGGCGACGTGCCCGGTCGCCTTGACCGCGTAGTACGCCCTCTCGATCTTGCCGTCGGCGTCGATCACGAACGTCGACCTGATCACGCCGACTGACATCTTGCCGTACAGCATCTTCTCGCCGTAAGCGCCGTAGGCCTTCAGCACGCCCAAGTCGGGGTCGGAGAGCAGCGGGAACGTCAGGCCGTCCCGCTCGCGGAACTTGGCCAGCTTCGCTGGCTTATCGGGCGAGATGCCGAGCACGGCATAACCGGCGTCGGACAAGTCACGCTTGCTGTCGCGGAAGTCGCAGGCCTGCTTAGTGCAGCCGGGCGTCATCGCGGCCGGGTAGAAGTAGATGATCACCCGCTGACCGCGCAGCGAGGACAAGGCGACATCGTGGCCATCCGCGTCAGGCAGCGTGAAGTCGGGTGCGGCATCGCCAGGCTCCAGGCGCGTCTGCGTCATCGCACATCCTTTCCGGTCGCACCTACCGTATCGGTTCTAGCCAGCGACCTGATCGGCGATCGCTGGCACCAGCCCGCGTAGCGCTCGGCCCCGGTGGCTGATCGCGTCCTTATCGTCCGCGGTCATCTCGCCGGTTGTATGCGACTCGCCGTCTGGCACGAAGATCGGGTCGTAGCCGAACCCGTTGATTCCCCTTGGCTCGCGGATCAGCCGACCGTGGACGGTGCCTTCGCTGATGAATTCCTGGCCTGACGGCAACACCAAGGCGGCGACGCAGATGAAGTGAGCGCCGCGCCGGTCGTCGGGTACGTCGGAGAGCTGGTCAAGGACCAGGCGCAGGTTCGCGGCCTCGTCTCCATGGCTACCAGCCCAGCGAGCCGACAGCACACCAGGCATGCCGTTCAGCGCGTCCGCGCACAGGCCAGAATCATCGGCGACCGCCGGCAGCCCGGTGAACTCGGCGATAGCGACCGCCTTGAGCAGCGCGTTCTCAGTGAACGTGGCACCTGTCTCGACGACGTCCGGAGCGCCGGGAAACTGGTCAAGGCCGACAAGCTCGACAGCAACGCCGGTGGGGGCCAGGATCCTGGTCAGCTCGATGATCTTGTGCGGGTTCGCCGTGGCGAGCACCAGCCTTGGCCAGCCGGTCACGACGAGGCGAGGGCCTTGTGCTGCAGCTGCGTAAGTTCCGCGCAGCCGGCGACCGCCAGATCAAGAAGCGCGTCGAGCAGTTCCCGGTCGAACGGGTCGCGCTCGGCGGTCCCCTGCACCTCGACGAATTTGCCATCGCCGGTGCAGACCACGTTCATGTCAGTCTCGGCCGCCACGTCTTCGTCGTAGCAAAGGTCGAGTCTCGGTTCACCGTCGATGATGCCCACGCTGACCGCGGCTACCGAAACCGGCAGCGGAACGCCCTTGAGCCGCTTCCTTCCGGCCAGCCAGGAGATCGCGTCGGCGAGCGCGACATAGCCGCCGGTGATCGCGGCGGTCCTGGTACCGCCGTCGGCCTGCAGCACGTCGCAGTCGATCATGATCGAGTTCTCGCCCAGCGCCTTCAGATCGATGCAAGCCCGCAGCGACCGGCCGATGAGCCTGGAGATCTCGTGCGTCCTGCCGCCGATCCGGCCCTTGACCGACTCCCGGTCGCCCCGCGTGTTGGTTGACCTCGGCAACATCGCGTACTCGGCGGTGATCCAGCCGAGCCCGCTCCCCCTACGCCACCGCGGGACTTCCTCGAGTACGCTCGCCGCGCAGAGCACGCGGGTTGAGCCGAATTCCACGAGCACGGATCCCTCAGCGTGCTCGAGCCAGCCTCTGGTGATCTTTATGTCACGTAGTTGGTCAGCGCGACGGCCGTCAGGTCGGGGCATGCGGGCTAGCGTAGCGGGCGCCAACCGCCGTCATGCCGCCGCCCGGTCGTCTGCCCCTGACTCTATCCACTGGTAGACCGCGCGGACCCCGTCAGCCAGCGCGGTCTTGGCCCGCCAGCCGAGATCGCGCCACGCCCGGTCCACGGCAAGCGCGCTGCGCTGCAACTCACCCGGCCTCGGCGCGGCCAGGATCGGATCTACCGGCCTGCCTGTGACGTCAGCGATGACCTTTGCCAGTTCGAGCACGCTGACCTCGACGCCGGTACCGATGTTCCATGTGCCCGGCCTGCGCTGGTCAGCGGCCGTAAGGAAGGCCGCGACCGCGTCGCCGACGTAAACATAGTCGCGGGTCTGGGTGCCGTCTCCGAAGATCGTCGGGCGGATGCCAGCGAGTACTTGGGAGCAGAAAATTGGTACCACGCCGGACTCGCCCGATGGGTCCTGCCGTGGCCCGTAGACATTGGCCAGCCGCAGCACCGAGTGCGAGCACTGATGGAGCCTGTTGTACAGCCCCACGTATTGCTCGGCGCAGTACTTGCCGACTCCGTACGGGGACTCCGGCAGCGGCAACACGTCCTCAAGCGACGGTATCGGCGCATCCCTGCCGTAGAGAGCACCGCCCGTCGAGCAGAACAGCACTCGGGCGTCAACCGTGCGCGCCGCTTCGAGCACGTTGATGGTGCCGACCACATTCGCTTGCGCGTCGGCCGTTGGCTGCGCCACCGAGGTGCGCACGTCGATCTGCGCGGCCAGGTGGAAAATGAGTTCCGGCTTGACTGAGCCCACGATCTCGGTGAGCGATCCGGCGTCGGCCACGCTGACCTTGTGCAGGCTTGCCTGGCCATCGAGCCGACCGTGACGGCCGGATGAAAGGTCGTCTACTACCGTCACATCGTCGTCTCTGGCGACAAACGCGTCGGCTAGGTGGGACCCGATGAACCCGGCTCCGCCGGTGACGATTACCCGCATGTCACGGCAGTCTATGGTCCCGGCTTGACAACCATGCCAGGCTCGGCCAGCGAGATCGCGCCGGCGTAAGCCGATGCCGCTTGCGCGAGCGCTGTCTCAGCGCTATTCCACGGCACCAGGTGGGTGAGTATCAACTCGCCCGCTTCCGCCCGCGCCGCGTGCTCGCCCGCCTGACGCGCGGTCAGGTGCAGATCGGGCGGCAGCCCTTCGGCCTCGACGTAGGACGCCTCGCAGAGCAGCACGTCGGCGCCGCCGGCTAGCCGCACGAGTGGTTCGGAAAGCCCGGTGTCCGCCGAATACGCGATGGCATGGCCGTTGTGTTCGAACCGGAACCCGTATGTCTCGACCGGGTGGTTCATCCGATCAAGAGTGACCCGCAGCGGGCCGATTTCGATTGTTCCCGGCGTCAGCGTGACGAAGTCAAACCGGTCGGCTATGGAGGCCATCGGCGATGTTGACTCGGCCGCGATGGCGCGATTCAGCCTGGCCGGGGCGGCAGCCGGGGCATACACCGGAATCGGCGGCAACTGGCCGACTGGGTGATAGGCGCGGAACACCTGATAACCGCACATATCTAGGCAGTGGTCCGCATGCAGGTGGCTGATGCACACCGCGTCGATCCGATCGAGGGCTGCGTAGCGTTGCAGCGGACCAAGTGCGCCGTTGCCCAGGTCGACTACTAGGCGAAAGCCGTCAGCCTCGATCAGGTAGCACGACGCCGCGCTGTCCGGACCGGGAAAGCTGCCTGAACATCCCACGATCGTCAGGTCCATGAGCCATAAGGCTAGCGGCTGAAACGCGGGGCGGCTTGGACCTACATCGCCGCAGCATCTACCCAGAGCGTCTAAAAGGCGGCATGATCCCTGCAAAGACCGGACGGTATCGCAGGAGGCTTCATTGGCGGATCAGGCGACCCGGTCGCCGCATCTGATACCACGTGCGCTCGCCGAGCCGACTGATCCGGTAACCAAGACCTGGATCGGGACGCTTGGGCTGGCCAGCCTGGCGATGTGGATGGCCTCGATTACGCCACTGCAGGTGCTGCTTCCCAACCAGATCCAGAACATCGATCCCAAGGGCAAATATCTCGCTCTCGGCCTTGTGTCCGCCTTCGGCGCGGTCTCCTCGCTGCTGGCGACGCCGATCGCGGGGGCATTCTCCGACCGCACAACGCACGCCTGGAGCATCGGTCGGCTGAACGGCAGGCGGCACCGCTGGACGCTGATCATGGCCTTGCTTTCCGCCATCTGCCTGGCGCTCATCGCGTTCCAGGCCACCGTGGTCGGAATCGCGATCTTCTGGGTGCTGTTCAGCGCGTTCCAGAACGCCGAGTACGCCAGCCTCAGCGCAGCCGTGCCGGACCACGTACCGGTCAACCAGCGAGCGACGGTGGCCGGCTGGGTGGGCATGCCGCAGGCGCTCGGCCTGGTTGTTGGCACCGCGCTCGTGGTGTACGTGTTCACCAGGCAGGTCGGCGGCTATCTGGTACTCGCGATCCCGATGGTTGCGCTCGCGTTGCCGTTCGTGCTCTTCACCCCGGACTACCCGATCTCCCCCGAGCACCGCGAGCCGATGTCGGTGCGCACTTTGCTTTCCTCGTACTGGGTAGACCCGCGGCGTCATCCTGATTTCGGCTGGGCGTGGCTTACCAGGTTCCTCGCCTCGCTGGCGATCGGCATGGGAACGCTCTACCTGCTGTACTTCCTGCGCGCGAAGGTGACGCACAGGCACGCGGCGCAAGACCTGTTTATCCTGATCGCCATCTACACCGTGCTTGTCATCATCACCGCGATCGTCGGCGGCGTGATATCAGACCGGATCGGCAAGCGCAAGATGATCGTGACCGTCTCCGGCATCTTGATGGGGCTCGCCGCTCTCGTGCTGACCTTCGTCGAGACCTGGAACGGCGCCCTCGTCGCCGCCGTGCTGTTCGGCGCGGGCTTCGGCGCCTACCTGGCGGTCGATCAGGCGCTTATCACCCAGGTCTTGCCGGCGGCCAGCGACCGGGCCAAAGACCTCGGAATTATTAACATCGCGATCGTCGGACCATCGGCTGTCGCCGGCGCGCTCTCCGCCGGCCTGGTCTCACTTGGTGGCTACCCCACGCTGTACGCGGCCACCGCCGTCGTCGCCGCGGCGGGCTCGATCTTGGTGTGGCGGATCAAGAGCGTTCCTTAAGACTGACGGAGGACCCATGGCCGAGCCGACCACCGGCCCTGCCACCGCACGGCGCGCGCTCGATGAGCCGACCATACCGGTACCCAAACGCTGGGTCGCCGCGCTTGGACTGGCCACGATGGGCCTGTTCATGGCCGGCCTCACGCCGTTGCCGGCCTGACGATCTTGATCCTGATCTACACGGTCTGCGTCGCGATCACAGCGACGGCGGGCGGGCGGATCTCCGACCGAATCGGCAAACGCAAGATGATCGTCACGGTCTCCGGTTCGCTCATGGGCTGCGCCGCTCTGCTTCTGGTGTTCCTGGAGACCTGGCCAGCCGCCGAGATCGCCGCCGTTCTGTTCGGGGCCGGGTTCGGCGCCTACCTAGCCGTCGACCAGGCGCTGATCACCCAGGTGCTGCCGAGCGCCGAGAGCAGGGGCAAGGACCTCGGCCTGATCAACATCGCCGTCGCCGGGCCAGCCGCCGTCGGAGGCCTGCTCGCCGCCCTGCTGGTCATACTCGGCAGCTATCCGACACTGTTCGCCAGCACCGCGATCACCGCCGCCATCGGCGCAACCCTAGTCTGGCGAATAAAGAGCGTCCCCTAGCTGCGCTCCGTCGCCGTCACGCCTCACAAAAACGAAAAATCACTATATAAATTCGCCCACGTCAGTCATGATCTGGGAGACTTTTCATACTTGGGAGAGTTATCCGCAAATAACGCGGGTAACTCTCCCAGATCATCAGGTACTTTGGTGATCACCGCGCAGGTGTGGCTGCATCGGCGTGGTAGGCC
>DATNEK010000328.1:0-10411 GCA_035553055.1 Streptosporangiaceae bacterium | reverse complement strand
TTGTTACCGATCATGCCGCCGATCGTGCACCGGCTGTGGGTTGACGGCTCAGGCCCGAACCGCAGGCCGTGCGCAGCGGCTTTGACCTGCAGGTCGTCGAGCACCACGCCGGGGTCGACCACGGCGGTGGCCGACGCCGCGTCGATGTCGTGGATCTGGTTGAGATACCGAGAGAAGTCGAGTACCACCCCGGGCCCGACCGAGTTACCGGCGATCGACGTGCCGCCGCCCCGAGCGGTCAGCGGTACCCGCTCCGACCGGCACGTGTCCACGACCGCAACGACCTCGTCTGGGTCGCGCGGGAACACCACGACCGCCGGCATTACCCGGTAAAGCGAGGCGTCAGATGAGTACTCAGCCCGCCGCCTGAGGCTCTCGTCCACACCGACGACGCCGGCCCTGCGCAGGGCGGCGGCGATTGGGACGCTCGCGGCCGAAGTCATGATCGTCATTCTGCCCGGTAATACGAACGGCCGGCAGGTACTGTTGGCGTGTGGTACGTACCCGTCTTGTCATCGCTCTAGCCACCGCCGCCTCATCATTAGTCGCTTGCGCGCTTGCCTCGCCCTCTGTCGCGGCGGCGGCGAAGCTGCCACGGTTCGACCACATCGTCATCGTGGTCATGGAGAACAAGAACTTCAACGCGATCATCGGGCGGCCTGACGAAGCGCCGTACATCAACAAGCTGGCTGGCGCCGGAGCCGTTTTCACCAACTCATTCGCGGTCGCCCATCCCAGCCAGCCGAACTACCTGGCGCTGTTCTCCGGGTCTACGCAAAGCGTGACAAGTGACCATTGCCCGGAGCACTTCGCGAACGTCAAGAATCTCGGCTCCGAGCTGATCAAGGCCGGGCTGAGCTTCGCAGGCTACTCGGAGAGCATGCCGTCGGGTGGCTACACCGGGTGCGGCTCCGAGGTGTCACTCGGCTATACCCGCGCGCACAACCCGTGGGTCGACTTCGGCAACGTGCCGGCCGCCAGCAACAAGACCTTCACCAGGTTCCCTGCTGACTACACCCGTCTGCCGACGGTCTCGTTCGTCATCCCGAACCTGTGCCACGACATGCACTACTGCTCGCGCGACAGCGGTGACAACTGGGTGAAGCATCATCTCGGCGGCTATGCGTCCTGGGCGCTGACCCACAACAGCCTGCTGATCATCACCTGGGACGAGGACGGCACGGTGCTCGGGGCAGGTGGCGACAAGAACAGGATCCCGACAATCTTCTACGGCGACCACGTGCACGCTGGCACCTACCGCGAGAAGACCAGCCACTACGGCGTGCTCCGCACCATCGAGGACATCTACGCTCTGCCGCGAGCCGGGCAGAGCGCGCACGCCGCGCCGATCACCGACGTCTGGAAGTAACCGCAAGCGCGTGGTCACTTGTAGGGGCAGTTGTCGGCGTGATTTCCGTTCTGCCGCCGCAGCACGGGCAGACTGACCGTCTCATCGCACCGGACGCCCCGGCCCGGAGCGATGGATTCGGGGATCCATCGTACTCGGACTCCCGCGCGCGGCCGATGGATTCGGGGATCCATCGCACTCGGACTCCCGCGCGCGGCCGATGGATTCGGGGATCCATCGTGGAAATCGGGTGTGGATCCGGGGATCCATCGGGCCTTTCGGCCCGCCGGAGCCGCTGGATCCCCGGATCCATCGCACCGGCGGCACACCGGGACCGAGCCCGTCTCCGCTGCCGCGTTGGTGGTTCCTCTATGCACCGGCGGCGAAGCCAAAGCCGAAAGGTACGGCAGGCCGCATTCCGCACGGACCGCATGACACCATGCCGCGCCGACCTGAGCGCAGGCTCAACCCGGGCCAAGTATCTGCTAAGACGCCGGGAAAGCGGCTAGCACGCCCGCATGGCTCAGCCCGACCCGAAGCATACGAACGAGCTGAATGGCTCGGCCAGGGCAGCCGTCGCCAGTGCCTCGGCCGGTTTGACGCCCACCCGCAGCGCGTGGTGGTACCTGGTCATGACGTTCAGCGCGGCGTAGTCGGCGACCCGGCTGACCGCCGATATCACCGTGGCTGTCCCGACGTAGAGCAGCGCCGCGGTGAAGCCAAGTACCTCTTCACCAGGCCGGACGACTGTGCGGCCCACATCGCATGCGGAAAGCACGACGTGGTGAGGTGCGGTCGAAAGCTGGCCCACGTCATAGGCCATCAGCGGGCCGTCGGCCAGATCCAGGTTCGAGAACAGCACGTTCTCGTGCTCATGATGGCCGTGGGCGGCCAAGTGGGCGAGCCACGCGCCGTCGAGTGCGCGCAGCGTCGCGCTGACGGTGGCTTCTCCGCCCAAGAGCGGCTCGCAGCCTGGGTAGACCTTCGCTATCTCGCTGACCTCGGCAGCCGCGTGCTCCAGGTCCGGCCCGGCTGCGACGAAGGGCGGTGTATCGTTCTGGTCATCGGAAGGCGGGCGGCGGCGTGACGCTGCGAGCCACGAGGACGCGGAAGGACACACGGTAACGGGCCTGCCCCGCAGGTCGGGCAGCATGTTCCAGGGCACGCTCGCCAACGCGCCCGCCGGCACGACGACGACTCCGCCATCACCGATCAGCGGCCGCAGCGGCGCCATGATTTCCGTCGTGAGCACATCGGTCTGCCGCTTGATGGACTCCTGCACGACTGCTTCCATCCTGGCAGGCAGCCGCTTTCCCGCGATGATGTCGAGGTCGGCGGTCAGCCGCGCGACGGCCTCGGCGGCGGTGGCGGCGCCTCCGAGCCTGACCATCCGCGCGGAGCCGTCTCGCAGCGCGAGCGCGTGCAGGCGGCTGGAGTGCACCAGGATTCCGACGAGTGTCTGCGCACTGGCGCTCAGTGCGTCACTCACCTCACCGAGATCGGCTTGTGCGTTGCTTTCTCCCACTCCGCTGATCTGCCAAGCCCGCTCCCTGATCTCGCGCCGCAGCTCAGCGCGCCTGGCGATGGCCGCAGCGTTCCGCTGGCCGCTCAGCTCGGCGTCCCTGATCAGCCGGCCGAGCCTGCGCAGTTCGGCCAGCGCCGCCGCCGCGTCCTGGTCCGATGGCGGACGCACGGGCCTGACCCTGAATGCCTGGGCTCGCGAGCGCTCGAGCCAGGCGAACACCCCCGGCGCCGACCCGCGCTCAAGCGCCAGCCGCAACCCGGCTGCCGCCAGGTCCGCGCCCAAGGCGGCGGTGCCAGTCTGCAGGTCGACGCTACCGAGCGTGCCGCGCCTGGCGTGCACAAGCGCCAGCCCGGCTCGCAGCTCAGCGATTGCCTGCGTCGGCCGTCCTTCCCTTTCGGCAAGCTCGGACCTGACGAGCCGGCGCATCAGGCTGACGTCGAGCGACAGCGCGGCGCCTCGCCGGCGGATCGTCGCTATGCGGTCAGTCGCTTCCGTGGTCCGCCCGGCCGCGATCAAGCCGCGAGCGGCGAGCAACTCTGCCATGTCGGCGTCGTTGCTCAGCCCGAAGCCGCGCAGTCGCTCAGCCAGCTCTACTGCCTCGACCGCCACGGCTCTCCCCCGGCCCGACGATGCCGGAAGCGCGCGCAGCCTGGTCAGCTCGGCCAGGCACGCACCCGCGTCGTTGCCACGTCGGCGGAAGTGTCGCTGAGCCGCCGCCGCCCACTTCCTCGCCGCCGGAAGGTCACCGGCCCCAAGCGCCGCTTGCGACATGGCAAGCTCCGCCTCGGCGTGATCCTGATCAAGACCCTGCCGGCGGAAGGCGACGATCGCCTTCTCCAGTTCGGCCGCGGCGTCATCGGCGAGGCCGGCGGCGATTAGCGCCCTGGCCTTGTCCATCGCCAGTACGGGCAGGTTGCCAGGAGCCAGCTCGCCATAGACGTCGGCCGCCTGCGCCAGCAGCGCGAGCGCGGCCGGAATGTCTCCGCCAAGGAGCTCGCAGTAGCCCAGGTTGTGTACCGCCTTGGCGGCGATGAGCCCGAGTCCGTGCTCGGCGGCGATCCGCTCGCACCAGCGCAGGTCGGCTCGGGCGCGCCGGAGATCGGCGTAGTCCATGTGCAGGCAGCCGCGGTTGAGCAGCGCCCTGGCCAGGTCCGCCGCATCCGGATAGCCCTGCAGCACGGCGACGGCCTTATCGAACAGCGGCAACGCCTGGCTGTCCTTCCCCATGCGCAAGAGCGCAAGGCCGCGCTGATAGAACAGGATGCCCAGATCTTCGCTCGCCGTCAGCGGCTCCGCCTGGTCGAGCAGGCGCATGCCGTACTCGGTTCTGCCCTGCTCGCCTTCGAAATGGGCCAGGCTCATCAGCAGCCGCCCGGTCAGGGCATGGTGCGGCTGCGCCACCTGTGCGCTGGCCGGTCGCCGGTCGTGCTCGGCCCAGCCGAGTATGGCAAGCCCGCTGCGCAGCCTGCGGGCGCCGATGGCGGGTTGGCCAGCGGCTCCGGCCAACAATCCGGCCCGATGGGCATCACGCGCCCGTTTCTGGATGCGGGCGATCGACCCGGTGGATTCACCCACAGGGCTCACGGCATCGGGCATGTCGATCGGCGCCTCCAGGGTCTTACCCTTACAGCACCAGCGCCGGGGTCACCACCGAACGACTCGACCCGTTTGGGCCATCCTGCGGCCGCACGATCAGCTGCGCGGTACCGCGTGGCACGATCGCGAACGCGAACCGCCCCTGTTCGTCGGTGAGCACAGTGAGCGGTGACGATCCTGTCTTCATCTCTATCTCGCGACACTGCGGCGGGGCTAGCCAGCCATCGACCCTGACCGTCCCGTCGCCGTTGGAGTCGATCCGGATCATGATGGTCAAGCTCTCGCTGTCGAACGTGACGGTCCGGCTCTGCTCTTCGCCGCGGCTGGCGAGGACAGGCTCGCTGTCGCGAGCGGCGAGCCTGGCCACTTCGACTTCAAGCTCACGAAGCGCCAGCGAGAACTTGATCCGCTCCGGCAAGTCGCCCGGCATCGGATCTGACGCGGCGTACGCGTTCTTGATCTGGTTCAGGATCTGGTCATCGAGGCTGTCAAGCGGGCCATCGGCCGTCGCGCCTGCCTTGTCGTGCCGCTTCATCGCCCGCTCCCAGATCCGTCGTCGACCAGCAAACTTCGCAACTTGGCCAGGCACCGGCCGCGGGTTGGCCCCACGCTCCCGCGTGGCATGCCAAGTTCGTCGGCCACGGCATGATAGTCGGGTCTTGGCACGAAGGCGATGATCCGCAATAGCTCCTGGCATCGAGGTGAAAGCTGGCCAAGCGCGCGCCACAAACGGCGATTGTCGTCGTCGATGATGGCCTGCTCCTCCGATCCCACCGCCTGATCGGGCACCCCGGCGAGCCAGCCTTCATCGACAGGAAGCTGCTTGCGACCGGCAGCGCGCACACGCCACGCCTCGCGTTTGGTCGTGGTAACCAGCCATGCCGTCAGAGCTCCCGAGGTATGGATGCCGCCGAGGTGGCTGACCAGGCGCAGCCATACCGTCTGCAGCACGTCTTCAGCGTCATCAGCAGCAAGGCCCGCTGCCCTGGCCACCTGCCAGAGCAGCGGGCTTAGCTCGGTGACGAGTTGCCCGAGCGCCTCTTCGCTGCCGTTCTTCGCATCGCTGACCAGGCCAGCGATATGCGCACCGCGATCGGGGCGCCGGGCCGGCATGGCGATCGGTCTGGACTCATCCACGGCGTTCAACTCACCAGCCAAGCTCTTCGAAGGCGGCCAGAACTCGCTTCGTCGCCGCCTGTGCGCCAGCGACGTCAAGGCGCGGTGCGCTGCCCGTCTTGGCCGCCTGCATCAGCAACCTGACCACGTTCGCCGCGAGCAGGGGCGCGGCGAACGACGTGCCGCTCCAGGCAGCGAAGCCGCTTGAATAGTCGTCTGGATCCAGCGCCTCACGGCGCGCCGAAGGCGCGTGGGTGGCCGGCAGATCGTTGGCTGGATGGGCACGCATGCGGACCTCAGGCGCCCGGCTGCCGTTGACGTCCTGCGGGAAGGTGCTGATCATCGCGGCGCCCGAGGCCCAGGCGGTGACCCACTGGCCGCCGTCGCTGAACAGCGCCTTGGTGCCATTGGGGTTCAGCGCCCCGACGCTGATCAGCGGGATCTGCTCCAACGGTGCCTGCGCGGCGAAGGCCGCTGGGTAGAAGCGGCGGCTTGTCGCGTAGTTGCCGGCGGCGGCGATGACCGCCACGCCGAGTTCAAGCAGCTTGTTAATGACCTCCCGCAGGCCCAAGCTGTAGGTGACGTCGGCGGGCGACTCGCTGAAGTACCCGAGCGACAGGCAAATCACGTCGACCATGCCGACCAGGTCGCCGTCGATGGCGGCGGCCACCCGATCGGCAAGCAGCCCGAGTGCGCAGATGAGGTCGCCCTCGTAGACGATGCCGTCGCTGTGCATGATCCGCAGGCTCAGCACCCGCGCCCTCGGCGCGACCTGGCGCACGATTCCGGCGATGAACGTACCGTGACCGGTGTGCGTGTCAAGCTCACCAACGAGCGGCTCGGCCGTGACCGGCTCGTCCCAGGGGGACTTGATCACCTGCCGCGGCAGGTCACCGTTGCCGACGCTCGGGCCACCCGCCTGCAGAGCCTCCGCCTGCTCCTTGATGACTTTCTGCATGTCCGGATCGACCTCGACGGCCCCGGTGGCAGCGTAGCCGCCGGGTTCCGCGTGCACGCCGAGCCAGGAGTGGGCGCGAACACCCGTGTCAAGGACCGCGACCACAGCGCGCCGCCCGTAGTCCTCTTCGCAGCGCTCATCGGTTGACCAGTCGGGCGCATCCATGCACACGTCGACCGGTGCCCGGCCGTCGCCGCCGCTGTAGAGGTAGGAGTCGGTGCTCGTCGGCCCGGTGGCCCCGCCGCCGCTTGGGTTGCCGCCGCTCAGGCCGCCGCCTTCCGTAATCGGGTTGCCGGTAATGGCCGAGCCGACAAGCAGGTGCTCGAGCGATATCTGGCTGACGGTCCGCATGTCCAGGTCGAGTTCTTCCGCGTCGGCGGCTGCCCGCAGCGTCTGCAGCGCCACCCAGGCGTCGACGACCGCCGGCGGCGCTACGGCACCCTTGCGGGCAGCCAGCGCGGTAAGGACGGCCGGTCGCGGCAATTGCTGCCGAATCCCCTTGCGGTCTGTCTCCTTGGCGGGTTCAGGTGCGACCAGCCTCATGCCGACCCGGGCGAGCACACTATTGATCAGGTCCGCCTGTGGCCCTTGAAAGAAATTGGCGGGTATGAGGAGGGTACGCGCGCGGTACACAGTCGACCGCGGTGCGGGCCGGCCAGGGATCGAGACCGCCGTAGCCGGGTTAAGCACCTGGGCGCCGTGCCGCAGCAGCAAAGACTCGGGCAGCGCGGCTAGACCTGGTGCCGAATCGGCATCGGGCTGCTCGTTCTTGCCATTGTCACGACGCGGTTCTATGAAGCATTTCACGCTCGGCTCCCGCATCAACGATGCCACCTTCATCCTGTGATTAGACCTCGCATAAGTCCAGGCGCGCATCCAGATTCACACGCCGTTGGCGGAAGTCCAGAGCGCTGAGCGATCCGCCAAGGACAGGTCTCATCGTAACGATTTGGTAACGGTCTTTCGCTTGGCCGCCCGTTCGCCTTACCGATCATGTCAGGAAGGTAGATAAGGGGCATGGCAGAAAATTTGCCTTCGCAGCCGTGGTGGCACGGAGCGGTTCTCTACCAGATTTACGTCAGATCCTGGCAGGACACTAATGATGACGGGTACGGCGACCTGCGCGGCGTCATCAAAAGGGTCGACTACCTGCGCTGGCTGGGTGTGGACGCGATTTGGTTGTCGCCGACGATGCCCTCACCGGATGCGGACTGGGGCTATGACGTCAGCGACTACACGGGCATTCATCCAGAACTCGGCACGCTTGATGACATGGACGAGCTGATCGAAGCGGCTAGCAGGGCCGGCCTGCGAGTGCTGCTCGACCTGGTGCCTAACCACACGAGCTCGGCGCACCCATGGTTCGTCGACGCCGCGGTGGGGCGCGATTCCGCCCACCGCGACTACTACGTGTGGGCCGACCCGGCCGCCGACGGCGGCCCGCCTAACAACTGGCTGGATTCGACCGGCCGGTCCGCCTGGCATCTGGATGACCGGACCGGGCAGTACTACCTGCACAACTACCTGCCTGCGCAGCCGGACCTGAACTGGTGGGAACCGGCGGTGCACGACGAATTCCGGCAGATCCTCGAGTTCTGGTTCGACCGAGGGGTGGCCGGGTTCCGCGTCGACGTCGCGCACGGGCTCTACAAGGACTCGCTGCTGCGCGACAACCCGGTTGCTCCCCGCGACGGCGGCCGCCTGGACAGCGGGTTCGGGTTGAGCCGGGTCTACAGCGCCAACCGGCCGGAAACTCATGCGATCTACCGCGACTGGCGCCAGATCGCCGAACGGTACTCACCGCCGAAGCTGCTGCTCGGCGAGACCTGGACCGGGGATTTCGCCAAGTTGGCGCGGTTCTACGGCAACAATGACCAGCTGCAACTCGCGTTCAACTTCCCGTTCGTATTCGCTGAGTTCACCGCGCAGGCACTCGCTGGCGTCGTAGAGCAGACGCTGGCGCATCTGCCCGCAGGCGCCTGTCCCATCTGGACGGCGTCGAATCATGACGTCGGCCGGTTCGCCACCCATTGGTGTGCAGGCGATGAGCGCAAAGTCAGGCTCGCCCTGCTCGTGCTGGGCACCTTGCCTGGCACGACCGTCCTGTACTACGGCGACGAGATCGGGATGACCGACGTCGCCGTGCCACCGGAAGCGCAGCGTGACCGGATGAGCCCACCCGACCCCGCCGCCAGCCGGGACCGCGGCCGGACGCCGATGCGCTGGGACGCCACCGATGGCGCTGGGTTCACCTCAGCGCAGGTGCGACCGTGGCTCCCAATCGGCAACACGGGGGATTCCGCGGCTGCGGGCCGCGACGTCGCCGAACAGATGCGCGATCCCGACTCCACGCTGTCGTTCTGCCGCCGCCTGATCGCCCTGCGCCGCGCCGAGTTCGGCGGCCGGTCCGGTAGCTACGAGCAGCTGCCGTCAGCCGAGAATTGCTGGTCGTACCGGGTCGGGCCGGTCACGGTGCTCGCAAACTTCTCCGGCGAGCCGCTGGCGGCCACTCCCCCGGTCGGCGAGATCCTGCTTGCCAGCAACGGAAAGGAACCTCCGCCCGGCCAACTCGAACCATGGCAAGGGATCGTCTACCGGACTTCGTAGCGCCTGTGCGAGGCACCTTCGCCGCGCGCCGCGCCGCACAGCAGGTTGTCCGCGTCCTCGTCCGCGACTATGCGCCCTTGGCGGGGCGCGGTCTGGCAGTGGGGGAAACCACGGACAACCCCGTTCGCCCCAGGTTTCCGAGGTTTCCCCCACACCCCCTAATGGCCTTTCGGGCCCGCCCCGGGGGCCGCCATAACATGTCGACGGCACGGCCGGTAACCCGTCACGGCGACACTGGGTCGGCGGACCGGGCGATGCTTTCCAGCTTGTCGTAGTGAAGTTGCCAGGCGGCGGCATCGGCTTCTGGCAGGTTGTTGACGCCCGCAAGCAGGCCGGCGGCACCGTCGATGGCTTCCCTGATGATGTCCGCATGCCCGGCGTGCCGGGCGGTCTCCTCGATCATGTGGACGAGCAGGTGGAGCAGCGTCGGGTGCCTGACCTCATCTGGCCACCACGGCACCGTACCGCGCGCATCCAGCGGCAACTCTCCGATCGTGGCGTCGGAGTGCGCCCATACCCGCTGGCAGAAGTCCGTCACCTGCTCGCGTGACTCGGCCGCGGTGGCATACATGTGACCGCTCAGCTCAGCGTCGTCGTCCTCGTGCCAGTCCAGGTCGTGCCAGCCGGGGAACGGCCGGTCAACCGCTTCGCCAAGGTACCGGCATTCCAGTCCTGCGCAGTGTTTGACGAGCCCGAGCAGGTTGGTGCCGGTGGGCGTCATCGGCCGCCGGATGTCGTAGTCGGGCAGTCCGTCAAGTTTCCAGAGCAAGACCTCGCGCACGTCCTGCAGGTATCGCTGCAACGTCTGCTTTTCATCAGCTCCGCTCATGGCCGCCAGCATTGCTCAGACGCGGCGGCTTGTACACCGAGTTTGCGCGGGAGCAGTCCTGATCCGCGAAGGCGGCGAGCACGCGCCGATGTCCTGGACCAGGCTCTGCTTCTGCAGAAGGCACCACCGCACCAAACAGGCACCCGGATGGCACGTCACCCAGCCCCAGCCAGGCACCTTCACCTGGACCGCACCCCACGGCCGCACCTACACCACCTGCCCCGACCGGTACCTAACCTGACCCGGCGGACCAGCCGACCATAGGCGCCCTTCGCGCCGCGGATGTCACCTTTAGGCTTGGGCGAAATTTTCTCCCGCGGTTTGCAGCCGACGCCCGAGAACACGCGCGGCCTGCTGGAGGTCGGGACACCGCACGATCCGGTAAGGCGCCGGGATGAGGGCGAGTTGCTGTGCGTACCAGGCCGTGTTGCT
>DATNEK010000327.1:0-6550 GCA_035553055.1 Streptosporangiaceae bacterium | reverse complement strand
CTCGCCGCCTCGATCGACGCCCGCACCTCGGGGTCCGAGGTCTCGAACGGCACGACCATCGTGGGCAGCAGAACGTCATCATCGAGCGGCAGCACGGGCAGGGTGAGAGTCTCGCTCATAGAAGTCTCCAGCATGTATTACTTGATTACGCTGTTGCATAGCGCCTGCTGGAGCTGGTTTGTTTCCGCTTGCTGTTCGCGGTCAGCTAAAGCGTCGTGAGCCTTCTCCGATATCCGATAATCCGAAATGCGATTATCGGATATCGGGTGAACGCTACCAGGATTGGCCGGGCTGCTGGTCCTGCTGACCTGGGGCCGACGGGTTCTGTGGCCACTGCTGACCCTGCGGGGCCTGCGGGGCCTGGAAATCGCCAGGCTGACCGGCCTGGCCTAGCTGCGGCGTCGACGCGGTCAGCGTGCGCACGTAGTTGACCCTGGCGTTGATGTCGCCCACCTGCGCGATGCTGGTGACCGGCATCGTCGAGGTGTGCACGAAGCCAGGCCCGTGGACAGTGACCTGCACGGCCCCCTGGGTCTTGTCCTCTTTGGCCAGCAGGAAGAGCAGCCCGAGGAAGCAGAAGACGAAGAAGACGATCGCGCAGATGATCGCCCAGGTCGGGATGGCCTGGCTGGTGGTGGACAGGTCGGTGAAGGTCCACGAGACCTCAGCGAGCGGGCGCGAGCCGCTCGGCGTGTAGACGGTCGTCGAGGTGACGGAGATGTCGCCGATCGTGACCAGGACGGGTTCGCCAGACATCAGCGCGTCATTGTTCGGCTGGAACGTCTGCGGCTGCTGGAACGGCTGAGCCGGAGCCATCGGGGCAGGCTGCTGGTAGTTGCCCGGCCAGCCTTGCTGACCGGACGGATCGGAGTAACCAGCTGGACTCTGATAGGTCGCGGCCGGATCCTGATACTGCCCAGGACTTTGGTAGGGCGTGCCTGGATTCTGAATAGGCGCTGGATCCTGCCATGCGAAAGGCTGGTCAGCTGGCTGCCCTGGTCCGTTTGGTCCCGCCGGATCGTTCATGACGCATAGGGTATCTGTTCCGTCGCGTAGCGTCTTCCATTGTCGGCGGGCGATTGAAGTCATATCTGCGCGAATGCCGGCTCGCGCTGCGCAGGCGATGCCATCGCCCGGCGGTCGCCGGGGCCGACCAGGCTCTCGATAGGCTGCTGACCGGAATTTGCCCAGTTACCGAAGGGGGTCGATGGGCGGTGCGCTCCGATCATGACCCGCTCAGGATCGCCCTGCTCGGCTGCGGGGTCGTCGGCTCGCAGGTCGCCAGGCTCCTATCTGATCAGGCCGTTGACCTCGCCGCGCGGGCTGGCGGGCCACTTGAGATCGCCGGGATCGCCGTTCGCCACCTCGAGAAGGCCAGGATCGACGGGGTCGACCGCGCCCTGCTCACCAGCGACGCCGTCGCCCTGGTGACCCGGCCAGATGTGGACATCGTCGTCGAGTTGATCGGGGGCATCGAGCCGGCCAGGTCGCTGCTCCTCGGCGCGCTCGACGTCGGCCGGTCGGTGGTCACCGCGAACAAGGCACTGCTGGCCAGCGAGGGCTCGGCCCTGCACAAAGCAGCGAGCGCCAACGGTGCCGACCTGTATTACGAGGCCGCCGTGGCCGGCGCCATCCCGCTCCTGAGGGCGCTGCGCGAGTCGCTGGTCGGTGACACCGTCACCCGAGTGCTCGGCATCGTCAACGGCACGACGAACTTCATACTCGATCGAATGGACTCGGTCGGCTCCGATCTCGGTCCTGCCCTCGCCCGCGCTCAGCAGCTCGGCTACGCCGAAGCCGATCCGACGGCCGACATCGAAGGCCATGACGCCGCCGCCAAGGCCGCGATACTTGCCAGCCTGGCCTTCCATACCACGATTACCTCCGCCGAGGTCTATACCTGCGGGATCGCCGACGTGACCGCCGCCGACATAGCCAGCGCGCGCACGCTCGGCTTCGTGATCAAGCTGCTTGCGATCTGCGAGCGCTGCGACGGCGGCGTCTCGGTACGGGTACATCCGGCCATGCTGCCGAGGATGCACCCGCTGGCAGCCGTGCATGCGGCGTACAACGCGGTGTTCGTCGAGGCTGAAGCGGCCGGCCGGCTGATGTTCTACGGCGCGGGCGCCGGCGGCGAGCCGACCGCCAGCGCGGTGCTCGGCGATATCGTCGCCGTAGCACGTAACCGGCGGGCCGGGATGCGCGGTCCCGACCCAGTCACCTACGCCGAGCTGCCGGTTGTGCCTATGGCTGACGCGCTGACCAGGTATTACGTTGCCCTGGACGTCCTTGACCGGCCTGGTGTGCTTGCCCCGGTCGCTGACAGCTTCGCCCGCAGGGGCGTGTCGATCAAGGTGGTGCATCAAGAAGGCAGGGGAGAGGACGCCAGCCTGATCATCGTGACGCACACCGCCCGTGAGTCCGCGCTGGCGGCGACCATCGCCGATCTGCAGGCGATGGAGGCGGTACGTGCCGTTGACAGCGTGCTGCGAGTCGAGGGAGAGGAAGGCGAGTGAAGGCGTGGCGCGGCCTGATCGCTGAGTATTCGGCCTATCTTCCGGCCATAGCCGACGACTCGACCATCACGCTCGGCGAAGGCGGCACCCCGCTACTGCCCGCGCCCGTGATATCGAGACTGACCGGCTGCCGGGTGCTGCTCAAGGTCGATGCCATGAACCCGACCGGGTCGTTTAAGGACCGCGGCATGACCGTCGCGGTCTCGCTGGCGGCGGCGTCCGGAGCCCGCACCGTGATCTGCGCGTCGACGGGCAACACCAGCGCGAGCGCCGCGGCCTACGCGGCCAGGGCCGGGCTGGCCTGCGTGGTACTCGTGCCGCGCGGCAAGATCGCGCACGGCAAGCTCGCCCAGGCGCTCGCCTACGGGGCGAAGCTGCTCGCGGTCGAAGGGAACTTCGACGACTGCCTCGAACTCGTGCGCAAGCTCGCGGTCAGCCACCCGGTGGCCGTGGTCAACTCGGTGAACCCTGACCGCCTCGCCGGGCAGAAGACGGCGGCTTTCGAGGTGGTCGATGAGCTTGGCGACGCGCCTGACGTGCACTGCCTGCCGGTTGGCAACGCCGGCAACATCAGCGCTTACTGGATGGGTTACCAGGAGTACCTGGCAGCCGGCCGGTCATCGAAGGCGCCGCGAATGTGCGGCTTCCAGGCGGCGGGCGCCGCGCCGCTGGTCATCGGCCAGCCTGTGCTCGACCCGGTCACGGTCGCGTCGGCGATCAGGATCGGCAACCCGGCGTCCTGGCAGCTAGCCGAGGCGGCCAGGGACGAGTCGGCTGGCATGATCTGCTCGGTGACCGACGAGCAGATTCTCGACGCTTATCGGCTGCTCGCTAGCCAGGAAGCGGTGTTCGGCGAACCGGCGTCCGCGGCTGGCGTGGCCGGTTTGCTTCAGGCTGTGAGGGAAGGAACGGTCATGCCTGGTTCCCTGGTCGTGTGCACGGTTACGGGCACTGGGCTGAAGGACACCGGCACCGCGATCGCGGGTCGACCTGAGCCGCCGATCGTCCCGGCTGATCCCGACGCCGCCGCAACCGCGCTTGGCCTGGACTGACGTGATGACTTGGTATCAGCGGCCCGTCCAGATTCAGGTCCCTGCTTCGAGCGCCAACCTCGGCCCTGGGTTCGACGCCTTTGGCCTGGCGCTCGGCCTGCACGACGTGGTACGAGCCCAGGTGATCGACAGCGGGCTTCGGATCACCGTGCACGGGGTCGGTGAGCAGTCCGCCGGGCTGGGCGAGCGCCACCCTGTGGTATGGGCCATGCGGGCGGCGTTCGACCTGCTCGGTGGCCAGCCGCCAGGTGTCGCGCTGCACTGCGACAACGCCATACCGCAGGGATTCGGGCTCGGTTCGTCAGCCGCCGCGATCATGGCCGGCGTGATGGCGGCTCGAGCGCTTCGGGGGGACAGCGAACTTCCTGATGCGGCCGTGCTTCGCCTGGCAACCGACCTTGAAGGTCACGCCGACAATGTGGCTGCCTGCCAGGCAGGCGGGCTGACCATCGCATGGGTTTCCGGTGAGTCAGTTCGTACCAAGAGCCTGCCGCCGCTGCCGGGGCTGAAGCTGGTGCTATGCGTTCCGCCTTTGCCTGTTTCTACCAAAGTCTCGCGGCAGGTGCTGCCTTCCACGGTGCCGCACGCGGACGCGGCCAGGAACTCAGGCAGAGCGGCACTGCTGGTGGCGGCGCTGCTTGGCGACGCTTCGCTGCTTTTCGACGCGACCGAGGATTTGCTGCACCAGCCCTACCGCGCAGCCTCGATGCCAGCGTCCGCCCAGCTGATCGGCGCGCTGCGGGCGGCGAAGGTCCCCGCGGTCGTGTCTGGCGCCGGGCCCGCGGTGCTCGCGCTGCTTGTGCCGCCGGTGACGCCAGGGCCTGAGGTGGTGGCTTCGATCGCTGCCGGGATCGGCGAGTGGGAAGTCAGGGTGCTTGGCGTGGACAGGTGCGGAGCGAGGGTGCTCGGCTAGCGGCGGGAGTAGATCGCGGCGGTCGCTGTCGTCAGGGGCGCGAAACCGGCCCGTAGGTAGATGCCGATGTCATTGCTTACCTTCAGCCGCTGGCAGCCATGGGCCACCAGGCGGGTGAGCCCTTCGGCGAGCAGGTGGCTGGCGATGCCGCGGCGCTCGTGCGCCTGCTCGGTGCGCATGGGTTCGACGAGGCCGACTCGGGTTGCCTGGTCGGCCCAGAACAAGCCGTAGCCGGCGATCTGGCCGTCGGGTGCGATGACAGACAAGTCGAGTTCTGGCTGGTAGAGCGAGCACCGGCGTAGGCGCCGTTCAACGTGCGGGCCGTTGCGACCGATCATCGGATGAGGTTGGTGCGGAGCGTCGGCCCTGGACATCAGCCGGTAGCCATCGGCGAGTGGCGGTATCTTCGGCGCGTGGTCGGCGTCCAGCCAGCAGGTGATGATGTTGGGTCCGTTCGAGGGGGACAGGCCGGCGGCGGAAAGCTCGGCGATGCCGACCGAGTCGTCTAGGCGGACGGGGAACTCGACGTGGTTGTCAGTTGGGATCGGGCGGCTCAGGGCGGCTTGCCAGACCGAGCGGGCGAAGTCGGGGTCATCGGACAGGACGACGACGTCGCATTGAGTGCTCCGCGCGAAGCTCGTGAGCAGGACGGCCGCCAGCGGCTCGGCTCGTTCGTCCAGCCAGAAGAGCTGGCCGTCCTGGTCGGTCGCCTGGTCAAGGCGCGACCACCACTGGACGTCGGCTGCCTCCCAGATTCCCCCGGTCGGGTGCCTTAGTCGCGTCCGCTGGAGCAGCGTCGTCGCGAGCGGGAGGTAGCGGGAGCCGGTCACGACTTCGACTCTGAAGGAGAGCATGGGATTCAGGCTGGCCTGTGCCCGGCGGATCTGGCAACGACAGGAACGGTCCAACGCTGCCGTTAGGGCGGATCTGGCAACGACAGGAACGGTCCAACGCTGCCGTTCCAACGACAGTAAAGGTTCAGGTGCTGTCGTTGGACTCGGGCGGTGAACAGCAGCAACGGGCCAAGTGCTGCTGTGGGGAGCGTCGGCGACCGGTTCCTGAGGGGACTTGCGCGGGTTATTGCTAATTTGCTGACGTGGGGTCGACCGTCGAACCGGGCACGGAGCCGACCGCCGGGGCCGAGCCCGGTGCCGCTGCCGCTGCCGACCGGGTGCCATTGCCAGTGATCGCACGCGAGTGGGTGCGGATCGGCTGCATCGGCTTCGGTGGTCCGCCCGCGCACATCTCGCTGCTGCGCAAGCTTTGCGTTGACCGGCGCCGGTGGCTTTCTACCGACGAGTTCGAAGATGGCGTCGCCACGACTAACCTGTTGCCTGGGCCGGCGTCGACCCAGCTCGCGATCTTCTGCGCGTGGCGACTCGGCGGCCCGGCGGGCGCGATCGTCGGCGGCGCGTGCTTCATTGTGCCCGGCCTCATCGTGATCCTTGCGCTGTCCGCCCTATTCCTGGCTACTCACCCGCCGCTCTGGGTGGAGGGAGCCGCCGCCGGCGCCGGTTCGGCCGTGCCTGCGGTCGCGCTCCAGGCAGCATTCAGCCTCGGACCCGCGAGCTGGCGCCGGGCCACGGGCCAGCCGGGCGCAGCGGCCCAAGCTCCAGCCGAAGCCAAAGCCGAGTCCGGGGCCGACCAGCCACGGCCCGCCCGTCGACTGGTAGTTCCCCGCTGGTCAGGTGTCCGCTGGATCGCGTACCTCGCCGCCGGAGGTGTAGCCGGCGCACTGACTGGGCCGTTCCTCGTCTTCGTGCTCGCGGCGTGCGGCGCGATCGAACTAGTAGTCCGATCTCGGTCTATCCGATTGCAGAAAAACGGAAATCAGAAAGACCCGGATCAGAAAAACCGAGATCAGAAAAACGCATCTCGGGTGAAACGCACGAACTCGGGCCCGGTCGCCGCGCTGCTCCCGGTCGCCATCGCGGCCCCGACGGCTGTTGGCGGCCTGCTCGCGGTGGCCTGGGTCGCGTTCAAGGTCGGCGCGCTCTCCTATGGCGGTGGGTTTGTCATCATCCCGCTGATGCAGCACGACGTCGTGCACACCTACCACTGGATGACCG
>DATNEK010000326.1:0-11158 GCA_035553055.1 Streptosporangiaceae bacterium | reverse complement strand
CCATCGCACCCCGGCCCCCGGTCCCGCGTAGTCCGGTGCGATGGATCCGGGCATCCATCGCACCCCGGCCCCCGGTCCCGCGTAGTCCGGTGCGATGGATCCGGGCATCCATCGCGCCCCGGCGTCCGATTCCGGGTAGTTCGGTGCGATGGATTCGGGTTCCCATCAGGGAAATCGGGTGTGAGTTCGGGCATCCATCGCGACGTCCGGCCGAGTTCGGTGCGATGAAACCAGGCATCCAGCGCAGCTGCGGCAGTCCGCCAAGGGGACGCCGCCAGCACCCCGAACTGCGGGAAACCCCCGGGCACTTCGCAGCGCGGCGACCCGGCCGTGCCAGCCGGAACTCCGCCGCCCGGCCAGGCTTCGGCACGGCCAGCCAGCGGAGCCGGCCCGCTACCGCCACGCACACCGCGCCAGCCGACACGCATACCGCGCCAGCCGACACGCATACCGCGTTTAGCCGACACTGCCCCGCCGCCCGCGCCCGCACACCGCGTCAGTGGCCTGCCAATCCGATGCGCCGAGTCTCGCCAATCCCCCAGGTATTCCGAATTCAGAATATCTGTTATCGGTCTAGGCGTGGTCTCATCGTTCTAGGCGTGGGTCCGTGCCGCGGGGGCCGAAGGTGGCGGTTGACGGCTGCTTGGGGTCCCAGTCAAAGACGACGGCGTCGTCCTCTTCGCCGATCAGGACCTCGGCGCCTGGTTCGGCACCGGCGTCAGCGAGTGCTCCTTCGACGCCGAGCTTCGCCAGCCTGTCGGCCAGATAGCCGACCGCCTCGTCGTTGCTGAAGTCGGTTTGCGTGATCCATCTGGCTGGCTTCGGGCCGCGGATGAGGAATGAGTTCGGTCCCTTCCGCACCAGCTCGAAGTCGGGACCGGCCACCGGCTCAGGCCTGATGACCAGCCGCGTAGGCAGCGCTTCTGGCGCCGACTTGCGTGCCGCATCGACGACCGCGGCCATCGCGAATGCCAGCTCGCGCAGGCCTTCGCCGGTGGCGGCCGAAACCAGATAGACCGCCAGTCCTCGGGCAGCCAGATCAGGCTCGACCAGCTCAGCGAGATCGCGTGCTTCCGGTACGTCAATCTTGTTCAGCACAACGATCCCAGGCCGGTCAGCCATGTAGGCGCCGGTCAGCTCGTCGTAGGCGGCGAGCTCGGACTCGATCACGTCGAGATCGGTGATCGGATCACGGCCAGGTTCTTGCGTAGCGCAATCGATGACGTGCACGAGGACGCTGCAGCGCTCGACATGCCGCAGGAAATCAAGACCAAGGCCCTTGCCTTCGCTGGCTCCGGGGATCAGGCCTGGCACGTCGGCGACCACGAACTGAGTCTGGCCCGCCTCAACCACGCCGAGGTGCGGCACCAGCGTCGTGAACGGGTAGTTCGCGATCTTGGGTCGGGCGGCCGACATCGCGGCGATCAGCGAGGACTTGCCAGCGTTGGGAAAGCCGACGAGACCGGCGTCCGCGATCGTCTTGAGCTCAAGCAGCAGTTCGACCCGCTGGCCAGGCTCGCCTCGCAGCGCGAACCCAGGCGCCTTGCGCTTGGTGGAGGCCAGCGCCGCGTTTCCCAGCCCGCCGTGGCCGCCCTGCACGGCAACATACTCGGTTCCGAGGCCAACCAGGTCAGCGAGGACGTCGCCGTCAGCGGTCTTGACCACGGTGCCGTCGGGCACGCTGACCACGAGGTCAGCCCCTCTGGCGCCGTTGCGGTGGCCGCCCGCTCCTGCCTTGCCGTCTCCGGCTCGGCGCAAAGGCCTGCGGTGGAAGTCGAGCAGCGTCGCCACGCTCAAGTCGACCTTGAGTACGACATCACCACCGTGGCCGCCATTGCCTCCGTCCGGACCGCCGAGCGGCTTGAACTTCTCCCGGTGAACCGACGCGCAGCCGTGACCGCCGTTGCCCGCCTGAACGAGAAGTTCAGCTTGGTCAGCGAACTCAGCCACACCAGGTCCCTTGATCGATCATGAAGACTGCGAAGCGGGCGCTGGCGTTAAGTGCGCGTGCCTGATCGGCGGCCCCGACCGCGCTAACCGGCCTTGGCGACCGGCTCGGCAGCCTTGACCGGGACGATGCTGACGGCGCGCCGACCGCGCCTAGTGCCGAACTCCACCGTGCCAGCCACCAGCGCGAACAGCGTGTCGTCGCCGCCGCGACCTATGCCGACGCCCGGATGGAAGTGGGTGCCGCGCTGACGCACGATGATCTCGCCGGCCTTGACGAGCTGGCCGCCGAACCTCTTGACGCCGAGCCGCTGGGCGTTGGAGTCGCGCCCGTTCCTGCTGGACGAGGCGCCTTTCTTGTGTGCCATCTCAGGCCTTCTTCTTGCTGGCGCTGGCCTTACCGGTACCGATCCCGGTGATTTTCACCTGGGTGTACTTCTGGCGGTGCCCCTGCCGGCGCCGGTAGCCAGTCTTGTTCTTGTAGTGGATCATGTTGATCTTGGGGCCGCTGGCCGGGCCGAGGATCTCGGCCGTGACCTCGTAACCGCCAAGCTCGGCGCTGTCGGTAATCACCTGGCCGCCATCAACGATGAGCACGGCCGACAGCGTCACGGTGGAGCCAATCTCACCGGCGAGCTTGTCGACGGTCAGGACGTCGTCTACCGACGCCCTTTCCTGCCTGCCGCCGCAGCGAACGATCGCGTACACGAAAGAACTCTCTCTTTCTGGGCCAGCCTGCCGTAAGAGCTTGATCGCCCACAGGTCTCGTCCGACACCGTCTCGGTCAACACGGTGTCGGTCGAAGACCGAGGCGGCCGGGTTCACCAACAAGGCGCCATTAACCGCTTGAACCAACACCGAAGGCAGTCTGGCGCACCGACGACACAGAATATCAGACGTGCGCCCCGGCAGGTGCGCACCGCTGGATCGGGTCATCCTTCGCTGGTGTGCGCCGCTTGCATCTCAGCCGCCTGGGTTGCGCTGTCCGGCACCGCGTCGGTGTCTGTGCCTGGCGCAGCCTCAGTGCCCGTGTCTGGCACTGCGTCGACAGCGGCCGCCACCACCTCAGCATCGGCATCCGACGCCACCTCGGCGGTGTCCGGCACCACCTCAGCATCAGCGGCCCGCATCGCCCCGGCGGTGTCTGACACCACCTCGGCATCGGCAGCCGGAACAACCTCGGCGGCAGCCGGAACAACCTCAGCGTCTGGCACAGCATCGTTGGTAGCTGGCACAGCATCGGGTGCCGTGGTCGCGCCGTCGGCGGCTTGCGGATCCTTGGGTGGAGCTGAGGCGTCGGCGAGCGCCGAGTCCGGCGGACCTGCCTCGCGATAGGCCGACCGCCTGACCCTGCCCCGAGGCGGGGCCTCAGGAGCGGAATCGCCGTCGGGCACCTGCACGCCGACCTGCTCGGTGCTGGCGGCCTGCTCGGTGCTGGCGACCTGCTCGGTGCCGGCGACCTCGGTGGCGGCGGACGCTGGGGTCGCGCTGGTGCGCTCCCGGCTTGCCGCTGGTTCGGATCGCCTTGTCCGGCGCGAGCCTGACCGAGCCGAAGCCGACTTGGCCGCGGCTTCGGTATCTGCCTTCGGCTCGGACGTCGCCGACTCCGCTGGCGCCAAGTCCGCCACTACTGGCTCAGCGATCGCAGGCTCCTGAACTTGCCCGTCCGGCGCGGCTGGCTGCGCGGCTTCGTCGCCACCGGCCTGCTGCGGCTCCAGGGTCTTCGCCGCGACCTCGGCGATCGCCTTGCTCCTCGCCGACCTGGAGCGAGCTAGGCCCGGCTTCGGCGTCGGCGATAGCTGGCCATTTCTGCCGTGCGAGTGGATTTCGGTGAGTTCAGTTGAGACGAGCACGCCGCGTCCGTTGCAGTGCTCGCACGGCGCGGAGAACGCGGCAAGCAGCCCCGAACCGACCCGCTTCCTGGTCATCTGCACCAGGCCGAGTGAGGTCACCTCGGCCACCTGATGCTTGGTGCGGTCACGCGCCAGGCACTCGATCAACCGCCTGAGCACGAGATCCCTGTTGCTCTCAAGGACCATGTCGATGAAGTCAATGACAATGATGCCGCCGATGTCGCGCAACCTGAGCTGCCTGACGATCTCTTCGGCCGCCTCCAGGTTGTTCCTGGTTACTGTCTGCTCGAGGTTGCCGCCCTGGCCGGTGAACTTGCCGGTGTTCACGTCGATGACCGTCATCGCCTCGGTGGTGTCGATCACCAGCGAGCCGCCGCTCGGCAACCAGACCTTCCTGTCAAGCGCCTTGGTGAGTTGCTCATCGATGCGGTAGGCGGCGAACAGATCGGCACCAGCCTCATCGCTCCACCGCTCGAGCCGATCGGACAGGTTCGGCGCGACGTAGCGCACGTACTCATCGACCAGGTCCCACTCACTGTCGCTTGAGATGACCAGCTTGGTGAAGTCCTCGTTGAAAATGTCGCGGACAACCCGGATGGTCAGATCGGGCTCGCCATAGAGCAGGTCAGGCGCGTTCGCGGTCTTGGCCTTGCGCTCGATCGCCTGCCACTGCGCGACCAGCCTGGTCACGTCGTGCAACAGCTCCTCTTCCGAAGCGCCCTCAGCCGCAGTCCTGACGATGATCCCGCCTTCCTCGGGCGCGACCTTCTTGAGTATCTGCTTGAGCCTGGCTCGCTCGGTGTCGGGCAGCTTGCGGCTGATTCCGGTCATCGAAGCGCCTGGCACATACACCAGGTAGCGCCCTGGCAGGCTGATCTGGCTGGTGAGCCTCGCACCCTTGTGCCCGATCGGGTCCTTGGTGACCTGAACCATGATCGACTGGCCTGACTTAAGCGCTGACTCGATGCGCTTGGCCACGCCCTCAAGCCCGGTCGCGTCGAAGTTGACCTCGCCTGCGTACAGGACCGCGTTGCGACCCTTCCCGATGTCAACGAATGCGGCCTCCATCGAAGGCAACACGTTCTGCACCTTGCCCAGGTACACGTTGCCCACGTAAGACTGATGGCTGGCCTTGTCCACGTAGTGCTCGACGAGCACGCCGTCTTCGAGCACCGCGATCTGGGTCCTGTCGCCCTGCTGGCGGACCACCATGACCCGCTCGACCGCCTCGCGCCTGGCGAGAAACTCAGACTCGCTGATGATCGGAGGACGGCGCCTTCCTGTGTCACGGCTTTCGCGGCGTCGTTGCCGCTTCGCCTCGAGCCTGGTCGAGCCCTTAACCGCCCGCACGTCGTCTGGTTCGGCCGGCGGCCTCGGCTCGCGCACGTGCACAACCGTGTCCGTCGGGTCGTCGGGCGCCGGGACTTCCGCGTCCGCACCCGAACCGCTCCGCTGCCTGCGTCGCCTTCTGCGCCTGCTCGACGAGCCGGCTGCGGTCTCGCCGTCGACCGTAACTTCGCCGTCGGCCTCACCGTCTTCAGTTTCCTTGCCGACTTCGCCATCCTTGCCTGCTGGCTGGCTCTTGCCCTGCGCAGCCCGGCCGACCTGGCCCTTTTCTCCCGGCCAGCGACGCTGTTCGCCAGCTCCGGAATCGGCTGAGCCCGCGCCGGCCGCGGCGCCCTGGCTGCCGGCGGTCGGGCCCGCCTGGCCACCGCCCTGGCCGCCACCGGCACCCTGGCCGCCGCCCTGGGCGGGGCTACCCCCCTGGTCGCCACCTTGACCTTGGCCCGCTGAGTCGCCTACAGAACTCTTGCCCCTGCCTCGGCCGCCTCGACGGCGCCTACGCGAACCCGCCCCTGCTGACTCCGAGTCATCGGCGGGCGCACTTTGGCTGCGGCTTACATCAGCGGACCGCCGTTCGCTCAGGTCAGGAGGCTGGAAGACCACGACCGGCGCCTGAAAAGCTGCCGCAGGGACTCGCTGCTGAACGGGCTCTGCCCTGCGCTGATCATCGGGATGAGCCGACGGCACAACTGGCACCGCCGGTACCGGGCCGGCCGCACGGCTCCTCGTTTGGCCACCACCCGACTCGCCGCCCGAGCCCGCCGAATGGGCGGTGTCGTGCGATGCGTCGGGGGCACCGGAGCGGAAGGCGGGCGGCTCGGCCGGCTTACTTACGGCCCGGCGCGTCCTGCGGAGCAACCCGCGCCGCTGGCTGCCTTCCTGACTTGAGCCCTGGCGGTTACCTTCCGGCTCATTGGGATCTGGCTGTCGGTTCTGTGGCTCGGTTTCGAGCATTCGGGCAATCTCTTCCGTTGGGCTCCCGGGCGCGCAGGTCATCGAGATCTGCCCGCTCGCCGCGCGGGAGCTGTTCGTTCGCACGCGTCTCGACGACGGGCGCCAGGTCGGCGCTCCCCGCCTCGAGTCGCATTGCCTGGTTTTCTTTAAGTCCTGATGCACCGGCTGATCCAGCTGCCGGGCGATCCGACGTAGTCAAGGAACTGGGTGCTTGCGGCACGGCGATTGGGCGCTCAGCGCTCTGCGGTACGGCCTGGCGCGACACGGCCTGCGGGGGCAAGGCAGGACCGATCGAATCGGAATAAGCGGTCCTCGTCACCCCGTATGTACCCGTCTGACCCGCCATCACCGTATGTGCTTCAACCCCGTGTGCTTCAACTGCCCCAGCTGCGTCCGAGTTATCCGCGGAGAGAGTGTCGAGTGGTCCCTGCCACAGCCGCGTCACCACTGGCGGCGACGCGAGCGTGAGCACCACGAACTGGCCCAGCGCGGTCAGAACGTCATCAGGTCGGACGGCAGGTGTCATCTGCCGAACAACCATTCGAAGTATCGCACATCCCAAGCCGGCATCCGGCCCGACATGCCGGTCGGCCTCAATGCTGACGACCGCGGCCCTGGCGTCAAGCTGCCGTTTGCCTTTGGTGGTGAGACGTTCGACTACCACGGTCGGCGCGTCGAGAAACGTCGCCAGAGCCGGGCGCAGAGCGTCAACCATCACTCCAGGCAGGAGCACCTCCCACAACGAGGCGTCGAGCCGCAACCCGGCGGACTTGGCGTCCACCTCGACAACATCGACCACATTTATCCCGTCCGGCAGGGCTGCGTCCAGTGCCCGACCGAGGCGGGCTGGCTCCCAGCGACGGGTAAGCGAGATTTCGAGGTACTCAGCCTCGCTCGCAGATCCCGTCGGAGCCCCGCCCGAATACGAAATCCTCGGATGCGGTGAAAACCCCGCAGAGTAGGCGACCGGCACGCCCGCCTTGCGCACACCCCGCTCGATCGCCCGAGCCACGTCCCTGTGGCTCGCGAATCGCATCCTGCCTCTTTTAGCGTACCTGATGGTCAGACGCTGAATGATTGGCGCGGGCGGAGGGCCACCTGGGACCGGCCTGGCCATCTAGTCCACGCCCCCGGCACCTGCCGACGTCGGCGTCGGGGTTGGGGTTGGCGTCGGCGTTGGCGTTGAGGTCGGCGTCGGCGTCGGCGTTGGTGTCCGGTTGATGACGGTCAGGGGCAGCAGTCGTTCGCCAGTCGGCCCAGTCTCGATCTCTGTGCCCATCGCCGGGCATACGCCGCATTCGAAACAGGGCGTCCAGCGGCAGTCGTCTACCTCGGCAGCGCCGACCGGGTCGATGGCCGCCAGCCAGTCCTGCCACAGCCAGTCCCTGTCGAGACCCGCGTCCAGGTGGTCCCAGGGCAAGATCTCGGCGTAACCGCGCTCGCGGGTGGTGTACCAGGCCAGGTCGACGCCGTCCCCAGCGAGCGCCGATGCCGCACACGCCTCCCAGCGCTCGTAGGAGAAATACTCGCTCCAGCCGTCGAACCGGCCGCCGTCTTCCCACACCGCCTTGATCACCTTGCCGACTCGCCGGTCGCCGCGTGACAGCAACCCCTCGACCATCGAAGGCCTGCCGTCGTGGTAGCGGAACCCGATCGACGACCCATAGGCGCGATTGGCACGCAGCGCCGCACCGAGCGCGGCCAGGCGAGCATCGACCGTCTGGTGATCACACTGCGCCGCCCACTGGAACGGCGTGTGCGGCTTGGGCACGAAGCCTCCGATCGACACAGTGCACCTGATGTCTCGCCGCCCGCTCGCGGCCCTGCCCGCGTCGATCACCCGGTGCGCGACGCGCGCGATCGCGAGCACGTCCTCGTCGGTCTCGGTCGGCAGGCCGCACATGAAGTAGAGCTTGATCTGGCGCCAGCCGCCCGCGTACGCGGTGGACACGGTCGTGATCAGATCGTCTTCGGTGACCATCTTGTTGATCACCTTACGGATCCGGTCGGTGCCGCCCTCAGGCGCGAACGTCAGTCCTGACCTGCGCCCGTTCCTGCTCAGCTCGTTCGCGAGCGTGACGTTGAACGCGTCTACCCGGGTGGAAGGCAGCGACAAGCCGGTGTTCGTGCCCTCGTACCGGTCGGCGAGATCCTTGGTGATCTCGTTGATCTCGCTGTGGTCGGCGCTTGACAGCGAGAGCAGTCCGACCTCGGTGAATCCGCTGGCCGCCAGGCCAGCCTCAGTCATCTTGCCGATCGTGCCGATCGACCGCTCGCGAACCGGCCTGGTGATCATCCCGGCCTGGCAGAACCTGCAGCCGCGGGTGCATCCCCTGAAGATCTCGACGCTGAACCGCTCGTGCACGGACTCAGCGACCGGAACAAGCGGCTTGGCCGGGTACGGCCATGAATCCAGGTCAGACACGGTGTGCTTGGCAGTCGCGCGCGGCACGCCTGGGCGGTTAGGCAGCACTGAGGCGATCGTTCCGCTCGCGGAGTACCTTACGTCGTAGAAGCGCGGCACGTAGACGTCGCGGTTCATTGCCAGACGCAACAGCAAGCCATCGCGTCCACCTGGCCGTCCGCAATTTTTCCAATCCCTGATCTCGTCAGTGATGCCAAGGACAGCCTGCTCGCCATCGCCGAGCACGGCGGCGTCGATAAAATCGGCTATTGGCTCAGGATTGAACGCCGCGTGCCCTCCGGCCAGCACAATGGGGTCTTCTTCGCCGCGGTCAGCCGCCATCATCGGGATCTTGGCCAGGTCGAGCGCGGTCAGCAGGTTCGTGTAGCCGAGTTCGGTCGCGAAGCTCACGCCGAGCACATCGAACGCCCTCACCGGCCGGTGCGCGTCCACCGTGAACTGCGGCAGATCGCGGGAGCGCATCAGTTTTTCCAGGTCGGGCCAGACGCTGTAGGTCCGCTCGGCGAGCACGCCTTCGCGCTCGTTCAGCACCTCGTAAAGAATCTGCAGGCCCTGATTTGGCAGGCCTACCTCATAGGCATCCGGGTACATCAGCGCCCAGCGCACGTCGGCACTGTCCCAGTCCTTTACGACGCTGTTGACCTCGCCACCGACGTACTGGATGGGCTTGCGCACCAATGGGAGGAGCGGCTCAAGGCGCGAGTACACCGACTGGACAGACATCGTTACAGCTTACCGACGGTCGGCAGAGGCCAGGGCGCGCGCACCTCGCACCAAGCAGGCAGGCAGGCGGGCCGGGCGGGAGAAGCGCGGGATTGCCCATTGTTTAGATCTGGAATCTCGCTTAATCTCCTGGTCGGGGGCAGTGACCGAGTCAGGTGCAGTTGCCGAGGTTCGTCGGTGATGCGGAAGCGGAGCGGAGTGGAATGCACGTAAACCCGTACATCGTTCTGGGCAGCGCGGTCGTCGGCCTGCTCGTCGGCCTGACCGGCGCAGGCGGAGGCGCGCTGATGACCCCCATGCTGATCTTGCTCTTCGGGATCACACCGTCATCAGCGATCTCAAGCGACCTCGTCGCGGCCGTGCTCATGCGGCCGGTCGGCGCGCTTGTGCATCTGCGCAAGGGCACTGTCAACCTGCGCATGGTCGGCTGGATGGTGATCGGTTCGGTCCCGATGGCGTTCCTCGGCGCTTATCTGCTCAAGCAGCTTGGCGGCGGCTCGGCGGCGCAGAAGCACGTGGAGATCGCGCTCGGAGCCGCCTTGCTCGTGGGCGCCGCGGCGATGGTGCTCCGTTACGTTCTCGATCGCAGGTCAGGGAACCAGCGCCTGGCCACGATTTCCGAGCTGGCGGTCAAGCCGGCGCCGACCGTGCTGATCGGGGCCGTCGGCGGGCTGATCGTGGGCATGACATCGGTCGGCTCTGGCTCGCTGATGATCGTGCTGCTGCTGTTCGTTTATCCGCTTATCGGCGCGAACCAGCTTGTCGGGACCGACTTGACGCAGGCTGTTCCGCTCACCGCGGCGGCGGCGCTCGGCGCGCTGGTGTTCGGGCACGTCGAGTTCGGCGTGACCGCGTCGATCGCGATCGGGAGCGTGCCTGCCGTGCTGATCGGCTCGTACCTGTCGTCCCGGGCTCCTGACAAGTACATCAGGCCGATCATCACGTTCGTGATCTTCGCCTCCGGCCTCAAGTACGTGGGCGTCGGCACGACGGCGCTTGGCTGGATCCTGGCCATAGTCGCGGTCGGCGGCATGATCGCCTGGCTGGCAGTCGTGCGACCCTGGCGCAACGGCGATGCCAAGGCGGCCACGGCCGAGGCGACGCCCGGCCACGCCTCCGTCAACGGCCAGGCCACCGCGATCGACGGGACGCACCTGAATGGCCAGACCCAATCGGACATAGACATCAAATAGCGGCGAACTCAGCCAGTCCTAACCGCGCCGCGCCGCACCGCGCACAGCCCGCGGCGCGCACAGCCCGCGGCGCGCCCAGCCCGCGCCGCGCCCAGCCCACCGCGCGTCGGCCGCAAGGTGGATGGCCGGATCCACCTAGCCCGCGACCCTAGGCATGCCCGAATCCACCCTCGCCCCTGCGCCGACGCCCTGGGGTTCGGCAAGGTTCGGCAACTCACGGCCCCGCCCATCCCGGGCCCCCGCGATGGATTCGGCAATCCATCGCACACTCAGCCGAATCCCCCTGCGATGGATGTGGCAATCCATCTGGGAAATCGGGTGTGAATTGCCGGATCCATCGCGGAGGTCGGTGGGCTGGGGTGCGGTGGATTCGGGTATTCATCGCGCTCAACGGGGCCTCGTGGTGCAGGTGGGACTCGTGGTGCGACTTCGCGGGAGCCGGCGGCGCGGGACATCCGCCGGACTAGGTGGATGGCATTCGAAGTCCTGCGTGGGGGCTGGTAGCGCGGGGTTCGGTGATTACTGCGGATGATTGCCGTGTGATGTGCGGGGGATCGGCGTTGTGCTGGCAGTAGCCGGCCGGTGATCGCGGTGAATCGGCGGGTGCCTGGCGGAAGATTGCCGTGTACCGGAAACTTCCCGTGCCGGGGGCGGAGCATCGCCGTCGGGGTCACGGATGACTGCCGCGTTACGGAGTATTTCCCGTGTTATCACACGAA
>DATNEK010000325.1:0-2920 GCA_035553055.1 Streptosporangiaceae bacterium | reverse complement strand
CCCGCGTCCTTGACGGTCACGTTCTGGCCGGACTGCGTCCAGGTGCCGTCCCAGCCGCCCTGCACCGATTCGCCGGCCGGGAAGGTGAACGTGAGCGTCCAGCCGTTGATGGCCGCGGTGCCCTTGTTCGTCAGGGTGATGCTGCCGTTGAACCCGCCGGGCCAGGAGCTGTTCACCACGTAGTGGACGGCGCAGCTGCTGTTAGCCGGGGGCGGGACCGTGAAGGTCACCGGCGGCGAGGGCAGCGACTGGTTGCCCTGGCTGTCCAGCGCGATCACGTTGTAGGTGTAGGTGGTGCCGATGGTCAGCCCGGTCAGCGTGATCGAGGTGCCGGTGGCGGTGCCCGCCAGCGTCGTGGTGCCGCCGCTGCCCTGCTGATAGACGTTGTACTTGGCGACCGCGTTGGTGCCGGGGGTCGAGGCAGGCCACGACAGCGTCGCCATGCCGGTGTTGTTTCCAGAGGTAGTCGAGCTGAGGCCAGAGACCGTCGGCTGGCCAGGCGCGCCCGGAGCGGTGACCCCGGTCCCGCCGCTGCCGGGAACGTGCACGACGGTCAGCGAATACGGGCTTACCGTCACCGACGAGGTCGAGGCCTGGCTGGCCGAGGTGATCGACGTGCCGTTGGCCGCGAACGTGTAGACCGTCGGCGAGCCGTTCGGCGTGAACCCGCTGTAGGCCAGGCTGACCGCGTAGGAGTTCGACGGGTCCTCGTTGTCGATGAGCACGTTGAGCGCGCCCCCGGCGGTGCGGACGGCATGGACCCTCAGCAAGGCGTTGCCCGAGGTCGATGAGACCATCTCGTCGCCCGGGCCGCCGAGCTTAGAGATCATCTGGACCGCGTAATACGGGGCGAACGGCGTGTCGGCGGCCGGCTCCTGGGTCCCGCCGTAGTTGGTGTTGTTGGAGAACATGCCCTGGTCGCCGAAGTCGGTCGCGCCGTTGACGCTGCTGACGGTGCCTTCGCCGTTGTGCTCGTTCCAGTAGTCGACGTTGGCGGCGCCGTTCTCGAGCCAGGTCATGTACATGTCGGCGGTGAACAGCGCGCCGGGCTGGGTGTCGAGGTCGACGGTGGAGTTGGTCTCGGTCACGATGACCGGGACGCTCGCCGGGCTGGAAATGCCGGCGTACTGGCTGACCTGGCTGTGCAGCGAGGAGACGATGCCGGCTATGTCCTGCGGGTCGGTCAGCATCCCGGCCGCGTTAGAGCCGCCCGGGTAGTAGTGGACGATCACGCACTGGGTGTGCGAGCCGAGCGCGGTCAGGACGGTCTGGTTCCAGCTCTGCGGGTATTGCGAGTTCGTGACGCCGTCCGGCCAGAATCCCGGTGTGGTCAGCACTGCGCACACCTTGGCGCTGGCGTCCGAGGCCTGCATGGCGGACTGGTAGGCCAGGAAATTCTTGGCGTAGGCGGCCGGGCCGCAGTCGTAGGTCTGGGACGGCTCGCTGCCGATCGTGACCGGGCTGCCGCCGGCGGAGGTGTCACAGTGCGAGTCGGCCTCCCAGTTGGCGCCGTAGGTGCCGTTGCCGTAGACCTCGTTCCCGACTTCCCAGTACTTGACGTTGTCGCCGTTGGTCTTGGCGTTGCTGACCCAGGCGGCCGCCAGGGCCGGGGTGCCGGTCCCGTAGTTCACGGTCACGATCGGGGCCGCGCCGACGCCCTGGGCGGTGGTCATGAAGTTGGCGAACGTCGTGTTGGGGGCGACGAAGCCGCCTTCCGCGGCGGTGTTGGTCTGCCAGTTGAAGATGTCGGAGTATGACCCACCCGGGTAGCGCATCGCGTCGATGCCAGCCGCTTTGAGCAGTCCGGGTACCGCGGTGTCGTTCATGTCGCCGTCGTAGACGGCGGTGTTCAGGCCGATGGCACCTTGCGGGATGACTCCAAGGCCGGACGTGGCGTTCACCGTGACGCTGGCTGCGGTTGCCGTTGTCGCCGCGGGGGTTGCGGGTGCCGCGGTCGCTGGCAGCGCGCTCGCGGCTAGCGCTGCGACGGTCGCGGCGACCGTAAGTCCAGCCGCGGTCTTTGCCAGCGGCGGTAATGCAAGGCCTCGCCAGCGACGGCGTGGCCTCCTCGTGCTAATCATCGGTACTCCTCGCTCGCTGGAAGCTCTGTTCGGTGAAGCTCTGTTCGTTGAAGCTCTGTGCTCCAGGTATGACCGGCATCTGGGCAGGCGTCCAGGCTGGTCGTATCCGCCGGCTCGGCGGTAGCGGGCAGAAGGGGTGATCGCGCAGGTCACAGGGTTGCGGGGAGGGTACTCCCGCGAGGAGCGTTATGAAAGATGCACGTGTTAGGGGGCGGCGTCCTTGTCGGCGTAGGACAGCAGGCGCTCGGCGTTGACCCGGATCCAGCTGCTGACCCAGTCTGCGGTGAGCGCCTCCCGTACGTCCTGCGGCACATCTGCGGGTTCGATGACTTCGGTGGGTCCTTCGGCGATGACCGCGATGTGACGAGAGTCGTCTTGTTCGGCGATGACCAGGGTGAGCCAGGGGGTCCGGCGCACGTTGCGCTCCCGTACCGAGCCCGCCATGGTCGGCAGCCAGAAGGTGGTGCCGCGCCGGACGTACACCGACATCGCGGCGTGCGGCCGCCCGTCCTTGCGAGCCGAGCCGACTACGGCGTATTCACGCCGGTCCAGGTAGCTGGCCAGCTGCTCGGCGCTGAGTCGTCGCTCCGGGGGATAGGAGGTGTTCGTGGCTGCGGTCGCGGTCGCGAAGCTCCGGTCCTGAAGGTCACCTAGTTCGCTCATGCGACAGTCTTACATCGCCCGTCGGCGCCGTGGGTGCCGCACGGCCCTGTCAAGGTTCACGCAGGGTCCTGGGGTGGTCGATGGATGCGAGCGGGGGCCCCGGTGACATCTCCTCGCGCCTCGAGCAACTCCGCGAGATCGACGCCGGCGTACGCGGACCAGTGCACGTCGCCGGT
>DATNEK010000324.1:0-27161 GCA_035553055.1 Streptosporangiaceae bacterium | reverse complement strand
CTCGCCGACGAGCCTGTCATACTCGGGGCCGAACCGCTCCCGCAAGCCGCGCCGCCGTTTCGCCTCACCGACAAATATTATAATAAGTATTAATATAATAATAAAAAGTACAATGATCGCGACTAGGGTCCCGCGCGGCATCTGGACCTCCTCTGCGATTCCGGCGCGCTATGGCTGCCCCCGAAGTGCCTGCTCAAACGCGCAAGACCCCGTTCAGGCCGACTCGTGTCGTCGGTCGCGACTAGACAGTCCCAGCCTGGTTGCGTTAACGTAATAGGCAGTGCTTACGACGCAGGCACACCCCAAGAGTCACGGCGTGACTTTGCTGGGTGTGCCTTATTTGTTGTAGCGACTCCGCTGCCGATGTCGGCCACCTTGCGACCGCTGTGATTCAGCCGGAACTCCAAGGAGGCCCAGGGATGAAGATCGCCATCGTCGCCCGGCATGCAACACCGCCTACGCAAGCGCTAGATCCATACTCGGCCGACCAGGCCGCCCATGCCAGCGAGCTGGCCAAGGCTCTCGCGCAGGAGGGCCATGACGTGGTGATCTACGCGCGCAAGGACGCACCGACGCTGCCGGACAGCGCGTCGATCGGGCCACGGCTGAGGGCTGAATTCATTACGGCAGGTCCGCAGGCGGCCCTTGCCGCCGATGAGCTCCCGAACTACGCCAAGGACATCGCCGACTATCTTGCCGCGCGCTGGGAGAAGGACCGCCCCGACATCGTGCACGCCTATCACTGGACCAGCGTGCTTGCCGCGCTCAGCGCCGCCCGCGAGCACCCGGTGCCGGTCGTCGCCAGCTTTGGCTCGCTCGCCTCGGCCGAACGGCGCCACCGCATCGCCGGTGAGACGGCGACAGTGCGCACTCGCATGGAGCCGTGCATCGCCAGGGCGGCTACGGCGGTGCTCGCCACGACCGCGGACGAAGTAGCCGAGCTGTCGAGTCTCGGTGTCCCGAATGCGCGCGTTCACCTCGTCCCTACGGGAGTGGATACCAGCAGATTTTCTCCTGCCGGGCTCACTGCCAAGCGCAAGCGCCGACCGCGACTGATCGCAGTCGGTTCGCTCGCCGAGTACCGAGGACTTGACATTGTGCTCAGGTGCCTCGCTGAGCTGCCAGCCGCCGAACTCGTCATCGCGGGCGGTCCTCCGGCCGACGAGCTCGAATCCGATCATGGCTACCGGATACTCGCCAAGCTGGCCGCCCATCTCGGAGTCGCTGACCGGGTTAACTTCACCGGTCATGTCGCTGACAACGACCTGCCTGCGCTGCTCAGGTCGGCGGACCTGCTGGTGAGCGCGGCGCGGTACGAACCACAAGGGATCATCTCGGTTCGCTCGATGGCGTGCGGCGTCCCCGTCGTCGCGACAGCCGTCGGCTGCTATCGCGACGCCGTCATCGACGGCACGTCGGGCGCGCTTGTGCCGCCAGGACGACCGGACATGCTCGCGCGCAGGCTGCGCGACCTGCTCGCCAGTCCGATGCGGCTCGCCGCCTTCGGCATCGCCGCCGCTGACCGGGCAAGGTCAAGGTATCCGTGGGACCGCGTTGCGCGCGAAACCATCGCTGTCTACGAGCGGACTATCGCCACCGCGCCTAAGTGCGATCCGACGCTGACCGCGGTGACCGAGACACCCCGCCAGCCAGCGCGGACGGTCAAGCCGGCCGACAGCCGGCCTGCGGATGGCCGCGCGACTCACCGTCCGTCGCAGCGCCGGACCGGGGGTCATCGGTCCACCCGCTCGAAGCCGGCTCTCGTCCCGGCCGACGGACACGCCGCCTAGCGGAACAATGCCAGGCCAATCGGCGGCGGCCTGCCCCCCGCGCCGCCGATTGGCCGCCTGCCAGAGCCGATTGGCCGCCGCTCGCACCCAGATCCTGAACGCTTAAGCCGGCGCTTCGGGAATCTCGCGGACCACGCTCGCCGGGTCTTTGTCCTGTCGCAGCCCCTCGTATCGCGGATGCCTGAGCTGGCCGGCCGTCGTCCATTCGGAGAATCCGATCTGGGCCACAAGCTCAGGCTTGACCCAGTGCACGCTCGACCGGGGCTGCGGGCCGGCATCGAATGGTGAGGTGCCGATTTCACGTTGCCGCAGCAGGCCGGACAGGCTGGCCAGGGTCGCCTCGCTGAAGCCCGTGCCCACCTTGCCTGCCGATATGAGCCTGCCCTCGCCGTCGTAGTAGCCGATCAGCAGCGCGCCGAACCCGCTGCGCGTGCCCTGCGGCTCGGTGTAGCCGCCGATGACGAACTCCTGGCTGCTCAGGCACTTGAACTTCAGCCAGTCCTTGGTCCTTCCGGCCAGGTAGGGCGAGGCCGACCGCTTGGCGATCAGGCCTTCCCAGCCCTGCTCGCAAGCCTGGACCCAGAATGGCTCGCCATTGCCGTCCCTGTGCTCGGTGAACCTGATCGGTTCGGCGAACGGCATCAGCCCGCGAAGCAGCGGCTTGCGTTCACGCAGCGGCAGCGGCCTGATGTCACGGCCATCGATCACGAGCAGGTCGAACAGGTAGTAGACGACCGGTACCCGGCGCACGAGCGCCGCGGCCGGGTCGCGCACGCCGAGCCGCTGCTGCAGCTTGGCGAAGCTGGTGGTATCGCCATCGAAGGCGACGATCTCGCCGTCGGCCACGAAGTCGGCCGACGGCTGGCTGGTCAAGGCGTCGCGCAGCTCAGGGTAGGTCGCGCTGACGTCTATCTGGTTCCTCGTCATCAGCGCGACCCTGCCGCCTGTCCGGTAGGTCAGGCAGCGTTCCCCGTCAAATTTCCTCTCATATATCCAGGCGGCGTCGGAGAACCTAGCCTTGGTAAGCGTGGCCAGTTCAGGCGCGAGCCAGGCGTCCGTCATGCGTAACCAGCGGTAATCACGAGTAGCAATAGGAGTCGCTCGACGCGTCGCCGCCCTCCAGCCTGATCTGATGCACCCGCCGGCCCCTGAACACGTCTCCTTCAAGGAAGAACCGCTCGTCGAAGCTCATGCCGCCGCCTTCGGCGACGTCAAGCTTGGTCAGCCAGGCACCGACGCCGTCGGGGTAGAACTGCTCATCCCAGGCGCCGTAAAGCGAGTTGGAGAAATAGACTCGCTTGCCGTCGCGGCTGACCTCGACCATCTGCGGCCCGCCCGACAGCGCCTGGCCCGGCCGCGCCGGATGCGCCGCCCGGCCGATGATGCCGCCGATCCGCACCGAGCCGGTCTCGCGCGGGTTGAATGGGTCGCTGACGTCGTACTGCTTCAGCTCACCGGTCCCCCAGCAAGACACGTACAGGTACTTGTCGTCGACTGACAGAGCCAGGTCGGTGACCAGCGGCGGCACCGCTCCGAACCCTTGTAGCAGCGGCGGCAGCTGCTCCGCCGGTGCTGCCTCGGCCGGGATCGAGATGACCTTGGTCGCCGCCCACTGCCCGGCGTTCTCCTTGTCCTCATGCCACAGCCAGATCGACGCGGACAGATCTTCGACGCTGATCACGACGCCGACGAACCCGTACTTCCTGGCCGGGTCGTGCGCCGGCCGCAGCTCGAGCGCCATCTGGTGCTGGTCGCCGAGGTCAACGGTCTGGACGTGGCGCCTGGTCTGCATGTCCCAGAAGTGCAGCCTGTGCCCGTATTTGCGGCCGAGCAGCAGTTCGGGCACAATCCCGTCCTCGATCATCGACGGCGTGGCCCACTCCGATGTGACCAGCACGTCGTCGTTGATGTGCCACCAGACGTCATAGGCCAGGTACTGGTCGCCGCGGTCGGCCTCGAACTGACCGATCACGTCGAATGACGAGTGGTCGAGCAGCGCGACACCGCCGGGGCCTTCCGCGCCGTCGGCGCCGCCTAGGCAGGACACGTACAGGTAGCCGGGACCGCAGTGCACCGTGTGGGGACGAGAGTAGCTGGCCCGCTTGCCAAGCTCGGAGGCGTCGAGCACCTTGGTCACGGTCGGCTGGGCCGGGTTCTCCTTGGTGTCGAGTATGTAGATGCGCGACGAGCGAAGGCCAGGAACCACGAGATAGCGGCGGTCGCCGTGAGTGTGCTCGCCGGTCGGGCAGAGCGCGCTCGAGCAGGCGTTCCACCCGAAGTGGTGCAGTTCGTCGCCGAGGTTCGGCAACTCAGTGAAGCCGATGACTGACGCGTACGCCTCCGACGCCGGATCGGTGTCGACGACCGCGATCGCGTCCGGCTTGTCGGCAGGGCGGGAGAACGCGGCTACGTACGCGAGCTTCTCCGGCGGCCCGGCGGCCGCGTCACGCGGCGACCGGTAGAACGTCGGGTCGTGCTGATGCTCGTGGCTATGCTCGTCAGCCATGTGACTGCGGTCCTTCCGGTTCGATGTGTCGCGCTGCGCCTAAACCTCCTGCCATGCGATCGAGGCTAGTCTCGAACGACATGCGGCGACAGCCCCGCTGCCCGGTTAGCCCGCCCGGCCCGGCGGCGGCAGCGCGCCTATCTCCATCGCCTTCGTCACGGCCGCGGTCCTGCCGACCACCCCGAGCTTGGTACATGCCCGGGTCAGATGCGTCTTCACCGTCGCCTCGCTGACGAAAAGCGCGCGCCCGATAGCCGCGTTGGTTAGCCCGCGCGCCACCAGGGCAAGCACCTCGGTCTCGCGGGCGGAAAGCGCCTCTGGCTGCGAGCCGCCCCTGGCGACCCTGGTGACGAGCCGTCCTGCCACCACCGGCGCTAGCACCGTCTCTCCCCTGGCCGCCGCCCGAATCGCATGAACGAGATCAGCCCTCGGAGTGTCCTTCAGCAGGTAGCCGGTCGCTCCGGCCTCGACCGCCCTGATGATGTCCGAGTCGGTGTCGTAGGTGGTGAGCACGATGATCCTGGCGGCGTTTCCCTCGGCCTTCAGCCGGCCGATCGCGTCGACCCCGTCGCCGTGCGGCATTCGCAGGTCCATCAAGATGACGTCGGGGGCCTTGACGGCAGCCAGCGCCGCTGCCTCCGTGCCCGAGCCTGCCTCGGCCACCACGTCGATGTCAGGCTCGGCGGCCAGCATCCCCCGCAAACCCTCCCGCACCACCGGGTGATCGTCGGCCAGCAGCACCTTGATCACCCCGGCCGCAGCCGGGCCCGGGGCGTTCACGCCACCTCCGCGGGGGGCTCCGGGGGGTCGTCCCCCCTGGTCAACACCGCGGTGACCGTCGTGCCCTCGCCATGCGCGCTGCGTACGGTCAGCTTGCCGCCGATCTCCGCGACCCTGGTCCGCATGCCGCGCAACCCGAAACCCTCACTGACCAAGCCAGAATCGAACCCGATTCCGTCGTCGGCGATCTCAAGGCTGACGCCGTCCGCCTGATAGCGCAGCCGCACCCGCACCGAACGCGCCTTGGCGTGCTTGCGCACGTTCGACAACGCCTCCTGACAGACCCGGAGCAGCACTACGTCAGTGCCGGTTCCGAGCGAAGCAGGCTGCCCGGTCATCGAGAACTCGGCCTTGACGCCAAGCTCCTGTCCGGCACGGTCGGTCAATCTGGCCAGCGCGTCTGACAGCGTCGCCGAGGTCAGCGCGGTGGGCGCGAGGCCCGCTACCAGCGCCCGCGCCTCGGCGAGGTTGTCCCTGGCGGTGCGGTCGGCCAGCTCAAGCTGCTTGCGTGCCTGCGCGGGATCGGACTCGATGACGGCCTCTGCCGCCTGCACCAGCATCACGATGCTCGTGAAGCCTTGCGCGATCGTGTCGTGAATTTCGCTGGCCAGCCGCTCGCGCTCGGCCAGCACGCCTGCCTCGCGGTTGGCCTCGGCTAGCTCAGCGCGAGTCTGCTCAAGCTGGGCGATCAACTCGGCGCGCTCAGCGCTCTGGTTGATGATCCGCATGATCCAGGCGCCGAACGCGATCGAGAACGCGATCCCGCCGACCGCGACTCCGGACAGGGTCGCGACCTCCGCGGCGCTGCCCCGCTGCGCCACCGCCACGATCGGCTGGGTCAGGCTCAAAGCGACGACGAGAGCCACCGCCCTGCGGAACGGCACCGTCATGAAGCATTGTGGGCAGAGCGCGAGCAAGATGAACGTGCCGGCCCCTGAGCCGATCTGGACGACGATAAGCAGCGGTATCAAGCCGATCAGGTAGACCGTTCCTCGCCCCAGCCGATGGCGGTCGCTGTAGAGCGCGGGCCGCCCGACCAGCAGGTACCACGGCACCATCGCGGCCAGCCCGGCGCTGGCGAGTAGCCGGCCAGACTCCGATGCCTGGCCGGCTATCTGCGCGACGATCAAAGACGCGATCAGCACGACGCCGAAATAGGCGTCCCATCGCAGCTCGCCCAGCGTCCACGCGTCAGTCTGCTCGTTCACCGGCGGTTCATGTCCTGCCAGCGGAATGTCCTGATGCATATGACCAAGCTTGCGACCAGCCAGGCCGCGAGCACCAGTGCGATTCGGCCATGTTCCCAGCTATGAGCGGGCTCGACCCCCTGGAGCGAGTCGGGCAGGAACGCCGAGCGCAGGCCCTGGCAAATCCACTTGAGCGGGAAGATCGCGGCGACCCGCTGCAGCCCGACCGGCAGGTTGCTGAACACGAAGTAGACCCCTGAGATGAACGACAGCACCAGGTAGGGCAGGTTCATCACCGCGACGGCGCTGCGTGCCGTTGCCTTGACCGCGGAACTCACCGCGAAACCAAGCAGAGAGCAGGTCGCCGCGCCGCCTACGAGCACCCAGGCCAGCGTGAACCACCGGCCCGAACTTGACGGCAAGTGCAGGCCGAGCAGACCAACGCCGACCGCGAGCAGCGCGGCAACCTCGAGCAAGCACACCACGAAAGCGAGAATCGCCTTCCCGGCGAAGTAGCCGGCCGGCGACAGCGGCGTGCCCGCAAGACGGGTCAGCGTGCCGTCGTCACGGTCGGCGGCGAGGCTGACGCCCAGGTTAACGAATGTCGCCGACATCAGGCCGCTGGCGGTGATCCCGGCGATGAAGTACTGCCGGAAAGTTACGCCAGTGTGCCCGATCTTGCCGTGGAAAATTTCCCCAAAAAGCAATAGCAAGATGATGGGGAGCGCGAATGTGAAGACCACAGCCTCCCGCTGCCGGAAGAAGAGCTTGATCTCGACCAGCCCGCGTACCGCGGCTTGCCTGGCCAGCGAGGGGAGCCGGCCGGCGGCTGGTTCTGGCTGGATTCGGTCAGCCTGACCTGCCGTGGCGATCATCGTGCTGCTCCAATCGTGGTGCTGGCGTGCTCTGGCTCTTCAGTCGCGGCTCTCAGCTCGAGGTACCTGTCCTCGAGCGACGGCCTCGTCACCGAAAGTCCGGGAATTTCCCCGCCGCAGCTGCCAGCGAGTTGCATAACAAATTGCGTCGGCGCGGCTGTCTGCACCGACGCGGGCCCGTCCGGGGTCAGCCAGCTCACCGTCGCCTCATCGGAGGCACCGCCGAGATCGGCGGGTGTGCCGAGGGCGGCGATCCGGCCGCCGGCCAGGACCGCGACCCGCCGGGCCAGCGCTTCGGCCTCATCAAGGTAGTGAGTGGTGAGCAGGATTGTTGTGCCATCGTCCGACAGCCCGGCGATCAGCTCCCAGAACTGGCGGCGGGCCTGCGGATCGAAGCCGGTCGTCGGCTCGTCGAGGAACAGCACTTCAGGACGGCCGACGATCCCGATGGCGACATCGACGCGGCGGCGCTGGCCACCGGAGAGCTTGCGCAGCCGCTTGCCAGCCTGCTCGGTCATGCCGACGGCAGCGATCACCTCGTCGGGGTCGCGCGGCCTCGGGAAGTAGGCGCAGTACTGTGCGACCATCTCGCGCACCGTGAGCTCGCCCGTTGCCCAGTCCGACTGCGGCACGATCCCGATCCTGGCCCGCCAGGTCCGGTCAGCGTCGGCCGGGTCGACGCCGAGCACGCTGACCTCGCCGTCGTCCCTGCGCCGGTGGCCTTCGAGTATTTCAACCGTCGTGGTCTTGCCCGCCCCGTTGGGGCCGAGCAGCGCGAACACCTCACCGCGCTCGATATCCAGGTCGATGCCGTCCACCGCGATCTTGCCGTGGTACCGCTTACGCAGCCCGCGTACCGAAATGGCATGCGAAGGCTCGCCGATTGTGTTTGCCATGCCTCGATAGTCGCCGGTAGCGGCTATCCGCCGCGTCAGCCAGAACGTCAGCGCGCTGTCATCCATTTGGCTGACGGCAACTCAAGCCCACGGGATGACGCCGCCGCCGAATACCGCGGCTACCCTGGTGCCGTGTCAGCGCTGTACGCGTGGCTGCGTCGCCACCCCAAACTCGTGGATGGCGTGCTCGCATTCCCGATAGGCGCTGGCGGCGTCGGGACCGGGGTCCTATCGCACCGCTACTTCCTGGTCCTGATCGCGCTAGGACTTACGATTCCGATTGTGGTGCGCCGCTCGTACCCGGTCGGCGCGTTTGCCACGGCGATTACGGCTGGCGCGTGCCAGGTCGTTCTTTTTCGCGGCCGGCCTGTGCCATCCGACATCACCATCGTCGTGCTGCTTTACACGCTGGCTGCGTACTCGACCAGACGCAACTCGGTAATCGGTCTCGGCATCTGCCTGTTCGGGGCGGCCGTCGAGGTCGTTGAGCTGATCGAGCTGCGGACAGGTTTCCCGGCGCCTTGGCAGGCGCTGCTTCCCGGTTACCTGGTGTCCGCCGGGCCGTGCCTGATCGCCTGGGTGCTCGGCGACTCGACCAGGTACCGCCGCGCCTACTACGCCAACCTGGAAGAACGAGCGGCCAGGCTCGAGCGGGAACGCGATGCGCACGCGCAGATCGCCGCCGCCGCCGAGCGGGCCAGGATCGCACGCGAGCTGCATGACGTGGTCGCGCACAACGTGAGCGTCATGGTGGTACAGGCGGACGGTGCCGCCTACGCGCTCGGCACCGATCCCGCGCGCACCCGCCAGGCGCTCGCCGCGATCTCGGCGACCGGCCGTCAGGCGCTGGCCGAGATGCGGGCGCTGCTCGGAGTGCTGCGCCGCGGCGACGACGGCGAACTCGCCGTGCTGGCGCCGCAGCCCGGCCTCGGCCAGCTTGACGAGCTACTCGACCAGGCCAGAGCCGCGGGGCTGCCGGTCACCTGCTCGATCGAGGGCGCCGTCAGACCGCTCGCCACTGGCACGGCGCTCACTGCCTACCGGATCATCCAGGAGTCGCTCACCAACGTGCGCAAGCACGCGGGCGGCATGGTGTGCGCGAACGTCCTGCTGCGCTACACCGGCACCACGGTCGAGCTGTCGGTGACCGACAACGGCGTCGGGGCAGCGGCGCCGTGCGACGGCGGCGGTCACGGGCTTACCGGGATGAGCGAGCGCGCCGCCATGTACGGCGGGTCCGTGCGGGCGGGACCCCGGCCCGGCGGCGGTTTCGAGGTCACGGCCACACTGCCGATCACCGAAGTGCATACGGGCGAGCATGCGGGCGCGGCATGACCATCGCGATCCTGCTGGTCGACGACCAGGAGCTGGTGCGGGCCGGGTTCCGCATGGTGATCGACGCTCAGCCGGACATGACCGTCGTCGGCGAGGCCGGCGATGGCATGGCCGCCGTCGCCGCGCTGCGCGCCGCGCCAGCCGACGTGGTCGTGATGGACGTGCGGATGCCGAGGCTGGACGGTATCGAGGCGACCAGGCGGATCTGCCAGGCCGGTGACCGGCCGCGCGTGCTTATGCTCACGACGTTCGACCTGGACGAGTATGCGTTCGCCGCGCTCAAGGCGGGGGCGAGCGGGTTCCTGCTCAAAGACGTGCCGCCGGAAGAACTGCTGTTCGGCATCAGGTCGGTGCACTCAGGCGACGCGGTGGTGGCGCCGTCGACGACGCGCCGGCTGATCGACAGGTTCGCGCCGATGCTGCCGACCGGCCCCGAAGACGCCGAGCCCAACCTGGCCGGGCTGACCAGCCGCGAGCGGGAGGTTCTCGCGCTGATCGCGCAGGGCCTGTCCAACACCGAGATCGCCGACCGGCTCTTTGTGTCCGAGGCGACCGTGAAGACGCACGTCGGCCGGGTGCTATCCAAGCTAGGCCTGCGCGACCGCGTGCAAGCGGTCGTGTTCGCCTACGAAACCGGCCTAGTCAAGGCCCGCGGCTCCGCCTGACCTTCTGCCGCGGTTCCCGGACCGCAGCGTTGGACCGTTACTGCTGTTGGGCACCATCTCCAGTACGAGCATCCCCTCCCCGCCGACGCCAGGTCGCCCGCACCTTTCGCACCTTCCGCACCTCCGGCACCTTCCCTACCTACCGTCGGCCAAGTCCGCTTGACATATATTGTGTTTGCAAACTATAGTTAGCTGCATACAACGATAGGGAGGATCCTGATGAACGACTATCGCGCAGCCGGGCAGGAGCTGCAGGACCAGGTCCTGGCCGCCGCCCGCAAGGGACAGCGGCGAGTGGCGACGACGATCAAGAACGTAACGGCCGCCGCGCAGCAAATCGGGCCGCAGCTGGCCAGCATGCCCAAGCCGACCTTGAACCTTTCGGCGCTGCCAGGACACGCGCAGCTTCGCGACAGGGCACCAGCGCTTGTCGGTAAGTTGCCCGGCCAGCTGCAGACCAAACTGCCGACCGCGGACCAGCTGAAGGCCAGTGCCGAGAATCTGGTCGGGCATGCCGTCATCGTCCAGCGCCGCGTCGTCGACCAGGTGCGCACCGCCGCTACTCCGCTGGCACAGCAGGCGGCCGCGAGGCTGTCGCAGTTCAGCGCGCCCGCGGCCAAGCCGGCGCCCGACACCAAGGCTGGGACGACCACCAGGGTCAGCGAAGTGACCGTGGCCAGGACCAGCAAGGCCAAGGACGACAAGGCCAAGGGCGGCCAGACGACCACGACGAGGACGCGGCAGACCTCGGCAACCAGGAAGCCAGCAAGGCCCAAGCCGGCGGACAAGTAAGACCGACGAGCCGACGGCGAGCTAGGCGCGGCCTGTAGCGACAAAAGCTGCCGGCCGCGCCTTACCATCTCGATCTAGGGCTTACTAACGCGAGGGAACGGTGTGAAAGAACCCTGGGACGCTCAGATGGAGGCACTCGGCGGCTTCATACGCAACCGCCGCAAGCAGGCGAACCTGTCGCTGCGCCAGCTCGCCGAGAAGACGAGGTTGTCCAATCCTTATCTGAGCCAGATCGAGCGAGGCCTGCATCAGCCGTCAATGCGGGTCATCAAGCTCATCGCCGACGCGCTGAACGTCTCCGCCGAGACGCTGCTGACCCAGGCCGGACTTTTGCATCACGAACAGGACGGCGCCGACCCGCCCGACCCGCCGACCCCGGCGGTAGAAGACGCTATCACCGCTGACGACCGGCTTTCGCAGCAGCAGAAGTCCGCCCTGATCTCGGTCTACAAGAGCATGCTCGGCGCGCAGTGACCACGTGACCGACCGTGAAACGCCAGGGTTTGTCACTAATCGCCCGACACCGACGTATCGGTGTGAACATCGCGAAGTGTCGGCGGGTGCGCAGCGAGAGCATTACCATCTATCAGCGTGACTGATCAAAGCCCGGTCGGGGAACCGCTGCCCCGGCGCCGCCCGCCCCAGGACAGCGGCATCGGCGGCGCTGGCCTTGGGCTTCCGCGCCGGACCAGCACCGTACGGCGGGTTGGCAGGCACCGCAGCACGCACCGGATCAGCGTGGCATCGGACGCGCCGGCGCTTGTGATCGCGATACCAGGACAAGGCGACGAGTACGTCGCGGAACTCGCCGACCACATCGCGGAGGCTGCCGCCGAATCCTGCCCAGGCGTTGACATCAGAATCGGCTATCTGGGTGGCGCGCAGGACAGCCTGGCCAGCGCGCTTGCGTGGGAGGCGACGCGCGGCCGCATGTCGGCCAACGGCGGGGCCACGTCCCCGCAGGCCGTGGTCGTACCGCTGCTGGCAGGCCCGCACCCGGCGTTCGACCTGCAGATCGCGACGACCTTGTCAAAATCCCCGGCTCCCGCGATGCTCGCGGCCCACCTCGGGCCGCATCCGCTGCTGGCCGGCGCGTTGCACGACCGGCTCTCTGAGGTGGGCCTGGCGCGAGCAAGCCGAGCCCGTGGCCTGAACATCGCCGCCGGGTCAAACGGCGTGCTCGTCATCGCCGATCGCGGACCGCAGGCCATCAACGACGCCGGTGTCACCGCGGTCCTGCTAGCGGGCAGGCTGGCGGTTCCCGTCGTTCCCGCGTCGCTCGGCGACTCAAGCAGCATCGCGGCCGCACTCGACCGGCTCAGGGAGGCCGGAGCGGGTCATCCTGCCATCTCCCCCTGCCTGATCGGCCCGGAGACTAACCCGAAGGAACTCACCCAGCTCAGCGGGGCCATTGACGCGCCGTGCGCGGCTCCGCTCGGCACCCACCCCGCGGTCGCCCAACTCGTGGCTGTCCGCTACGGCGAGGCACTGGCGCGGATCAGCGTCGCAAGCCATTGACAGATCCGCCGGTTGTACGCTGAGGTAACAATCGTGCGCATCCCGGCGGCGAGCAGGGGTCCGACTAAGCGCTGGCGCCGGGACGAGCCTCTTCGATCATCTCGATAACGCTGGCCGCATACCCGCGACCGCGTCTGTACGTTCGGCAAAGGGGTATCTGCATGTCCGAGTGGAACGCGATGACATACGCGGGCAAGCCCACCATCCTGCGCGTAGTGCGGGACCAGGCCAATCAGATGTTCACGCTGGCTGACCAGTCCGACGCGTGGGAACGCAAGACCGCCTGCGAGAGCTGGGAAGTAAGGGATGTCATCGGGCATCTCGTCGACACCATGGAGGGCTACTTCAAGGCGTTTGAGGTGGCCAGGTCGGGCGCGACCGCAGAGAACGCGTTCGGCCTGCTTGGCATGCACGAGCGGGCCGGCGACCAGGCGCGCGCGTTCCGGCAGCTATCGCAGCAGGAAATGATGACCAGGGTGCGAGCCGACTTCGACAAGATGATGGGCCTGCTCGAGCCGCTCAGCGAAGAAGAGTGGACATCTATGATCGTGCCGCACTTCTACATGGGCCCAGTGCCGGCGTTCATCTACGCGGCCGGCCAGCTCATGGACTACGGAGTGCACACCTGGGACATACTCGAAGGCACAGGCAAGGCCCACGCTCTGGACGCCGAGGCGGCCGATCTGCTCGTGCCGTTCATGTTCATCATCTGGCAGTCGACCATCCACCCGGACAGCGACAGTTCGCCGTTCACGATCGGGATCCGGGTCAGCGGCCGCAACGGAGGCGACACCCGGGTCACAGTCAGCGAAAGCGGCATGAGCTATGAGCCCGGCGACATCAGCGACCTGCCGGCGGTGATCGAGTTCGACCCGGCAGGCCTGGTACTCACCGCGTTCGGCCGGATCAACGGCGGCACAGCCAGCGGCGACACCGCGCTAGCCGACCGCTTCCTCAACATGTTCTACCGGATCTGACGCCTGGCTTAGCCGAGGCCGGCGTGTTCACCGGGCTGGTGGCCGGCGGACACAGCTACCCGCCGGCCTCGGCGTCGTATTCACCGGGCTGGTGGCCGGCGGGCAGCTTGTGCTTGGCGATGCGCGCGGTCGGGGTGCGGGGCAGTTCATCGATCACCTGCCAAAACCTCGGCACCTTGAACGCCGACAGCCGCTCGGCCGCGTAGTCACGCAGCGCGGCAACATCGACCAGAGCCCCAGGCGCAGCCACCACGAACGCCTTGATCTCCTCTTCGGTGAGCTCGGAGGCGATGCCCACGACGGCTGACTCGAGCACCATTGGGTGCGCGTCGAGCACCTCCTCGACTTCCAGGGGCGACAGGTTCTCGCCGCGCCGGCGCAGCACCTCCTTGCGACGGCCGACAAAGGTATAAGTGCTGTCGGCGTTGACCGTGACCAGGTCGCCGGTCCGCAGCCAGCCGTCATCGGTCAGCACGGCGGCGGTCTCCTCCGGCATGCCAAGGTAGCCGGGCGTGATCACCGGGTTCCTCAGCAGCATTTCCCCGGTCTCCCCCGGCCCGAGCGCGGCCAGCCCGGCGGCCGGCGGCGCGCCCCCACCGAACCCAGCGACCTCAGCCGTCCCATCGACCGCCACAACTTTGGCCTCATTGATGGTCCCGAGGTACGGATGCTGCCTGACCGCGCCAAGCGTGCCGAACGGCCGCGAACCCCGAGGCCAGATCAGCCCGTATGGTGATTCCGACATCGCGTAACCGACGACGATCTTGATGCCGAACCTGCGCTCGATCTCCTCCTGCCTGGCCCGCTCGGGGGCCGGCCCGGTGTAGCAGAGCCTGAGCGGGTTGTCGGCGTCGTCTGGCCGCTCAGGCTGGCGCATCAAGATCTCAAGCATCGCGCCGATCGCGTTGAACTCGGTCGCGCCGTGTCGCCTGGCCGCGTCGATGAACCCGCTCGCCGAGAACCGAGGGAGCAGCACCAGCCCGGCACCGCACGACAGCGACCCGAGCACAGAGTAGATCGGCGCGTTGATGTGGAACAGCGGCAGCGACGTCATCAGCCGGTCCCGCGCGGTCAGCCCCATCCAGAACGGAAAGCCCTCGGCTGCCATCGCGTAAGCCCGGTGCGTCTGCATGACCAGCTTGGACCGGCCGGTGGTACCCGACGTCGGAATCAGCACAGCCAGGTCGTCGGGTCGCACACCGGCGACCGGCAGATCGGCGCTCGCACCGGAATCAGCCTCGGCATAAAGTCGATTTACATTCAGAAAGAATCGCACCCGCCGGCCGCCACTCCCAGCCCGCTCTACCGCGTCGGCGATCAGCGGTTCGAGTTCATGGTCGGTCATCACCGCGAGCGGCTCGACCTGGCTGATGAGCCCGGCGATCTCCGCGGCGCTGCTCGACGGGTTGACTGGCACGGAAACGGCGCCGACCGACGCCAGCGCGAGCCAGCTAAGCACGTATCGCGGCGTGTTCCGCGCGGTCAGCATGACGAGGTCGCCGTAGCCGATCCCGGTGTCGGAGAGCGCGACGGCCATGGCGGCCGCCTTCCAGGCCGCCTGCCCGAATGTCAGCGTCCCCTCGTCGGTGCGCATCCAGATCCCGTCGGGATCGCGCTGGGCCGCGCGATCGGCCAGCCGCGGGATCGTGCCGCTGTAATCCCCAAGGGACGTGCCGAAAACGTTGATCATGGCTGAACGATAAGGCTCGCTGTGGCCGCCCCGCGGACGCAGGCCGGCCACAGCGAAAAGGGCAGCCAGGCTACGGCGAAGGTATGTTGCTCGCCGGAGCGTTCGGCTGCGACGTGGACAGCGTGGTGATCGCGCCGGTCGGCGTGTCATCGGTGACGAAGACGCTGCTCGTGGGTACGAGCTGGCCGTTCTTGATGACCGCCATGTAGGCGCCGGTGACACCGTTGTGGTCGGTAGCTGAATAGGCGTAAGGCGCGACCGAGAAACCCTGCGGAAGCCCGCCGTTTATCGCGTTGATCAGGTCCTGCCTGCTCGGGTTGCGGCCGGCCTTCAACATCGCCTGGACGAACGTGTAGCCGGTGGCGATCCCGTAGAGCACGTTGCCGTCGAGCGGATACTTGGACAGGTATGTTGAGTGGATCATGCTGGCCAGTTGTATCCAGCTGTTCGACGTCTCGGCGGTCGACGGCAGGTAGCCATCGGTGATGATGCCTTGCGTCAGCGCGTTGCCGAAGCCCTTGGTCTTGTTCTTGGCGAACGCGGCCAGCAGGCCGGCCAGCGTGATCGGGTCCGAGCCCACGTCGCTGACCACGAGCTGCGGGTTGTACTTGAGCCCGAGCATGGTCAGCTTCATGATCGCGGTGAACGCCGGCACGGTGAACGAGACGACCACCTGGGCGCCCGCGGCCTTGAGGGCGGCGAGCTGCGGCCCGATCTTGATATTGGTGGGGTCATAGCTCTGCTTGGCGACGATCTGCTTCTTGGGAATCTCGTAACTGAGCCCCTTGACGCCGTCCTGGCCGAATTCGTCGTCCTGGAAGAAGAACCCGATTTTCTTGCCCTTGAAGTGCTGCGCGATGTAGTTGCCGAGGATCTTGCCCTCGCGCACATAGTCGAGCTGCCAGCCAAACGTGTCTGGAAGCGTGGACGGGGCGTTCCAGCACTCGCAGCCTGAGGCGACAAACACGTCGGGCACGTGCTGGCTGTTGATGAACTGAGCGACAGCCAGGTGGGTTGGCGTGCCTAGTCCGTTGAAGATCGCGTAGACGTTGTCCTGCAAGATCAGCTGGTGCACGACCGACGAAGTGTCCGCCGGGATGTACTGGTCGTTCAGGTACTTGTACACGATCTTGCGACCGAAGATGCCGCCGTGGGCGTTGACGTACTGGAAGTACGCGTTGGCCGACGGCGCGATCTCGCTGTAGCCGGGCGCGGCGATGCCGGTGAGCGGCTGATGGCTGCCGATAAGGATGGAGGTCTTGGTGATGCCTGGCGCCGAGTTGGTCAGCGCCGTCTTTCCGCCTTTGGATCCGCCGCCGCTTGACGACGAGCTGCAGGCGGCGGCCGCCAGGCTCAGGGCGGCGAGGCCGGCCACAACAGCCGCCAGCCTCGCCGAATGCGATCTGATCATCTTCTTCCTTTCTCCTTGCGGTCTGCCGCCGGCGATCGCCGGCGCCACGAGGTCCTCTCGCGGGGGGATCTCGGGGGGTCGTCCCCCCGGGTCAGCACTGCACGGGGGTCGTCCCCCGGGGTCGGCGCTGCTGGTGCGTCATCGCCGCGCCGGATGATGGGGCCGACCAGCCTGGACAGCCCGCCCTGGATGCCGCGCGGGAAGATCAGCATGACCACGATCAGGACCACGCCGTAGGCCACGATCGGGATGCTCGAACTGGTCGTCTGGCTGGCGAATCCGTGGCTGACGACCACGTCCTGCAGGTAGGTCGGCGCGAGGACGAGCAGCGCGCCGCCCCAGATCGCTCCCGCCAGGCTGCCGAGCCCGCCGAGCACCGCCGCGGTCAGCAACTGGATGGACAGGCTCAGCGTGAACAGGCCGGGCGAGACCGTGCCAACCACGATGGCGAGCAGCACGCCGCCGAGGCCGGCGCAGGCCGCGCTCACGATGAACGCGAGTATCTGCATCCTGGCCACGTTGATGCCGGCTAGGGCGGCCGCCACCTCGTCATCCCTGACTGCCCGCCAGGACCGGCCGACCCGGCTGCGCACCAGGTTGGCGAGCAGCAGGAGCGCGATCAGCCCGCAGCCGCAGCTCAGCCAGGCCTGCCAGCGGGACAGCGAGAAGTTCACGCCGAGGAAACCTGGAACCGTGATGAAGAAGCCAAGGCCCTGGTCACCGCCGAGTACGCCGGAGAACCTGGTCGCGAAGAACGGCAGCGCGACGGCCAGCATCAGCGTCGCGCCGGCTAGGTAAGGCCCGCGCAACCTCGCGGCGGCGATACCGAATACGGCACCGACGAGCGCGGCGGCCACGGTGGCCGCGACGATAATCAGCTCAAGCGGCCAGTGCAGGTGTATGAAAAGCAGCGCCGCGACATAGCCGCCGACAGCCATGAACGCGCCGTTGCCGATCGAGATCTGCCCGGACAGGCCGATCAGCACGGTCAGCCCGGCCACGGCGACCACGTTCGCCGCCACGGTGGCCATCTGGAAGTCGCGGTAGGCGCCGAGGCTGACCGAGATGACGCCGAGCGCGACCGCGCCGACGATCGCGAATACGGCATGCCTGAGCAGCGTCGACCGTGCCAGCCACGGCGAGACTGAGATGCCGGGCCCGAACTCCACCTGATCGCTCAGCGGAGGCGCCTGACGCGGCGTCGGGGATGGCGTCGCCATGAGCTACACCCGCCTTGCTGGCGCCGAGGAGAACAGCCCGGTAGGTCTGAGCATCAGCACGAGCAGCAGCGCGGCCAGCCCGAACAAGTTGACCACCTCGCTGCCCAGGTAGCCGCCCGCGTAGCTGAGCACGACGCCGAGTATCAGGCCGCCGACGACCGCGCCGACCGGGCTCTCCAAGCCGCCGATCACGGCTGCGGTGAAGCCGAGAACGAAGATCGCGTCCATGCTGTTGGGGCTCAGCAAGGTCGACGGGCTGACCAGCATCCCGGCGAGGGCGCCGAGCAGCCCGGCCAGCGCCCAGCCGAGCGTGAGCATCCGCCCGACCCTGACGCCGAGCAGCCTGGCCACCGGCGAGTTGAACGCGGTGGCGCGCAGCCGCAGCCCGATCGAGGTGTACTGGAACACCACGGCAAGCAGGCCGGCCGCGGCGAGCACGGCCACGCCAATGAAGATGTCGTTCCTCGTGATACCGAGCGCGACCTTTCCGATGGAAAGGCCGTTGGGCGAGTACGGCTCGGGAAACGACCGGTTGTTGCCGCCGAAGAACAGGCCGGCCAGTCCTTCGATGCCGATAAGCAAGCCGATGGTGACGATCACCGCGTTGAGCGGCGGCCGGCCGGTCACCTGGCGGACGACGATCCGCTCGACCACGGCGCCGAGCCCGAGCCCGGACACCATGGCGATCGCGAACGCGAGCCAGTAATTCCCTGTCGCGTAGACGACCTCGAGGGCGATGAACGAGGTCAGCATCGCCATCGCGCCTTGCGAATAGTTCAGCACCCGCGTGCCGCGCCAGATCAGCACAAGCGACAGCGCGATCGCCGCGTAGATCATCCCGGCGCTGAGCCCGGTGAGGGTGAACTCCAGGAACTCGACCATCCATCCCTTCCTTAAAAACCCAGGTAGTGCCGTCGGAGCGCCTCGTCGGCGGCGAGCTGACCGGCCGGGGCCGTGGCGACGACGGCGCCGAGGTTCAGCACGATGCCGGTGTCGGCGATCGCGAGCGCGCTCCTGGCGTTCTGCTCCACCAGGATGATCGTCAGGTTGGTGTCGTCCTTGAGCCGCTTGATCAGGTCGAGCACGTCACGCACGATCTTCGGTGCCAGGCCGAGCGACGGTTCGTCGAGCAGCAGCACCCGCGGATCAGTGGCGAGCGCCCTGGCGATCACCAGCATTTGCCGCTCGCCGCCTGACAGCGTGCCAGCGGCCATGTTCCTGCGGTCGGCGAGCACGCTGAACCGCTGGTACAGGTCGGCCAGCGCCTGCGCCCGGTCGGCGCGGCGCCGCAGCAGCAGGCCGAGCTGCAGGTTCTCCGCCACGGTCAGCTCGGTGATCACGCCTTGCCCTTCTGGCACGTGCGCGATGCCAGCCCGGCTGACATTCTCTGGAGGCGCTCCGGCGAGATCAGTGCCGTCGAGCCTGATCTGGCCGCCGCTGGGCTTGATCGAGCCGTCGATCGCGCGCAGCAGCGTGGTCTTGCCGGCGCCGTTGGCGCCGAGCACCGCGGTGATCGTGCCAGCCGGAGCGGTGATCGACACGCTGCGCAGCACGGGGGCACCGCCGTACCCGGCGGACACCTCGCGCACTTCGAGTGAGGCCGGGTTACTCATGGAGCACTCCCAGGTAGGCCTCCGTGACCAGCGGATCGGCCTGCACCTGCGCCGGGCTGCCCGCAGCGATCAATACGCCGAAGTCGAGCACGAATATGTGATCGCAGATCGACATCATCAGGTCCATCCGGTGCTCGATCACGAGCACGCCAGCGTCCCTGGCGATCTCGGTGATCAGGTCGCCTAGCTCGGGCAGCTCGTCCTCGGCCAGTCCGCTGGCCGGCTCGTCGAGCAGCAGCATCCTTGGTGCTCCGGCGAGCGCCCTGGCCAGTGCGACGCGCTTGCGTAAGCCGTGGGGCAGCGTGGCCGGCATCCGGTCGGCCAGGCCAGCGACGCCGACCCGGTCGAGCGCCGCCATCGCGGTCCGGCGCAGCCGGCGCTCATCGCGATCGGACCTCGGCAGCCCTCCGAGCGCCGACCAGAACCCGGCCTTCGCCGACGCGCCCGCGCCGACCATGACGTTCTCAAGTACGGTGAGGCCGCTGAACAGCCCGACCGACTGCAGCGTGCGCCCGATGCCGAGGCCGGCGAGCTGGTGGGGACGCACTTTGGCCAGGTTCTTGCCTTCGAACCAGGTCTCGCCGGCCTGCGGCTTGACGAACCCGCAGATCGCGTTCAGCAACGTGGTCTTGCCTGCGCCGTTCGGCCCGATGATCCCGGTCACCGTTCGGGTGGCGGCAGTCAGCGAGACGTTATCGAGCGCGGTCAGGCTCTCGAATCTGACGACGAGACCGCGGACGTCCAACGAGTCTTGACCCAACGGGACCTGTCCTTGTCTGCTACCTGTCCTGGCGATGCTTGCACTTCGAATGCTAAAACTTTTGAACGACACGATTCACTGCGCCAAAGAGGCTCGCAACTTCAGCGGCCCATTGTGGCTGAACCGTAACCATCCAAGTCGCCGCTCGATGCACCGCAAACTAGCAGTAAAACGAAGCGCGATCGCGGGCAGGGTCCGGCGTCGATACGCGAGTCGCGGGCAGGCGGCCGGTGAGCCAGCCTGCCCGCGACGGCGCGTTAGCAGCCGAATTACTGGCCGTTGATGGTGAGGGACATGCCGACCGTCGCAGCCCTGAACCACAAATTGGTGGCGGCCGAGCGCCCACACGTCGAGCGCGAGGAAAGGGTTCTTCAGGCGGAAGAGCAGTACGCCCACAGCCATCTTCGTACGACCATTGCGCCGCGACGGTGATGTGACCCCTGGCGCGGTTCTCCACGGTCTCGTCGCTGTGGCAGTACTGCACCTGGCCGTTGATAATGAACGAAGCGCCGACTTCTCCGAGTGGATCCGGGCATCCACCTCGTCCAGGCCGACGCGGTGCAGGTGGATTCGGGTATTCACCCGCGTTTTCGGGGGTGGATCCGGGTATCCACCCCGGCGCCGGGCCGGGCGAACGGGGTCCGTGCGCAACTGACAATATCCGTCGACTGTCGACAATCGCGCTGCGAAGGGCGGCCCGGTGACATCCGATGCCGTGCGCGTGCTGATCGCCTCACCTCTTGAGGCTGAGCACGCAGACCGCATCGCGGCGGCCGACCCGCGGGTCCGGTTGCTTTACGAACCAGACCTGCTGCCGGTGCCGCGCTATCCGTGCGACCACAACGGGATCAACCGCCAACTCAACCCGGCCGAGCTCAGGCGCTGGGCGCGGCTGCGCGCGCTCGCCGACGTCAGCTTCGACTTCGACTGGCAGGAGCCAGCGCGGATCCCGGCGAACTCACCGAACCTGCGCTGGATCCAGGGCACAAGCGCGGGGATCGGCGGCCTGCTTGAACGCACCGGGCTGATCGGTGCTCCGATCGTCTTCACCACGGCCGCTGGCGTGCATGGCGTGCCGCTGGCCGAGTTCGCGCTGTTCGGGCTGCTCTATTTCGCCAAGTCAGTGCCCAAGCTCGTGCGCTGGCAGTCCCAGCGGCACTGGCAACGGCACACCACGACGCAGCTACGCGGGACATCCGCCGTGCTGGTCGGCCTCGGCGGCGTCGGCCGCGAGATCGCCAGGCTGCTGGCGGCGGCTGGGGTGCGGGTGATCGGCGTCGGCCTGCCAGGACGCAGCTACCAAGTGCCCGGCGTCGCCTCCTACGCCGACGACACCCAACTCGCCGCTGTGCTGCCGGGGGCGGACGCGCTGATATTGGCCTGCCCGCTGACCGAGCGCACGAAGCGGCTCATCGGCCCGACCGAGCTCCGGCTGCTGCGAGCCGGTGCGGTGCTGGTGAACCTGTCTCGCGGCCAGGTCGTCGACGAGGCGGCGCTGATCGAGCATCTGGCGTCCGGGCACCTCGGCGGCGCCTGCCTCGACGTATTCGAGACCGAGCCACTCCTCGCGTCCTCACCGCTGTGGACGATGCCGAACGTGCTGGTCTCTCCGCACTCGGCGTCCACGGTCGCGACGGAGAACGGGCTGCTCACCGAGCTGTTCATCGACAATCTTAAGCGCTGGCTGGCCGGTGAGCCGCTCCGCAACACCTTCGACACGACAGCCGGTTACTGAGCGGATGCACGCTGGTGGCTCGGCCGACCGATGCGCTCGGCAATTACCCAGGCATCGAAGCACGCGGTCGAGTTCAAGCAGGCGGATATCCCGACAGGGTTCTTTCCCGATGGCGGCCACTCTACCTTGATGAACCTTGACCCGGACTTGCGGCTAATTGGAGGCGAACTAGGCGAGGGGTCGGTAGGCCCGCCGCTTCTCGGGATCTTGACCTGCGACTGACCAGCCAGGAGCCTCGGCATTTCGCCCAATACAGGACACTGGTGGTCACACAGGTTTGACCGCCTCTATGCTGAACCTGCAGTTGCCGGGCAGTTAGACCCCAGCTACGCGGAGGAAGGGGGCTGGCACCATTCTTGAGCATGTATCGTTGCCCGAAGCAGTTGGCCGAGCGCTTCGGCACCGCATTCTTAATAATGAGCTGCCTGCCGATACCCGGCTCGTTGAGGCGAATCTCGCGGCGGAATTCGGAGTGAGCCGCGGCACCATACGCGACGCGATGCGCAGCCTTGCGGCCGAAGGCCTGATCGCGATCGTGCCGCGACGGTACAGCATCGTGACCAGGATGTCGGTCGAGGACGCCGAGGACGTTTGCTACGCGCGTTACGTGCTTGAGGACGCCAGCGTCGTCGGCGGGCTGCCGAATCACGATGAGCTCGCCGCTGGCCTGCGCAAGGCGCTCGAGGAAATGGAGGCGGGCGCCCACGCTGACGACCTGAACGCGGTCGTCGATAGTGACACCAAGTTCCACGCGCTGCTCGTTGACGTGTCCGGGCGCCGCAGGCTCAAGGAACTCTGGTCGATGCTGAACAGTCAGATGGGCGCGCTCATGCGCTCATCGATCGAGCGACATGGCATCGGCCTCGACGAGGCTGCCCAGCGGCACCGGGCGTTGCTCGAGGCCGTGGAGATCGGCAACGTCGAGAAGTTGCGCAAGGCGATCCGTGACCATTACCTGGATGATGAGCGATTTCAGCACGCCGCTGGGGCGCGGTGACGCGATCGACGCGCGAACTCGGGCAGTCGCGGCAAGGACAGGCCCTGCTGACCAGGGGCCGTGAGCGGGAGGCGGGACCATGACGCGGCATTCTGGCGAGAAAGGGCCATTCAGCGGGGTTGGCGTGGCGCTGGTCACGATCTTTGACACCGGCGGCAGTGTTGACGAGGTCGCGACCGCGCGGCACGCCGAGGACCTAGTGCGGCGCGGAATGCGGGCCGTGCTGGTGAACGGGACGACCGGCGAGGCGGGAACGCTTACCGACGCCGAGCGGCTTACGCTGATCGAAGCCGTGCGCAAGGCCGTGCCACCCGAGGTTCCAGTGATCGCGGGCACCGGGGCGTCGTCGACGCAGGCGGCGGCCGACCTGACCGCGGCGGCGGCTCGGGCCGGCGCCGACGTGATGCTCGCCTATCCCCCACCGGGCTGCGAGGGGCCGGACCTGCCTACGTTCTTCGCTGCCGTCTCGGCTGCCGCGTCCGACCAGCCGGTGCTCGCCTACCACGTTCCGTGGGTCAGTCCGCCAGGTGTCCCGGTCGACGCGCTGCCAGGGCTGCCCGTAGCCGGGATCAAGGATTCGTCGGGAAGCGCCGACCGGCTGCTCGACGAGGTCGCGCATTATGACGGCGCGACCTACGTCGGATCGTCAGCGCTGCTCGCGCTGGCCGGGCCGATGGGCGGTTCCGGAGCCATACTCGCGCTCGCGAACGTCGAACCAGAGCGCTGTATTCGCGCGTTCGCAGGCGACGCGGAGGCGCAACGCCAGCTCGCCGATTCGCACCTCGCCGTACGGGCGGGCGGACCGGCCGCGCTCAAGCGGCTGCTGGCCGACCGAGGCGACTTTTCGCCGGTAAGCAGAGTGTCCTGATCAGCAGCCGAAGAAGGAGTTCTTCAGAATGCGAAAACTGCGGCGCGGGATAGCGCTGCCTTGCTTCGGCGAGGATCCGTCCGGGCTGGCCAACCTTGGCGTGGCCGTCGAGGCGGCCGGCTTCGACGGCTACTTCCTGTGGGATCACATGGTGTGGTCCAACACCGGCGATGGGCCGCCGATTCTTGATCCGTGGCTGGTGCTCGCCATGGTCGCCGCCAGGACAAGCCGGATTAGGCTCGGCACGATCGTGACTCCTGTGCCGCGCCGGCGGCCGTGGCAGCTCGCACGGGAGACCACCACGCTCGACCGGATCAGTGGCGGGCGGGCGGTGCTCGGCGTAGGAATCGGCGCGCCAAGCTACGCCGACTTCGGCATTTTCGGCGACGCCACCGACAAGCGCACACGAGGCGAGCAACTTGACGAGGGCCTCGACGTGCTGGCTGGGTTGTGGAGCGGCGAGCGGTTCAGCTACGCGGGCGAGCACTTCAGGATCGATCCGGTCAGGTTCACGCCGACGCCAGTGCAGCGGCCGCGGATACCGGTCTGGGTCGCTGGCGTGCTGCCGAACAGGCGGCCGATCGAGCGCGCCGCCAGGTGGGACGGTTTCGTGCCGATCGCCGCGGGCGGCGGTTCGCCTAGACCAGACGCGGCGGACTTCGGTAAGGCCGTTGCCCAGATCGCGGCTACGCGAGATGACATGGAAGGCTACGACGCGGTGGTATGGGCCGAAGTCGCGAAGTCGCCGACTGACGTGGTCGACCTTGCCGATTCGTACGCGGAGGCCGGAGCGACCTGGTGGATCGAGACGGCCTGGCCGGGGCCGGACTGGTGGCCGGGCATCAATGACCGGGTGGCGCTTGGACCCTGAGCCGTTTGCGCGGGCGTCGCCGATTGGCGACGATGGCCAGGTGAGCGCGGACGCGCCCGGATGGGCGAACGACGTTGCCAGGCTGACCGTGCTGACCGGGGCCGGCGTCTCCACCGACTCTGGCATCCCTGACTTTCGGGGGCCGCAGGGGCTGTGGACACGCGATCCGGCCGCCGAGCGGATGTCGACGTTCGCCGCCTACGTCGGCGACCAGGCGGTGCGCCGCCGGTCCTGGCAGGCCAGGCTCAAGCACCCGGCGTGGTCGGCGGTGCCCAATGACGCGCACAAGGCGCTGGCCAGGATCGGTGAGGTCGTCGATTCGTGGGTGATCACCCAGAACATCGACGGACTGCACCAGAGGGGCGGAACCGCGAGCGACCGGGTGCTCGAATTGCACGGGACGATGTTCGGCGTGGTGTGCGTGGGCTGCGACGACCGGACCGAGATGGAAGCGGCGCTTGACCGGGTCAGGAGCGGCGAGGCCGACCCGGCGTGCCTGCGGTGCGGTGGGATCCTGAAGTCAGCGACGGTGATGTTCGGCCAGACGCTTGACCCGGCCGTACTCGCCAAGGCGGTGCACGCGGCGCAGCACTGCGACCTGATGCTCGCGATCGGCAGCACGCTGACCGTCGAGCCGGCCGCGTCGCTGTGCGCGGTTGCCGTCGCTTTCGGAGCGTCGCTGGTCGTGGTGAACCGCGATCAGACGCCCTACGACGAGATGGCGACCGAGGTGATCAGCGAGCCGATCGGGGTCGCCGTGCCCAGAATCGCTGATCTCCTGCTTGCCCAGCGATGCTAGTCAGACCCAACCATCATGATCGTCGCTTGGCCCGGTCGAATACCTAGCCGGCCACCGCCGGCGATGCAGGGTCTTTGCAAGGTCGCATCGGACGGACTGACCGGAGTGCTTGGGGTAGCCGGGCTTCCCGGGGGTGGCCGCTTCCGGCCGGCGGAGCAGGTGCGCCAGGGAGAGGACGCTGCGCCCGGCTCGGCGGTGGCGGCCCGCAGACGACAACGTTGGACCGTTGGTCTGTAAGTAACCTGACTTGTGACACGTTGGTCTGTAAGTAACCTGACTTGTGACACGTTTGGCCGGCCGGCCCGGTCTCAGTTCGCTGACCTGCTGTTTCATAGTTCGCATGGAGCGATTTTGCGCACTAACCGGGGCCGTAAGGTGGCTTGGGCCGCGTGTACGAGCGGCGAAGACAGCGTCCGGGGCGACCGCGTAACCGGCTCGAAAGGATCTGCCGAATGCCCAGCGATTACATCGCGATCGAGGTCAACGGCCACGCAGCCGACGAGGCGGCCGTGTCCCTTCTGGAACACGAGGGGTGGGGTCATTTCACTTCGATGCAGGTGCGCCGGGGCCGGACGCGCGGTCTGGACTTGCACCTGTCGCGCCTGGAGGCGGCCCACCGTGAGGTGTACGGGCGGGCACTTGACGGTGCGGAGGTCCGGGCCGGCATCCGGCATGCTCTTGGCGGCCAGCTAGACGCCAGCGTTCGCGTCTACGGCTACTGGGCCGGTCAGATCGTCACTGTTCGCGAGCCGCATGACATGCCGCGCCGCCCGCAGTCGATGACTGCCCTGCATTTCCAGCGGCCCCTCGCCCGGCTCAAGCACGTCGGCAGCTGGGGCCAGGGCCGGTTCCGCGAGATCGCGCTGGCTGCGGGCTTTGACGAGGGCCTGCTGGTGGACGAGGCGGGCATGATCTCGGAAGGCATCATTACCAACGTGGGGTTCTGGCGGGGCGGCACGGTGATCTGGCCCGACGCGCCGAAGCTGCAGGGCATCACGATGCTTCTGCTGCGGCGCCAGCTCGCGGCCGCCGGCGTTCCGCAAGCCGAAAGGTCCGTCCGCGTGCAAGACCTGGCCAGCTACGACGGGATGATCTTGTGCAACGCGCGTGGCTGGGCGCCGGTCAGCCGCGTCGACAACCTGATGATTTCCCCGGACCAGGCGTTCATCGGCGTCATTGCGGCCGCAATCGACGGATGTCCATGGGATGAAATCTAGCCGCCTGGCAGGTACCAGCGAGCTCGTCAGAGACGCCTGCACGAGTATCTGCCCAGACTCTCGACCGCATCGGGCGTCTAGATCGTGCGCACTAACGTGGCATCAGGAGCCGATCGGGGTCGCCGTGCCCGGAATCGCTGATCTCCTGCTCGCCCAGCGATGCTAGTCAGGCCCAACCATCATGATCGTCGCTTGGCCCGGTCGAATACCTAGCCGGCCGCCGCCGGCGATGCAGGGTCTTTGCAAGGTCGCATCGGACGGACTGACCGGAGTGCTTGAAGTAAAACCTCAGCTAGTGACCGGCGTGGCATAATCGCAGGTAGTTGCGTGCATCGGGTTTCGAGCTCAGCCCCCTCGGAGCGCCAGGCCTGTTTGTAGGGGCTGCAGTCGCCTGCCCACTTACACCCCCGGACCAGCGCCGGCTCGCCGGCACCGATGGTTACTGTTGTCCGGGCGCAATGCCAGGAATTTAAGGGGAGGCTGCGGGGCTGCTTTCTGGTTTGTGTGTGCTGGTCAGTGGGCATTCCGGGCAATCATGCCGATACCGGGTTCATGATCTGGGAGGCTTTTCGTGTGTGGGAGAGTTTTCCGCGCATAGCGTGGGAAAGTCTCCCAGATCATGAAACTTCGGGCTCCGGATGCGGCTGACTCTCGCCGGT
>DATNEK010000323.1:0-7427 GCA_035553055.1 Streptosporangiaceae bacterium | reverse complement strand
TGGACTCGACCCGCCCGATGATCCGCGACAGGTTAGTTTGGCCTCGTGGATGTCGAGCTGCGAGCAGCCTCGCCCGACATGCACACCTCCTTAGCTAGGAAGCGAGAGGATAAGCCGTGACCAACGTGGTGATCACCGGGGGTGCCGGGTTCCTCGGAGCGCGGCTGGCCAGGGAATTGCTTAGGGCGAACGAATTGGACCTGGCCGGTCTCGGGGTGCGACCGGTTTCGCATCTGACGCTGATCGATCAGGCGCCGGCCGCAGCCGATCTCGCGGAGCACGACCGGGTCACGACTTTCCTCGGTGATCTCGCCAAGGTCGTCGCGGCGGACGGCAGCGGACGCGGCGCGCTGGCTGAGGCAGATGTGGTGTTCCATCTGGCGGCGGCGGTCAGCGGCGAGTGCGAGGCCGACTTCGACCTCGGCATGCGGGCTAACGTGCACGCCACCGAGTCGCTGCTCGAGGCCTGCCGGGCTACGGGCACGAACCCGGTCGTGGTGTACTCCAGTTCCGTCGCCGTGTTCGGAACCTCACCCGATCACCCGATGCCGGCCGTCATCGAAGACGACACGCTGCCGAATCCGCAGTCAAGCTACGGGGTTCAGAAGTTCATCTGCGAGCAGATGCTCGCCGACTACACCCGCAAGGGCTTCGTTCGCGGCCGGGCGATCAGGCTGATGACGGTCAGCGTCCGGCCAGGAACTCCCAACGGCGCAGCCTCTGGCTTCCTGTCAGGGATCATTCGCGAGCCGATCGCCGGCAAGCGCGCGACCTGCCCCGTCGACCCCGGCACCGAGGTCGCGCTGACGTCGCCCGCCAAGGCCATTGAGGCGGTGCTGTGCGCGGCCACCGCCACCGACGAGGCGTGGGGCGGCCGCACAGCCGTCACGATGCCCGCGCTCACGATGACGGTCGGCGGAATGGTCGCGGCCCTCGAGCGGGTGGCTGGACCCGAGGTCAGCGCGCTGATCGACTGGGTTCCCGACCCGCTGATCGCCAAGCTGTTCGCCGCCTGGCCCGGCCGGATACGCGCCGACCGGGCGATGGGACTCGGCCTGACGCCAGAGGATGGGTTCGACAGCGTCATCGAACAGCACGTCATCGAGCACACATAGCGCAGGCCCAGCCCATGAGAGGACAACGGCAATGACCGGAGTGGCGATAGTCACCGGCGCGAGTTCTGGCCTCGGCCGGGCCATTACACAGGCGCTGCTGACCGCGGGGTGGAAGGTCGCGGCGGCCGGGCGGCGTGAGCAGCGCCTGCACGAGACTGTCGCCGCAGGCGCGTGGCCGACCGAGTCCGCGCTCGCCGTTCCCACCGACGTCAGCGACGCCGACTCCGTGGCCGCACTGTTCGGGACGGTAGGCGAGCGCTGGGGACGGCTCGACCTGCTTGTCAACAACGCCGGGGTGTCCGGCCCTGGCGGTTCGGTCGACGAGCTAACCCCGCAGGGGTGGCAGCAGATCATCGACGTGAACCTGACCGGTTCGTTCCTGTGCGCTCACCACGCCGTGCGGATGATGAAGGCGCAGGACCCGCGCGGCGGCCGGATCATCAACAACGGATCGATATCCGCGCACACTCCTCGGCCTAACAGCGCCGGCTACACGGCGACCAAGCACGCGATCACCGGGCTGACAAAATCGATCTCACTCGACGGCAGAAAATACGGCATCGCCTGCGGCCAGATCGATATCGGCAATGCCGCCACCGAACTCACCCAGGCGATCAGCCAGGGGGCGCTGCAAGCCGACGGCTCGGTCCGCCCAGAGCCGGTGTTCGATGCCAGCCACGTTGCCGCTGCCGTGCTCTACATGGCATCTCTGCCCTTGGATGCCAACGTCCAGTTCCTGACCATAACGGCGACCACGATGCCATTCATCGGACGAGGCTAAGATCTTCCCGTGCGCCTCGTCATCGCCAAATGCAGCGTCGACTACGCCGGACGGCTGTCGGCCCATCTGCCGCTGGCTACCCGGCTGATCATGGTCAAGGCCGACGGCTCCGTGCTCGTGCATAGCGACGGCGGCAGCTACAAGCCGCTGAACTGGATGTCAGCGCCCTGCCGGCTCGCCGAGTCAGACTCGACCTGGGTAGTCACAGGAAAATCGGGCGAGACGCTGACCGTGCTCATCGAAGAGGTCATCAGCGACAGTTCGTACCCGCTCGGCGAGGACCCAGGTCTGGTCAAGGACGGCGTCGAGGCGCACCTGCAGGAACTGCTCGCCGCCCAGCCGCACGTGCTCGGCGAAGGCTTCCGGCTGGTTCGCCGGGAATTTCCGACCGCCATCGGCCCAGTCGACATCATGTGCAGGGACGTGCTCGGAATCAGTGTCGCTATCGAGGTGAAAAGGCGCGGGGACATTGACGGCGTTGAGCAGCTAACTCGGTACCTGGAACTACTAAATCGCGATCCGTTGCTGGCGCCCGTCAACGGCGTGTTCGCGGCTCAGGCCATAGCGCCGCAGGCCAGAACTCTAGCCGAGGACCGGGGCATCCGCTGCGTGGTCGTTGACTACGACGCCTTGCGAGGCATGCCATCCAATGAACTGACGCTCTTCTAAAAGCGCGTCTTGTTAACAGGTATGCGTGTTCGCGGCTCCTGGCCACATAGTTAGCCGAAGAGTGGTTTCCCATCTGCCAGGCCGTGAAGCTACGCGAACCACCAGGCCGCCGACGGGTCAGCGGCGCCGCACGGCGGCTACTGGCTGGAGGTCAGCGGCCGTGGATCGAACGTGACGCGGATCCGGGTGATCTTGCCGTTCTCCACGTGCCGCCAGTTCACCGTCGGCATCGGACCGGTCTGGGCGGTGTGCAGATCGAACCAGGTCAGCACGTCGGGTCCATCGACGAACGTCTTGCGGATGACGATGTCGGTGATGAGCTGCGACATGTGCTGGAGCCCGGCGATGCATTCGTCGGCGTTGCTGGCATGGCCAAGCGGCCCGTCGAAGGTCACCTCGTCGGCCAGGATCGAGCGCAGCCGCGCGAAGTCACCGGCTTGCCAGGCCTCGAAGTACGTATCCGCCACATCCCGAACGTCGCTGCCTGTCACGCCTAGTCCCCTCTCGCGTCATCCGTAGCTGGTGACCTCGCCCGATTACCTCGCAGGGCACCATGCCATGCACACTAGCGAAGCAGATGAGCCGGTGCGGCGGCCTGCGGCAGGGTCACATCGCGATCGGCCGCCAGCAAGACTTTCAACATGACTCGGGCAGCATCGGCTGCCGCCGCCGTCAGGGACGCGGGCGCGATCGTGGCATCTACGGTGACCTGCCTCATCCCGATCTTCTCGACCGTGACCGGCGTCGCGCTGCTCGACGAGCGCCTCACCGTCGGGAAGATCGTCGCCGCGCCGCTCATCGTCGCCGGTGCCGTGCTCGCTCAGCAGCGGCAAGCGGCGTCCAGGCCGCCAGGGCGGAGGCTAGGTCACCTTGACCGTGAAGGTGGCCGACGCGTAGCCGTTCTTACTCGCGACGACGATGTGCTTGCCCTTGGCTGTGCCCTTCTTGACCGTGAACTTCACCACGCCCTTGGAGTTCGTCTTGGCGGTCTTGCCGAGGAATTTAACGGTCACCCCAGGTACCCCGTCACCTGAGTCATCCACCGTGAAAGTGATTGTGGTCGAGTGCAGGTGAGAGACGCTGGCCTTGGATGCGTGTATCCGCAGCGCGGGGAAAAGCTCGGTGTCGAAATAGGCGGGCGTGGAACCCGCGTGGTTGAGCGTCGCGAACGCGATCAGATCAAGCGGGCCTGAGCCGCCCAGGCCGGAGAGTCCCTGGAAGTCAGCGAGCGGCGCCGGCGCGCTGATCGTCCGCACCAGGCCGAACTTGGTGACCGCGGTATTGGTACGGACCACGCGGATCCTGCTTGTTCCTTCGTCGAACCACGCGATCCACAGGTGGCCCGCGTGCCCGGCAGTCAGTGTCACCAGGCCCGCGGTACCTGACGACGAGCCCGGCACGGTCACCGCCTTGGCCGCTCCGACCCGCCACAGCGCGATGTGGCCGCAGTGCAGGAACTTGGTCGGGACGCAGTACGCAAGATAGCTCCCGCCTCCTGGGTGCGCCACCAGCGCGACTGTCTCGAACGGCTGGCCGTTCGCCTGCGCCTTGCTGCCCGAGTTCGGCGCCTTGATCTTGGCGCCCTTAGACGGCAAGATCCGGGCCGCCCAGTAGCCCGCGCTGGCGTTGCCCGAGTTGTTGAACCACCCGGCCACGATGGCGCCGGTGCTCGTCCTGATCAACGTGGGGCTGATGAGGCCCCCGCCGGCCCCGATGCCCAGATGCTGGTCAGGCGACTTCGCCGGGCTGCTCGAATCGATTCCGACGTGGTAGGCGAGCGAAGTGAATTCTGACCACGCGGCGACGGGGGTTCCGTTAGGCTCCGCGGTCGCAGCCGCGTCCGTCTCGGTCACGAGGCCGCTGTGCGAGAGCGAGCCAGGCACCAGCGTCCAGGACTTCCCGGCCGAGTTGCTCCTCGCGAGGTACTCGGCGCCGGTGTTGTACTGGCTGCCGTTATGCCCGTCACCGCCGGTGAAGATCAGCTGCAGCCCGCCATGGGTTCCTGGCACCAGCCTTGGATCGAAGGAGATCCCGGTCCAGTGGCTTACGATCGTCCCAGTGGCGAGCAGTTTCGTCGCGCCGCCCACGGTCGAGTAGTTCAGGGAGAACTGGCCGGGGCCGTCTTGTCTTGCCCAGATCACGTGCAGTCGCCCGTCCGCGGTCCGGAACAGCCCGGGCGAGGGTCCCAGGGCCGCGTTCTTCGAGATCTTCGTCCACTTCGTCCCCGACATCGCGGCGTGCGGACCCGATACCTCAGCGCCAGCGACGCTAATGCCAGCGGCCAACAAAGCTGCTGATACCGGAAGAATTATCGCGAGCGCGGCGACAGAACGATAACGCGAAGCACGGGACACGGTGGCTCCTCCCCTGACGTTCGCTCCGAGTCTGGATTAAGGCTCAGGAGCAGGTCAAGAAGTCACCAATGAGTCCCAGCAGAGTCACAGGAATGGCGCGAGGGCCTGGTCACCGATTCGCCGGAGGACGTCGGTGTTCCCTTAGCACCGCGCAGTTTACTGCCTGCGCGGCGGAGGCCAGATCTGCCAGCTCGATCACCGTGACGCCCCTGTGCGCTAGCCACGCCGCTCCCCCGCCAGGCTGGAAGACAGGCGGCTCCCGCCACGCGTACACCACCCGCCGCACGCCGCTGTGAAGGATCAGCTCGGCACATGAGGCGGGCCGCGAGGCCCGGCGCAGGCACGGCTCGAGCGAGGTGTAGAGGGTCACGCCGCCAAGGTCAGCTCCCGACGCGGCCGCCTCGGCTAGCGCGGCCTCTTCGGCGTGATCCCTCGGATCCGACTGACGTGAGTACCGTTGCGCGATGATCTGCCCTGACGCGGACACCAGGATCGCCCCGACGCAGAACGCCGAGCCCGTCGCAGGGCAGCGTTTGGACAGCTCGATCGCTCCCGCGAGCCAGTGCTCGTCGCCCCGCTGGTCCACTAGCCGACATTACCTTCCTCGCGCTGCGCAATGATTTACTTGCACCCAAGGCTTATCGAGCGCGCGGGCCTCGCGCTGCGAACCCCAAAGGATGGTGCACGGCGATGGTCACGACGGCACGTGCGTCGGCTCAGTCAAGCAAGGTCAAGACGTTCGATTCGCTGAACCCGGCGACGTCTGAGCCGGTCGGCACGTTCCCGGTATTCGATGAGCACGAGGTCGCCGAAACCGTGGCGCGAGCCCGCGAAGCCGCCGCGTGGTGGTCGCAGCTGTCTGCCAAGGAGCGCACGACCAAACTGCTCGCCTGGAAGTCCTATCTGACCAGGTACATCATGCGGCTGTCCGAGCTGGTGCACGCCGAGACCGGCAAGCCAGTCGCCGACGCGCAGCTTGAGATCCTCCTGGCCGTCGTGCACATCGACTGGGCGGCGAAGAACGCGCGCAAGGTGCTCAGGCCGCACAAGGTGCGTCCTGGCATCGTTGCGATCAACCAGGCGGCCACCGTCGAGTACCAGCCGCTCGGCGTCGTCGGCGTGATCGGGCCGTGGAATTACCCGGTGTTCACCCCTATGGGCTCGATCGCCTACGCGCTGGCGGCCGGCAACGCCGTGGTGTTCAAGCCGAGCGAGTTCACCCCTGCGGTCGGCGGCTGGCTGGTCAGTTCTTTCGCCGAGGCTGTGCCCGAACACCCGGTGCTACAGCTCGTCACCGGCTACGGCGAGACCGGCAGCCACCTGGCCCGCAGCGGGGTGGACAAGATCGCGTTCACCGGCTCGACGAAGACCGCCAAGAAGGTCATGGCTGCGTGCGCTGAGAACCTGACGCCGATGGTCGCCGAGTGCGGCGGCAAGGACGCGCTGCTGGTGTCCGCCGACGCCGACCTCGACGCCGCCGCCGATGCGGCGGTCTGGGGTGCGCTGTCCAACGCCGGCCAGACGTGCATCGGCATCGAGCGCATCTACGTCGCCCATGACATCTACCACACGTTCGTCGAGAAGCTAGCCGATCGCGTCAGCGGGCTGCGTCCTGGCGATGACCGGGAGGCCGATTACGGACCGATGACGATGCCGGGCCAGGTGGAGATCATCGAGCAGCACATCGCCGACGCGATGGCCTGCGGCGGCCGGGCGGTGGTTGGCGGTCTGGGCAGCATACGCAAGCCGTACGTCGGTCCGGTCATACTTGCCGACGTACCAGAGACGAGTGAGGCGGTGACCGAGGAGACCTTCGGGCCGACGATGACAGTCACCCCGGTCGCCAACCTGACCGAGGGCGTCAAACTGGCCAACGCCAGCAGGTACGGCCTCGGCGGCAGCGTGTTCGCCAAGAACAAGAGGGCGGCGATGGAAGCGGCAAGGACGCTGAACTCCGGTATGACGTCGATCAACTCGGTGATCGCGTTCGCGAGCGTGCCGTCACTGCCATTCGGCGGATCGGGCGACTCGGGATTCGGACGGATTCACGGTGCCGACGGACTGCGCGAATTCGCTAAGGCCAAGGCGATCACACGGCAGCGGATGAAGCCCATGGTGAACCTGACGTCGTTCACCAGAACCGACAAGGACATGAAGAAGATCCTGACGCTGGCCACCATCCTGCACGGCAAGCGCTACCGGACCCAACGACAGTAACCATTGGCGCTGGCGTGCCGACGCTGGTCCGGAGTGTAAGCGGTGCGGAGCTTCCCGCTGTTTGAGGCTGGGGGTGGCTGGGCTGGCTGGGCTGGCTGGCTGGGTTGGGCTGGCTGGCTGGTAGAGGCGGCGGGTGCCGCGGCCGGTCGCTGGCGTCGTAATCGCTTGGCGGGCTGGACCCAGGACAGCAACCTGACGCCAGCAGCCTGTTCGCAAGGCCGGTGAACCGCCCCGATCGACCAGATCCACAGCCTCGCCCGCCGGACCGCCGACGCCCGCAACCACATCCGC
>DATNEK010000322.1:0-10372 GCA_035553055.1 Streptosporangiaceae bacterium | reverse complement strand
CCCCCGAACCCCTCGGCCTCTATCTATAACCTGGGCGCGCGGGAGTGCCGGACCGCTGCTGCCTGCCCGGGCATTCCGGGCAATTATCCCGATACCGGGTTCATGATCTGGGAGGCTTTTCGTGTGTGGGAGAGTTTTCCGCGTATAGCGTGGGAAAGTCTCCCAGATCATGAAACTCCGGGCTCCGGATGCGGCTGACTCTCCCCGGTCTTGCCCGGCCTGCCCGACTGGACCAACCGCGAGGCCAGCCTCGGTTAGCGGCATATCGACTCACCCATTTCGGCGGCCAGCGCCTCGAAGTGAGGTCCATAAATCTTGGATTCGATGGTGTGCGCCGCCTCGGCCCAGATGTGGCGTGCCCGTCCCGCCTCGAGGTCGGCGAGGTACGACTCGATGACGAGCTGGTGGAACCGCACCATAGGATTCCGTACTAGCTCGACTGTACTTATATTAAGTGTAGTCGAGCTAGGATCGACCGCTAGAGTTCCGCTGCGGCTTTGTGCAGCTCGCATCCCGCAGAACAGCACGCGCAGGCCAGGGGCAACCACGTCGGGGATCGTCTTGCCGGCCGCCGCTGCCTGCTCGGAACGAGTCGGGCGATGCGGGGGATCGGCGATCAACTAGGAGGCTTTCTGGCGAAGATGACGGACTCGGTGTCAGCTTGGGCGTGCGGCGGCGTGGGCCAGTGCCGACACTGGCAACCAGCCGTCGTGGGCGAACACCACCCTTCCCGCCGGCGAGACGATCTCGATCCAGGGCAGGTCAGCCACCCCGTACCCGTCCGCCATCCGGCCGCTCGCGTCGGCCGCGACCGGGTAGCCGAGCCGCCTGCCACCGGCGTCGGCTAGCAGCTTCGGTAGCACGGCCGCGCTGCTTTCTGTCTTCGTCTCGTCAACTGCGACAACAGACGGCCAGCCGTGGCGAACCGCCTGGCGCTGGTAGCTTGCGAGCGCGCGCAGTTCGGCTGGGACGTTGTACATCTCGTTTAGCCAGCTCGCGATGAACACCACCAGGTGCGGGTGACCGGGACCGAGCGTGACGTTCTTGACCTGGTCGGCGCCGCCGATGACCGGAACCGTGACTGTCTGGGTCGGCTTGATCGCCTTGGCGAGCGCGAGCGGCACGAGCTCGCGCGGGACGGGATGACCAGGCAACAGGCGCGACAGTCCCTGCGCGATCAGGTCAGCCTGCTGCCCAACGCTCGCGTAGGCCATCTGGGTCAGGTAGAGCGTCCGTTCCCTGCCACGCTCGTCGATCAGGTAGATGGCCGGCTCGTGGTCAATGTTCCCGTGCGAGGCGGCCACGTAGACGTGGTAGTCCCGCCACACCGCCGCTAGCTGGCGGTTGCTGCCGGTGAGGAAGTCCCACGAGTGCAGCATCTGATGTGCCGATGAATACGCTCGCACGTCGGCGACCTTCGTCGCGTCGGGGTTCGCGTCGATGCCGAGCAGTTGGATGTGCGCGGCTGCCGCCCGGCCAAGCATCCTTGTCGCCTCGGTCAGGCTCAGCGTTGTCAGCGGACAGATCGAGGTGCACCGGGAGTCGACGAACGCGAGCACGACGGCCTTGTCGCGGAACTGGCGGAGCGATACCCGAGCCCCGAACTGGTTGGTCAGCGTGAAGTCTGGCGCGGCCTTGCCGGGCAGGGTGGTACCTGGATCCACGTCCGGGTTCTGACTCAGCGGGCCTGACGGCATCTGACCGGGTTGCATCTGGCCGGACTGAGCCTGATCTGGGCCGGGCTTGGTCGGCCCGGCGCTTGCCACGACCGTGATCGTGATGGTTACCGCGGCGACCAAGACGGCCAGTCCAGCGATGATGCCGAGCCTGGCGACACGGGTCATCAGGCGCCGCCGGGTGTTGCTCTGCTGATCCCTGAGCGCTGACACGCGCCCATACTACGACAGCGTGTCGTTGTCGGGCTCGGCACGCGAGCTGGTGCTGGCCGCGAACGCTAAGGCGGTCGCCACCGTCAGGCCCCTGGCCAGCCGGTCGGCGCTGCGCAGGGCGTCAGGAATCCGGAACGGCCCGGCCATTTCGCTCACCACCCTGGCCGCGTCGGCGATGGCCAGGCCCTCGGCGGTGACGTATAGCGGCCGGTAGGAGCGCCCACGGCAAACCTGAGCCGCGTGGGTGGCGCTGGCGAATCGCGTCTTGGCGACGCCGATCACCGGAACGCCGAACTCGGCGTAAACGTAGGCACCCAGGCCAGGCCGACCGTGCGGATCCAGGTCCACGTACCCGTCGATGACGATGAGCGCCAGCCCAGGCTCATCCTCGAGGACCGCGCGCAGTGGCGGAAGCTCGCGCAGGTAGAACTCCCCAGAGCGGTATGGCCCTGGATCTGGGACCACGGCCGTCTTGCTTCCTGTCAGGGTGGCGAACTTGGAATCGGCGGAGGTCACCAGCGCGGCGCGCGCACTCAAGCCGCCCAAATAGTGCACGTCGACCGCGGCGAACCCGCGTTCTAGCTGGTGTGATCCGGGCTGGTGGGTGCCCGGATCACACCAGTTCATAACTCGCCCTGCAGCTCAGTACCCGTAACCGCCGCCACCACCACCGCCGGAGCTCGACGCCGGGGCCGGGGCGCCGGACAGCGTGACTTCGTGCCACACGCCCCCATTGACGTTCTGGCCGTTGCCGTTCGTCTGACCTGGAGCGGTGTCGCCCTTGAAGGTGTACAGCGGGTGGCCGTTCCAGGTGGCCTGGGTTGAGCCGTCCGGCCTGCTGATCGTGCCAAGCGTGCCGGTCACGCCAGCACCGGCGGTCACCGGGCCAACCACAGGCGGCCAGAACTTCACGCACTCGCTGCTCGTGCACTTCGATGTCGTGCTCGTGTCAGGGACAAACCAGTACAGGGTGAAACCTTTGGAGTCGGTTAGCACAGTGGTGCCGCCGATCTTCGCCGTCTTGAGCGCGTTGCCTGACGTCGCGGCCGATGAGTGGGAACCGCTGCCTGCGCCGGTGTTGCCCGTAGTGCTCGAGCTGCCACATCCGGTTGCTATCAGCGCGGCTGCAGCCAGACTGACTGGCACCAGCCATCTCTTACCCATGCAACTCTCTCCGTTCCCTTGCCTGGTTCCTCCGATATTAGTGATCACGCAATTCGCGGCCAGATAGTTCAGTCGATGGCATGACGGCCGGGGTAGGTCGCTGACCCAGGGGCCGCGGCGCTACGTTGATCGGATGCGACGCGCGGCCAAGACTTGCCTGATCGTGGCCGTAGCCTTGGCCTCCACCGGATGCGCCGCGCACGCTAAGACCGGCGGTAGCGGGACGAAGGCACTCGCTGGCGCTTATATGGCGATCGCCCTGCCAGCGAATCGTCGTCTCGACAAAGAGGTGGATTCCTACGAGGATCACGCTCGGGACAATCTCGCGATCGCCGAGGCCGACCTGCGCGAAGAGGTGGCGACCGAGCGCTGGTTCGACCGGCGGCTGCTGAAGATCTCTTTCCCGGCGGCGATAGCGGCCACCGCCGAGGCGCTCGTGCGCGTCAACGACCAGCGGATCGCTCTGACCGCCAAGCAAGCGGAGGCGATGACCGTCTCCGGGTTGCTCGCGTTCAACGCCAGGCACCGGGCGGCGGACGCTGCCGTCGAGGTGCAAGTGCGGATCATTCGCAAGCAACTAGGCCTGCCTCCACCCGACAACAGCTAGCCCGATAGGGCGAGGTTGGCTGAGGCAGCGCGCTAAGAGCCGGTGCGCCTGTCCGAAGGCGGCGAACAGCCTGGAGATGTCGTAGGCCTCGAACGCGCTGACGTACTCGTCAAGCAGCGCCTGGTCGTCAGTGGCCTCAGTGGCATCGTCCGCTGCCGGCGAGGGCAATGCCATCCGGGCTCGCTGGAGCGCGCTGTTCGCCGACGCCACGGTGGTGCCGAGCAGTTCGGCGCTCTCGGCCGCCGAGAACTGCAGCACGTCGCGCAAGATCAGCACGGCTCGCTGCCTTGGCGTGAGGCACTGCATCGCGGCGACGAACGCCAGCCGCACCGTCTCCCGCGATATCACGCGCTGCGCCGGATCGTCGTCGTCCGCCGTCACCAAGTCCATCGGAACGACCCGTCGGCCGCGGCTGCGCAACATGTCGATGCACACGTTGCTGGCGATCCGGTAGAGCCAGGTGGCCAGCGACGACCGGCCCTCGAAGTGCTCGTGCTCACGCCAGGCGCGCACCATGGTCTCCTGCACGGCATCCTCGGCGTCGAAGGGCGAGCCGAGCATCCGGTAGCAGTACCTGGTCAGCTCACGCGTCAGTCGCTCGTACTCGGATCGCTCTAGCCCGGCGAACACAACATCAAGCGAAGCCTCGTCGACGGTCATGCGGCGAGCCTACGCACCGCCTACGACAGTCCCGCCGACTCTGGCTAATGGGCTACTTTCACCTCAAACCACCTGCCGCCGTTAAGCACCACGTTGTTGCCGGTGTTCTGCCCAGGCTTGCTGTCCTGGATATAGGTGTAGAGCGGGTGCCCGTCGTATGCCGCCTGTTTCGTCCCGTCGGAACGCGTGATCGTCGTCAGCGTCCCCCCGACACCTGGAGCGAGCGTCGCCGGGCCCTTGACCGGTGGCCAGTAGGCCGCGCAACCTCCGTTGCACACCGATTTCGTCGGCGAGTCTGGCACGAACAAGTACAGCGTGAAGCCCTTGGCGTTGGTGAGCACGGTCACGCCGCCGATCGTGGTCGACCGCAGTACGCTCGAGCCGCCGCTTGACACCGGAGTTGTCGTGCCCCCGGCGCCAGCCACCGATACGAAAAGCACGATGAGGGCGACGAGCGAGATCGCGCCGACCGCGATTGACGAACCGCGCGTCCCGCCGGGTAGCCGATCAGCCAAGGAGGCGATCACAGCGTCGAACCGGTCGGTTACCGACTTCGCGCCCGGTGCCGTCGGCAGCAAGGCAAGCGCGGCGAGCACGCCGAACGCGGCGACCTCGACAATCCCGGCCACGATGCCAGCGGTCGTTCGGATTTCACGAAAGCCGAACAGTCCGACCCACACAGTAAGCAGGTAGCCGCCCAGCGTGGCGATCGCGAAGACGGCGCCGCCGGCGGCGAGCAGCCTGCCTCCGACAGCCGCCACCGCCAGCGCCAGCGCGAACGCGACGATGACCTGGAGCAGGAACAGCGGACCGATCGTTGGGATGGTCTTGTACCCGGTCAGGTAGAGGTCAAGGTGGATAGCCGCGGTCACCGCGAGCAGAGCGGCTCCAGCGAGCCGCAGCCCGAGTCCAAGGCGGCCGCCGGTCGCGGCCGTGCGTTCGGTGTTCATGCCTAAAGTACGTCTGCCCCTCTATGTCGGGTTCAAGGACGCGCCATGTTCCGCTCGCGTCGGCGGGGTCCTTCCGTGTCCCAAGGTATCGCCGAGCCCCAGTGATCCATTCCCTTCCCGGAGGTTGGCCGTTCCCGGATGTTATGTTGGGCATCGGAAAGTGCTTCATCAGGGGATATGAGATTATACATGTTTAGATCATTAGTTAAGCCCGGAATAGCCGTCCTCGGATCGGTCGTCGTGCTTGGCTTCCTCGCCTCGGCGCCTGCGGCAACCTCATCCGCCCTGGCAGCGCCAGCGGGTCGCGCCAAGGCGCAGGCCGCGACCTATCCGCTGGTGCGCGCCGAACGCGTCACGTTCTCCTCGGTCAGCAGTTGCACCGTCGATAGATCAAGCCCGGCTGCTGAGGCTTCGTGTGTCAGCGGAGCCGCGAGTACCGTGGCTGTGCCAGCCACCGTGCCGGTCAGCGTCGCTATTTCCCCGGACGCTAGCATCTGCAAGCTGGGATTCCTGGTCACCGCCAGGCATGCCTCCTGCGGCGACTTCAACATCAAGTTCAAGATCGTCGAGCTGCCGAGCGGCGATGTGGTCGGCACCGGGAAGGTCAACGTCAAGTACAACGAGACACTCAGCTCCAACAAACGAAGCTGGAAGCTCACCGTAGCGATGAAGCTGCTGAGCGCGACCGGGGAGGCCACGAGCGGCATGCTCGCCCCGGCCACCATCAAGTGCACAGGCGGCTGCTCGGCGGCGGGCTCACCGGTGTTTCCCTTGCCTCTTCACGAAGTCGCGTCGTTCGCGTTCGGGATCAAGTCACCCGGCACAGGTACCGATTTCACGCACCAGACGCCGAAGATCTTCCTCCGGCACGCCGGGGCGGCCGACACCAGTGACCTGCCATTGCCTGGCATGGGGCCGGCCCGGTGCGACAGCGTCGCGGTCAAGGGCACGAGCGGCTGTGCGTTCAGCGGCGTCGCCGGTGCCTACGTGCTCCACCTGCACGGGCAAGGCGTCAACTCCGTCGCCTCGCATATCGAGCACGCGCAGCGAACCAAGCCGCGGCACTTCGGCTGGTTCGGTCACGGATCTCCGCTGACCAGGGCGACCAGCAGTTCGGTCGCCAGGAAGAACCGCAGGGCCGCTTGCGCGCATAAGCACTTCGCGCCGCTCACCTGCGACGAGTACCCTTTCGCTGCGACGTTCCAGGGCGCGGCGTTCTTCCCGCACAGCAACAGCACCTTCCCGGTGCCCGGCGATCAGAACTCCCGCGAGGGCGCTCTGCGAGTGGCGATGTACAGGTCTGAAAGACTGCTCAACAAGGATCCATATTTTGTGTTCATCGTGAACTGACCAGGCGCCCGGTCAAGGAACGAGGAGGCGGACCCATGGTGCCGGCCGGGCCTGTCAGGCTGGACGTGCAGGACGGGCAGTACGCCATCTGGGATGGCGTATCCGATCTCGAGCCCGATCCTGGTGGATCCGGCGGACTTGTCGCCGCGGCACCAGGGCTCGCCATCGTCATCACGGGCACGCAGTTCGGCGACATCGCGCTGAGCGTGCACGTCGGCGACAGCGCACCGGAGCTGGACACCGGTCCGTGGGATGAGGTGACCGAAGTCTCACTGACCACGGGTGCTGGCGGCCTGAGCATCCTGAGCGGCGGAGATGGGCCTGCCGAACTCTCCGGCCTGACGCCGCCACGGGCCGCCGACTACCGGGTGCGGGTGCACGCGCGCGGCCGGGACGCCGGAGCGTCAAGTGACGTCGTGGCCGGCATTCCCGTCGAAGAGCATCTCGTCCAGCTGTGGCCAGCGTCAGCCGCGGCCGAGCAGGTTCACAAGACGACTGACGTGGTGGCCAAGCATCTCAAGACAGTCGCTGGGCCCTGGTACGGCCCGCAGGGGCGGCAGGTCGGCGAGATATCGAACAAGCGCGAGCTTGCCGTGGCGGGCCGGGGTTCCAGGGGGTCGGCCACGCTGCGCTCGATCGAGGTCTGGGACGACGGGTGCATGTTCGAGTTCGAATTCGCTGTCGACCTGGCCGGACTTACACCGCAAGAGGAGAAAAGGGGCCGGCGCGCGGTCGACGGGCACAAGCGGGCCAAGATGCCTGGCAGCACAAGCGATGGCCCGCTGCGGGCGCTGGTGCGCTACACCGATGGCCGGGTCGCTGACTCGGCGAACCGAGGCGAGAAGTTCTTCGCCGGTCAGCGTCCTGACGGTCCTGTGGCGTATCCCTTTCGATACACGATCTACCCAGACGGCAGCCGTCACGTGGCCGAGATCGGGATCTGGTCGTGGCCGCTGCCGCCAGCCGAGCCGTTCGAGCTAAGCGTCGAATGGCCGGCCATCGGCCTCGAACGCGCCACGATCACGCTCGACGGAGCCGCGATCCTGGCCGAGCGTTCCCCTGGCCGATACCGCTAGCTTGAGCCGCAAACGGGGGACTATACAAAGCGGCTTGCTCATGGTAATAGCGCAGATGTTAATCGGCTCGTGCATTACTGAGGCGCGAATCGAGCAGTGACAGGATAGCCACTTTTGTCATAGGTTAAGCGGCGCAGCCGTTTTTAAACCTATGCCAAGGAGGGGCTGGATGCGTCTGATCAATCGTCCAGTGCAGGCCGGCGCCGTTGCCGTGATCGGACTGGCGATCTCCGCCACCGGCGCGATGGCCGCGACCGGCGCGATGGCGGCGCCAGCAACGACCGGGCCGCACTTCGTCGCGATCAAGGGGAGTGTCTCGCCGACGACCGATGCGATCACCGGCGGCTACCACAGTGCACGGATGTCCATCGAAGTAGCGCTGGCCCCTAGGAATGCGGCTGGCCTGGCCCGCACTATCAAGGCGCTCTACACCAAGCACAGCGGTTCTTACCACAAGTGGCTGGCGACCGGGAGGTTCGACGCGCGATACGCGCCGACCCTGGCGACCCGCGCCCTGGTCAGGAACTACCTCAAGAGCCAGGGCCTCGCGACCGCGAAGTCGTCGTCACCATTCCTGGTCCGCGCTGTCGGCTCGAGCCGGCAGATCTCGGCCGCGTTCCGCACCACGCTGAGCAACTTCCGCGATCCGCGCGGCGTTCGGTACTTCGCCAACTCACGGCCGGTCGAGATGCCGGCCGCGATCGCGTCCCACGTGTTCGGCGTGATCGGGTTGACCAATACCTCGCGCGCGCACACGAACATCATTCGCGCACCGCATTCCACCAGGGAGGCCGGGCTTAAGCACCCGTCCGACACCTCATGCGAGACGCCGTACCCGACCGAGCAGCAACTCGCCAACGCGATACTCGGGGTCAGCGGCTTCCCGTTCGGCTACGGCGGCGCCCCAGGCTGCAACGGCCTGACGCCTGACCAGACCAACTCGCTGTACAACGCACCGCACGTCGGCCCGCGCGGCAAGGGCGCCGGCGTCAACATCGGGGTATTCGAACTGTCCGCTTACCAGGAATCGGACATCGACACCTACGCGCATACGTTCTTCGGCCCGAATTTCACCCCGCCGCTGGTCAATGTCAACGTCGATGGCGGACCGCTGAACCCGCAGTGCCCAGTGGGCGACCAGTGCCCGCCGCAGTTCGAGTTCTACGCAGGCGACATTGAGGTGGACGCTGACATCGAGACTCAGCTCGCGGTATCGCCCGACGTTTCGCACCTGGTCGTCTACAACGCGCCGAACGACTTCACCGGGCAGACCTCGCTCGACGAGTGGGTCAATATCGCCAATGACAACGCTGTCGCGTCGGTCAGCTCGAGCTGGGCGGTCTGCGAGAACGACAACTCCGCGGCCTACGAGCAGGCCGAGAACGTTGTCTTCGAGCAGATGGCTATGCAGGGCCAGAGCACGTTCGGTGCCGAAGGCGACAGCGGTGCGTTCTCCTGCATCAGGTCGGATGGCACGACGATTCTCAACGTGCTTGACCCGCCGTCGCAGCCCTGGGTGACCAGCGTCGGCGGCACCTCGTTCGAGAACTTCAACCCTGACCTCAACGCGCACCCGCAGTACCCGAAGAACACAGAGACGATCTGGAACTTCCTGAACCTCTGCAACAGCGGTCCTGGCAGCGACGGTCTGACGGGCTTCCAGTGGTGCGCGGGCGGCGGCGCCGGTGGCGGCGGCAACAGCCAGTGGTGGGGCCGGCCGTTCTACCAGCGTGGACCGGGCGTGAGCAATTCGTTCAGCACCGCGGGTAACGGCACATCCCAGTGCGCGTTCGCCGCGGTCGGCACGCCATGCCGCGAAGACCCTGACGTCTCAGCCAACGCCGACGAGAACACGCCGTACGGCGAGTTCTGCACTGGCAACGCGAACACCCCGTTCAGCATCTGCGGAGAGTTCAGCCAGTTCCAGACCCCGCCCGGGTGGTTCGGCATCGGCGGCACCAGCCTGTCGTCGCCGTTGTGGTCAGCGATCGCCGCCGACCGCGACAGCTTCCAGGGCTTCCGCAGCGGAAACCTCAACCCGCTGCTCTACCTGCTGTACAACATCGCACCTAACTTCTTCTTCCACGACATCAACGGAGCCGGCCAGGTGGAGAACAACAACGGGTTCTTCCCCACGGTCAGCGGCTTCGACCTTGCCACCGGAATCGGAACCCCGAGGATGGACAGGTTCATCACGATGACCTTCTGATCCGCTAGGTCGCGGGTGGCGCGGGAACGGGGGACCGCTCCCGCGCCACGCCTTTCTTAATGGAGAAATGCCGTTGAGGTTGCTCATTATCGGCGGCGGCCTGGCCGGTCTGTCCGCGGCTATCGTGCTGGCCAAGAAGGGCTTCGACGTCATCGGCGCTGACGGGTTGTGGTCGAAGGCACGTGAGATGGCCTTCCCGCAAGCGCCGGCGCCGTCCTTCACAGGTCAGACGGCGTGGCGTGCCATGGTCGGAAGGCATTCAGAGATTAGCGACGGGATCACGGTCTTCGCCGGGCCGCGCGGCCGAGTCGGCTGCAGCCCGGTTTCGGCGGACGAGATGTACGTCTTCATGGTCGAGAACACGCCGGAGCCGAGTCGGCCGGCAAAGGAAGAATGGCCCGCACGGCTACGCGAGCTGCTCGGCGACTATGGCGGTGTCATCGCGTGGGTGCGCGACCGGGTCAGCG
>DATNEK010000321.1:0-7145 GCA_035553055.1 Streptosporangiaceae bacterium | reverse complement strand
CGCCGCCCTGCGCAGGGCCGGCGTCGTCGGTGTGGACGAGAGCCTCAGGCGGCGGGCTGAGTACTCATCTGACGCCTCGCTTTACCGGGTAATGCCGGCGGTCGTGGTGTTCCCGCGCGACCCGGACGAGGTCGCCGCGGTCGTGGACACGTGCCGGTCGGAGCGGGTACCGCTGACCGCTCGGGGCGGCGGCACGTCGATCGCCGGTAACTCGGTCGGGCCCGGGGTAGTACTCGACTTCTCTCGGTATCTCAACCAGATCCACGACATCGACGCGGCATCGGCCACCGCCGTGGTGGACCCCGGTGTGGTGCTCGACGACCTGCAGGTCAAAGCCGCTGCGCACGGCCTGCGGTTCGGGCCTGAGCCGTCAACCCACAGCCGGTGCACGATCGGCGGCATGATCGGTAACAACGCCTGCGGTGCACGCGCGCTCGGCTACGGCCGTACCGCTGACAACGTGACCGAGCTTGACGTGGTGACCGGCACTGGTGATCGGCTGCGAGTCGGCGCGAACGGCGCTCAGCCGTCGATGCCTGTGGTCTCCGAACTCGAGCGGCTCGTCCGGTCGCGGCTCGGTGTGATCCGCCAAGAGTTCGGCATGTTCACCCGCCAGGTCTCCGGATACTCACTTGAGCACCTGCTACCCGAACGCGGATTTCACCTGGCCGCGGCGCTCGCGGGCACCGAAGGCACCCTGGCCGTCGTGTGCCAGGCGACATTGCGCCTGGTACGCGCGCCTGCGGCCACGGCGCTTGTCGTGCTCGGCTACTCCGACATCGCGGCCGCCGCTGACGCCGTGCCCTCGTTGCTGCCGTCCCGCCTGATCGCGCTCGAAGGTCTTGACGAGCGGATCGTGCGCATCGCCAAGCGGGGGCCTGGCGGAGCGGCCGTTCCTGAACTGCCGCGCGGAGGAGCGTGGGTGCTCGCCGAGCTCGGCGGCGATGACCGCGCCGAAGTCGGCGCTCGGGCTGACGCACTGGTGCGGGAGGCGGGCGGGCTCGGCGGGCGGGTAGTGGCCAGCGCGGCGGAAGCGACGGCGCTGTGGCGGATCAGAGAGGACGGCGCCGCGCTGTCGGCTCGGCTCGGTCGCCACGGCCCGGCGCTTTCTGGCTGGGAAGACGCCGCCGTGCCGCCGGAGCGCCTAGGTGCCTACCTGCGCGAGTTCGAAGCCCTGATGACCCAATGGGATCTGACCGGCGCGCCGTACGGGCACTTCGGGGATGGCTGCGTTCACATCCGCATCGACTTTCCGCTCAGCCGTCCCGGCGGCCGGGCGGTGTTCCGCGGCTTTCTCACCGACGCGGCCAGGCTAGTGGCCAGTTACGGCGGCTCGGTCTCGGGCGAGCACGGCGACGGCCGCGCTCGAAGCGAGCTGCTGCCGATGATGTACTCGGCCCAGGCGCTAGACACTTTCGCCGCGGTCAAGGGGTTGTTCGATCCGCTCGACGTGCTGAATCCCGGCGTCATCGTGCGCCCCCGTCCGGTCGACGCCGACCTGCGGCTGGCATCGGCATCTATCGACCGCGATCGGGCCGGCTTGCGCTACGCCGATGATGGCGGAGAGTTCAGCGCCGCGGTGCATCGCTGCGTCGGGGTCGGAAAGTGCCGGGTCACGGCGGCTTCTGGCGTGATGTGCCCGTCTTTCCGCGCCACCAGGGACGAGAAGGACTCAACCAGGGGCCGGGCGAGGGTGCTGCAGGAACTGGCCAACGGGTCGCTGCCCGGAGGCTGGCGGTCAGCGGAAGTGGCCGAGGCGCTCGACTTGTGCCTGTCATGCAAGGCCTGCTCGACCGAGTGTCCCATGGGCGTTGACATGGCCAGCTACAAGGCCGAGGTGCTATATCAGCGGTACCGGCGACGCCTGCGGCCCGGCGCGCACTACTCCCTTGGCTGGCTGCCTGTCTGGGTTCGCCTTGCCTCGCGGTCACCTCAGCTCGTCAACCGCGTGCTGTCCGGCCCGCTGGCTCCGGCCGCCAAGCGGATCGCGGGCGTCGACGGGCGGCGGCCATTCCCGGCGCTGCCGACCAGGACTTTCCGGCAGTGGTTCGCCCGGCATCAGGCCGCGGCCGGCGCACCGCTGCTGCTGTGGGTGGACACCTTCACCAACCACTTCACGCCGCAGGTCGGCGTCGCCGCCGTCGCCGTGCTCGAGGCCGCCGGGTTCCGCGTGACGATTACAGAGCGGCCGCTCTGCTGCGGCCTGACCTGGGTCTCAACCGGCCAGCTCGGCACGGCGCGAAAAATGCTTGCCCGCAGCGTCGCGGCGCTTGAGGTGCCGGCTAAAGCCGGCGTCCCGATCGTCGGCCTCGAACCCTCGTGCACCGCGTTGTTCCGCGGCGACGCCGCCGAGCTGCTTGGCCGCACCCCGGCCGTCGAAGCGGTCGCGAAGTCGGTCAGAACCCTGGCCGAAGTGCTCACCAGCGCCGATGGCTGGCAGCCTCCGGCGATGGCCGGCACGACCGCGATCGTCCAGCCGCACTGCCACCACCGGGCGGTGCTCGGGTACTCGGCCGACCTGGCACTGCTCGCCCGGGCCGGCGTGGATGCCCGTGTCGTCGAAGGCTGCTGCGGCCTGGCCGGCAATTTCGGCGCGGAACGCGGGCACTACGACCTCAGCGTCGCCGTCGCCAGTAACGCGCTGCTTCCCGCGCTCGCTGGAGCGCCGTCGTCGGCGATCATGCTCGCCGACGGCTTTTCCTGCCGGACGCAGGTCGACCATCTTGCTCATCGCACCGGCATCCACCTCGCCGAGCTTCTCGCCGCCAGCGCCTCAGATCACGGGTAGTCGGCCGAGACCGTGCCGACGACTGCCAGGCATTCGGCGAAGAAGTAGATCGTTTTGAAAAATTCCAGCAGGTTACCGTCCTCGAGCAAGATCTTGCGGTACATCACGGTGCGCTGCGCGTCGTAGCCCTCGTGCAGCGCCTTCCAGTCCGCGTAGTCCATGCCAAGCACGTAAGTAGCGTCCAGCGGGTCATCGGGCCCGATGAGCTGGCAGTCGACGATTGTGCCGTCAGCCCACCGCAGGAACAGATAGGTAGGCGCTGAGCCGAGTTCAGCAGGCAGGTCGCGGCAGCCAAGCGCCCACGATGCCGGGTACTTGCTCTTGATGAGCTCAAAGAAGTCCCAGTACATCTGCAGTTTTCCGGCCTTGGCCGTGACCGACGGACCCGCCGCGAGCGCTTGGCCGACCGCGTCGGCCCATTCCTTGCTGAAGAATTTCGGTTCAGCCACGACTCACCCACCCGCCAGGACGGGCTGCACCTGATGGACCAGTTCCTCCAGGTCGGCAGGCAGACTGATGCCCACGTCGTTCAGCTTACGGCCGAGTTGCTGGAAGAACAGCATCCGAACTTCGTCTTGAGTCCAGCCGAGCGGCTCATAGATGATCTCCCTGCTGGCCACGCCGGACAGCGCGAGTATCGTGCGCAAGGTGTCGTGGATCTCGTTGATCATCGTCGGATCCTTGCGTACCGCGTCCTGCAGGTAGCGCATGCCGCCCTGGACGTGCCGTGACTCGTCGCGGCAGGTGGCGGTGAAGCCGGTGTAGTACGCGGGCAGGAAGCCGCGCCAGCGGGCGTAGGAGAGCGTGACCTTCATGACGGACAGCGCGAGAACGCCCTCGATCCACAGGAAATACGTCGTGCCATACCTGACCCTCGCCCGCTCGTCGTACGGATTGCGCCGTACCTCGTCCGCCTGGTAGGCGAGCAGCCCGAACGGCCCGACGAAGGTCTCGGACACCCATGGGAACGACGCGTCGAGAATGTCCATGATGTCGTCGCCGTCCAGGCCCACGACCTCGCGGTAGAACCGGTCGAAGAAGACCGTGTGCCGCGCCTCGTCCTCGATCTGGGCGGCGATGTGAAGCTTCTCCTCCTCGCTGGCGCCGATCATGAATACCGGCAGCTCGATCTCGACCTGACGTTCGCCGTGATGAAAGCCGGAGGCGATGGCCATGAAGGACTCCCGCTCGGCCTGCGTCATCTTCTCCGTCCAGTCGATCTTGTCCTGGCTGAAGTCGAGATCGTATACATCCCAGCGCTGCTTGAGGTACTTGCGGTACAGCGTGGTGAAGTCAGGCAGCGCCTTGAGGTCCTTGTGCACGTACTCGATGACGTCGTCGATGTCGACGTTGAGCACAGCCGCCAGGTCGGACTCCTCGATCTGCTTGACCTGCGCATCGCTGAGCGCGCGCGGACCTTCGTGAAGAACAGCCGTTGGGCTCTTGCGTTCTGGCATCCGCTTAGCCTTTCTGGTTTGTCGCGAGCACTATCGCTTGTCTTTTGTGGTGAGCACGCCGGCAACCCGCGTCAGCACCTCGGCCCACTCCTCATCGCCGATCTGGTGCAGGTCAGGCGTAATCAGCGCGCTTCCCATCGCGAGCAGCAGGCAGAAGTAGCCAAGTGCGGCTGGGGACAGCGTTGGATCGATCTCACCCGCCGCCTGGGCCTCACGCATCAGGTCGGCCAGCCAGGATGCGCGCTCCGCCGCTAGATCCCGCATCGGCCCGGCGACGTCACTGTCGCGGCGGGCGGCCACGAGAGCCTCGACGATGAGGTAGCCGCGCGGGTCGCGGCGGCGGCGCAGTGCGCGCCCGGCCATCAGCAGCACCTCGGTGATCGAGCGACCTGGGTCGGCCGCGATCATGTCGGCAAGCCGCCGCTGGCCGTGCGCCCGCAGCGCGGCCACCAGCAGCTCGGCCTTGCTGTCGAAGTGCGCGTAGAGCGCTCCGTTGCTTACCCCGGCGGCTGCGGCGATGTCGGCCACGCGAGTACCGTCGTACCCGCGCTCGGCGAAGACGTCTGCCGCCGCTGCCAGCAGGCGCTCACGGGTCTGCACTGCGGTCGCGCCAGCTATTCGCCCCACGGGGAAATTAAAAGACCGTTCATTTGCTCCGTCAAGTAAGACTTTGATTTACTTCGCTGATGCCCACTGAGCGCGGTCCGAACCAGTGAGCGCACCGCTCGCCGCTACTCGTCACCTCGGCCGGTCGGGCCTCGCGATACCCAGAATCGCGCTTGGCTGCGGAAATTTCGGCGGGATCGGCTCGGCACCGGAGTTCTTCGGCCGTGGACTTACCCAGGATCAGGCGCTTGAGCTCATGGACGCTGCCTGGGAGCTTGGCATCACCCACTTCGACACCGCCGACGCCTACGGGGGCGGACGCAGCGAACAGGCGATCGGCCGCTGGATCCGATCTCGCGGCGTCAGGCCGCTGGTCACCACCAAGACGTTCAACCCGATGACGACTGGTGCCGACCACGGCCTCGCACCGGAGCGGATCGCCCGTCAGCTTCTGGCAAGTCTTGACCGGCTCGGCGTCGATCAGGTCGATCTGTACCTCGCCCACGACTACGACCCCGATGTGCCGATCGCCGAGACGATCGGCGCCTTCGACACCGCGGTCGCGCAGCGGTCGATCCGTGCTTACGGAGTCAGCAATTTTGGCGCCGGGCAGTTGACGGCGGCTCTCGGCGCTGGTGACCCGCTGGCCATCCAGAACAACTACTCGCTGCTACACCGGCAGGACGAGGGCGAGGTGCTTCCGCTGTGCGACCAAAGGGGGCTGGCGTACCTGGCCTTCAGTCCGCTGGCCGGCGGCTGGCTTACCGGCAAGTATCGCTACGGTGAGCCATTTCCCCCCGGATCGCGGATGACCCAGCGTCCTGAGCCGTACCAGGGCCTGCTGACCGAGCGCACGTTCACGGCGCTCGCGCGCCTCGAAGAGATGGCCTCAAGCCGGGGAATCTCGATAGCGGGCCTCGCGCTTGGCTGGCTGCTCGCTGACGACCGGGTTACCCAGATCGTGATCGGCCCTGGGTGCCCTGAGCACCTGAAGCCGGTTCGCGAGGCTATCGACCATCCAGTACTTGACCGCGAACGGGTCGAGATCGAAGGGATCTTCGCGTGATCGAGCTTGCCGCAATCGAGGCAGCACGAGACCGGATCGCCGGCGTCGCGCTCAGGACGCCCCTTGTCCGGCTGCAGGTGGATACGAAGGCGCAGATCTACCTCAAGCTCGAGAACCTCCAGCCGATTAATTCATTCAAGATCAGGGGAGCGACCAACGCGATCATGCTCGCTCCTCCGAGCGAACGCGCGAAGGGCCTGGTCACCGCCAGCGCGGGAAACATGGCGCAGGGCGTGGCGTGGACGGCGCGCGAACTCGGCGTCCCGGCGTCGATCGTGGTGCCGCAGAGCGCGCCGCAGGCGAAGCTCGCCGCGATCGAGCGGCTCGGCGGCCAGGTGGTGAAGCGGCCCTACGACGACTGGTGGAACGTCATCATCACCAGCGAGGCCGAAGGTCTCGACGGTATGTTCGTGCACCCGGTGCAAGACCCCGCGGTCATGGCAGGCAACGGCACGATCGGCCTGGAGATACTCGAGGACCTGCCCGATCCCGACGCCGTGATCATCCCGTATGGCGGTGGCGGGCTGACCGCCGGTATTGCCAGTGCGATCAAGGCCCTGCGCCCGCGGACAGCGATCATCACCGCGGAGCCGGCGACCGGCGCCGGACTGGCGGCGGCGATGGCCGCTGGCCAGCCGGCCGATGCGCCGTTCAGCCCTTCGTTCGTCGACGGCGCCGGCAGTCGCCGCGTGCTCGACAGCATGTGGCCGCTCGTCAGTCCGCTGGTCGACCGCGCGCTCGGCATCCCGGTCGCCGAGGTGGCGGCTGCGATCCGGGTGCTGGCCGAGCGCGCGCGAGTGATCGCTGAGGGCGCGGGAGCGCTGGCGCCGGCCGCCGCGCTGTCGGGCCGGGCGGGCGAAGGAAAGCTTGTCTGCGTGGTCTCCGGCGGCAACATCGACCTCAGCAAGCTGACCGAGATCCTGCAAGGCGCGGACGGATAACTCTCCGATCGACCAGCCATTGAAGTGGCCTGAACCGACTGCTAAAATTCTTGGGTGCCACCATTGGCGAATATTCTATTATTCGGGGCGGCCGCTCTGGCCATTTTGGCCCTTCCCGGGCCGGCGGTAATCTACATTGTGACCAGGAGTGTTTCACAGGGCCGCGCCGCCGGAATAGTTTCTGTGTTAGGAATCCACGTGGGGACGGCTGTGTACGTGGTCGCGACATCCATGGGTGTCTCCGCGCTACTCGCCGCATCGACCACTGCGTTCCTTATAATCAAATA
>DATNEK010000320.1:0-42332 GCA_035553055.1 Streptosporangiaceae bacterium | reverse complement strand
CTACCAGCGGTAGTGGGCGAATGCCTTGTTGGACTCGGCCATCTTGTGCGTGTCTTCACGGCGCTTCACGCTCGCTCCGAGGCCGTTGCTCGCGTCGAGCAGCTCGTTCATGAGCCGCTCGGTCATCGTCTTCTCGCGGCGCCCCCGCGAGTAGGAGACCAGCCAGCGCAGCGCCAGCGTGGTGCTGCGGGACGCCTTCACCTCGACCGGCACCTGGTAGGTGGCGCCACCGACCCGGCGGCTTTTCACCTCAAGCGTCGGCTTGACGTTGTCGAGCGCGCGCTTGAGCGTGACGACCGGGTCGTTGCCGGTCTTGTCGCGGCAGCCTTCGAGCGCGCCGTAGACGATGCGCTCGGCCAGCGAGCGCTTGCCGCTCCGCAGAATCTTGTTCACCAGAGCGGTGACCAGCGGCGAGCCATACACCGGGTCGGTGACAAGCGGCCGCTTGACGGCTGGGCCCTTGCGCGGCATGTCAGCTCTTCTCCTTCTTCGCGCCGTAACGGCTGCGGGCCTGCTTCCGGTTGCGCACGCCCTGGGTGTCGAGCGAGCCGCGGATGATCTTGTAGCGGACACCGGGCAGGTCGCGCACCCGGCCGCCCCTGACCAGCACGATGGAGTGCTCCTGCAGGTTGTGGCCGACGCCTGGGATGTACGCCGTGACCTCGACGTGGCTCGTCAGCCTGACCCTGGCGACCTTGCGGAGCGCGGAGTTCGGCTTCTTGGGCGTGGTCGTGTAGACGCGCGTGCAGACACCGCGACGCTGCGGGCTGCCTTTGAGCGCCGGTGTCTTGTTCTTGCCTACCTTGTCCTGGCGGCCCTTGCGGACCAGCTGCTGGATCGTGGGCACCGCGTCTCCGTCTTCTGCTGCTAAGTTTCGTGCTGCTAGGTCTTGCTGCTATTCGTATGCCGCGCTCGCTCAGTGGTCGGCGCCCTGCGTTTCCGGGCGCAACCGACCTCGCTCACACAGACTGGTGGTCTGCCTGCTCCGACCCCCGCGCTCGGGCGTGTCGCCCTTCTCACGGTGCACCTGGCCGCAAGCAGCCCAGGTGACAGGGAGGGAAGTCGCTCACGTCCGACCCTCGCGGCTGGCCACCTTCACGACGGCACTAGCCACAGTTCACGGACGCGCGTACCCGTTAAGCACGGGCACGAAGAGTCAGGATACCCAACGCCGACCGCGATCGTCAAAGCGAGCGGGCGTCCTGGCTCTTGCGAACACTTCACGATATCCGACGCTGGCTAAACCCGCGAACGGCTTGACCGCCTCGTGATCTACCAGCCGCAGAGCAACAGCCGTTAACCGCACAAACGGCGGAAATATTTCCCGAACCCCGCCGCCCGACCGCAAGGCTGCCGCGAGGCGAGCGGCCGGAGCTGCCGTAAAACGGGCGACGAGCGTATCCCTCGCGAGGCGGGCCAGGTCGCCGCCTGACCGCGGGCCGACGGCGCCGCCGCACGCGCGGGCGACATCGCCGGCCCGGCGATGTGCACCTTGCTGTCGTTGGCGCGCGCCGGTGAACAACAGCGATGTGCACCTTGCCGTCGTTGAAGGCGCGCCCGCACAACACTGCCTGGCCGCTTGGCCAGCCGGCCTCGCCTCACGGGGCCTCATGGCATTCCGATCGCAATCAGTGACCGCTCCCGGCAAGACGGTTCCGCTAGCCAGGTTCGTGCGGGTGAGCGGCCCGCTGTGCCGAAGGGGGCGCGACCCGGACTTGCGGGTCGCGCCCCCTTCATGGTCGAAGGCTTGCGCTCCTACCGGTGGTAGGTGCCGAAGTCGTACTCCTCGAGCGGGACCGACTCGCCTGACGGAGCGCCGAACGGGTAGGCGACGTCCGGCGTGGTGTAGGTCGCCGCCGGGTAGGCCGCGGCTCTCGCGTCCTCCTTGGGCTCCACCCGCAGTCCGCGGTACCGCTGCATGCCGGTACCGGCCGGGATCAGCTTGCCGATGATGACGTTCTCCTTGAGGCCGACCAGCGAGTCCGACCTGGCGTGGATCGCCGCGTCGGTCAGCACCCTGGTCGTCTCCTGGAACGAGGCCGCCGACAGCCACGACTCGGTGGCCAGCGACGCCTTCGTGATGCCCATCAGCACCGGACGACCGGCCGCTGAGGTACCGCTGGACTCGACAACCGCCCGGTTGATCTCCTCGAACCTCGGCCGCTCGACTAGCTCGCCTGGGAGCAGGTCGGTGTCGCCAGACTCAAGCACGTTCACGCGCTTGAGCATCTGCCTGATGATGATCTCGATGTGCTTGTCGTGTATCGACACGCCCTGCGACCGGTACACCTCCTGGACCTCGTGAACCAGGTGCAACTGCACCTCACGTGACCCGAGAATGCGCAGCACCTCGTGCGGGTTGACCGCGCCGGCGATGAGCTGCTGGCCCACCGTGACGTGGTCGCCGTCGGCGACAAGCAGCCGCGACCTGATCGACACCTGATAGGTGACCTCATCAGAACCATCGTCTGGCGTGATGATGATCTTGCGGGCCTTCTCAGGCTCTTCGATCCTGACGGTGCCGTCGACCTCGCTGATCGGCGCCATGCCCTTGGGGATCCTGGCCTCGAACAGCTCCTGGATCCTCGGCAGGCCGTGGGTGATGTCCAGGCCAGCGACACCACCGGTGTGGAACGTACGCATCGTCAGCTGCGTTCCCGGCTCACCGATTGACTGGGCGGCGATGATGCCGACCGCCTCGCCGACGTCGACCCGCTTGCCGGTGGCGAGCGAGCGGCCATAGCACTTGGCGCAGACACCGACCTTGGCCTGGCAGACCAGGACACTGTAGGTGCGCACCGACTCGATGCCGGCCCGCACGATCTGGTCGATCATCGACTCGGTGATGTCGTCCTCGGCCCTGGCGAGCACCTCGCCGTCGGGACCGGTCACATCCTCGGACAGGGTGCGACCCGTACCGGTGTTCTCGATGTTGGCCAGCCTGCGGACGTTGCCTTCTGCGTCCTTTTCGCCGATCCGCATCGCGAGCGAACGGTCGGTGCCGCAGTCCTCCTCGCGGACGATGACATCCTGTGCGACGTCGACCAGACGCCGGGTGAGGTACCCGGAGTCGGCTGTGCGCAGCGCGGTGTCGGCCAGTCCCTTGCGGGCGCCGTGGGTCGAGATGAAGTACTCGAGCACGGACAGGCCCTCGCGGAAGCTGGACTTGATCGGCCTTGGTATGGTCTCGCCCTTCGGGTTGGAGACCAGACCGCGCATGCCAGCGATCTGCCTGACCTGCATCTGGTTGCCTCGGGCACCGGAGTTGACCATCATCCAGACCGGGTTGGTCTCTGGGAAGGCCTGCTCCATGTCCTGCGCCACGTCGGCCGTGGCGTGCGTCCAGATCTCGATCAGCTCCTGACGACGCTCGTCGTCGGTGATCAGTCCGCGCTCGTACTCGCGCTGCACCTTGTCAGCACGGCGCTCGTAGGTGTCGAGAATCGTCGCCTTGTTCGGCGGTGCGACCACGTCCTCGATCGCGATCGTGACCCCCGCCCTGGTCGCCCAGTGGAACCCGGCGTCCTTGAGCTTGTCGAGCGCCGAGGCGACCTCGACCTTCGGGTACTTCTCAGCCAGCTCGTTGACGATCACCGAGAGCTGCTTCTTGCCTACCTCGTAGTTCACGAACGGGTAGTCGTCAGGCAGCGACTCGTTGAACAGGCAACGGCCGAGCGTCGTGGCCAGCCGGAACTGCTGGCCGGGCTCCCAGCCGTCGGCCATCGCCGCGGGCGGCGCGGTGTCGCGCAGCCGCACGGTGATCTCGGCCTGCAGGTCGATCTCACCGCGGTCGTAGGCCATCAGCGCCTCGGCTAGGCCGCCGAACACCCGGCCGCTGCCGACGGCGTCCGGCGCCTGCCTGGTCAGGCAGTAGATCCCGATGATCATGTCCTGGGTCGGCATGGTCACCGGCTTGCCGTCGGCCGGCTTGAGAATGTTGTTGGTCGACAGCATCAAGATCCGCGCCTCGGCCTGAGCCTCGGCCGACAGCGGCACGTGCACCGCCATCTGGTCGCCGTCGAAATCCGCGTTGAACGCGGTGCAGACGAGCGGGTGGATCTGGATCGCCTTGCCCTCAACGAGCTGCGGCTCGAACGCCTGGATGCCAAGCCGGTGCAGCGTCGGAGCGCGGTTGAGCAGCACGGGGTGCTCGCGAATGACCTCCTCGAGCACGTCCCACACGACCGGCCTGGCGCGCTCGACCATCCGCTTGGCCGACTTGATGTTCTGCGCGTGGTTCAGGTCAACCAGGCGCTTCATCACGAACGGCTTGAACAGCTCGACGGCCATTTCCTTGGGCAGCCCGCACTGGTGCAGCTTGAGCTGCGGACCGACGACGATGACCGACCGGCCCGAGTAGTCGACGCGCTTGCCGAGCAGGTTCTGGCGGAACCGGCCCTGCTTGCCCTTGAGCATGTCCGACAGCGACTTGAGCGGCCGGTTGCCAGGCCCGGTGACCGGGCGACCGCGCCGGCCGTTGTCGAAGAGGGAGTCGACCGCCTCTTGCAGCATTCTCTTCTCGTTATTCACGATGATCTCGGGTGCGCCGAGGTCCAGAAGCCGCTTGAGCCTGTTGTTCCTGTTAATAACTCGCCGGTACAGGTCGTTCAGGTCCGATGTGGCGAACCTGCCACCGTCGAGCTGCACCATCGGCCGCAGGTCAGGCGGTATCACAGGAATGCAGTCGAGCACCATGCCAAGCGGGCTGTTCGTGGTGTTGAGGAACGCGGAGACGACCTTGAGCCGCTTGAGCGCGCGCGCCTTGCGCTGGCCCTTGCCGCTCCTGATCGTCTCGCGCAGGTTCGCCGCCTCGGCCTCGAGGTCGAAGCTGCCAACCCGCTCCTGGATCGCCTGAGCGCCCATGCCGCCGCGGAAGTAACGGCCGAACCTGTCCCGCATCTCGCGGTACAGCAGTTCGTCGCCCTCGAGATCCTGGACCTTGAGGCCCTTGAAACGGCTCCAGACCTCTTCGATCCTGTCGATCTCGCGCTGCGCCCGGTCGCGGATCTGCTTGCACTCGCGGTCAGATGCCTCCCTGACCTTGCGCCGCGCGTCGCCCTTGGCACCGGCGGCCTCGAGCTCGGCTAGATCCTTCTCCAGCTTGCTCTGCCTGGCCTCGACGTCGACATCGCGGCGCTGCTCGATCTGGCTCTTCTCATTCGTGATCCTCGCCTCAAGCGATGGCAGGTCACGGTCGCGCGCGTCGATGTCGACGTGCGTGATCATGTAAGCGGCGAAGTAGATGACCTTCTCCAGGTCCTTCGGAGCGAGGTCGAGCAGGTAGCCAAGCCGGCTCGGCACGCCCTTGAAGTACCAGATGTGGGTCACCGGAGCGGCTAGCTCGATGTGACCCATCCGCTCGCGCCTGACCTTGGCCCTGGTGACCTCCACGCCGCAGCGCTCGCAGATGATCCCCTTGAACCTGACCCTCTTGTACTTGCCGCAGTAGCACTCCCAGTCCCTGGTAGGACCGAAGATCTTCTCGCAGAAGAGCCCGTCCTTCTCAGGCTTGAGCGTGCGGTAGTTGATCGTCTCTGGCTTCTTGACCTCGCCGTGCGACCAGAGCCTGATGTCATCGGCCGTGGCTAGCCCAATACGTAGATCGTCGAAGAAGTTGACGTCTAGCACGATTTTTGTCCCCTAATCCCCTGGGATGTCCTGATCAGACCTCTTCGACGCTGCTCGGCTCGCGCCGTGACAGGTCGATTCCTAGTTCCTCCGCCGCACGGAAGACGTCCTCGTCGGTGTCGCGCATCTCGATCGCAGCGCCGTCGCTCGACAGCACTTCGACGTTCAGGCAGAGCGACTGCATCTCCTTGATCAGCACCTTGAATGACTCAGGGATGCCCGGCTCGGGGATGTTCTCGCCCTTGACGATGGCCTCGTAGACCTTCACCCGGCCGAGAATGTCGTCTGACTTGATCGTGAGCAGTTCCTGCAGCGCGTACGCGGCACCGTAGGCCTCGAGCGCCCAGACTTCCATCTCACCGAAACGCTGCCCGCCGAACTGCGCCTTACCACCGAGCGGCTGCTGGGTGATCATCGAGTACGGGCCTGTTGACCTGGCGTGGATCTTGTCGTCCACCAGGTGCAGCAGCTTGAGTATGTAGATATAGCCGACCGAGATCGGGTCCTTGAACGGCTCGCCGGTTCGGCCGTCGAACAGCAGCGCCTTGCCGCTGGCCCCGACCATCTGCTTGCCGTCCCTGTTCGGCAGCGCCGAGCCGAGCAGACCGGTGATCTCCTCTTCGCGCGCGCCGTCAAACACCGGGGTGGCCAGCTTGGTGCCTGGTCCTGACTCGGAAGCGCCGATCTGGCGCAGCCGCTCCTTCCAGCCCGCCTCACCGCCGTCGATCTGCCAGCCGGTAGCAGCGACCCAGCCCAGGTGCGTTTCAAGCACCTGGCCTACGTTCATACGACCGGGCACACCGAGCGGGTTGAGCACGATGTCAACAGCGGTTCCGTCCTCAAGGAACGGCATGTCCTCGACCGGCAGGATCTTGGCGATCACGCCCTTGTTCCCGTGCCGACCGGCCAGCTTGTCACCATCGGTGATCTTGCGCTTGGCGGCCACGTAGACGCGGACCAGTTCGTTAACGCCTGGCGGCAGTTCGTCGCCCTCTTCGCGGGAGAACACCCGGACGCCGATGACCCGGCCCGACTCGCCGTGCGGCACCTTGAGGCTGGTGTCCCTGACCTCGCGAGCCTTCTCGCCGAAGATCGCGCGCAGCAGCCGCTCCTCAGGAGTCAGCTCGGTCTCGCCCTTGGGCGTGACCTTGCCGACCAGGATGTCGCCGGTGACAACCTCGGCGCCGATCCTGATGATGCCGCGGTCGTCAAGGTCGGCCAGGACCTCTTCCGACACGTTCGGTATGTCCCTGGTGATCTCCTCCGGACCCAGCTTGGTGTCGCGCGCGTCGACTTCGTGCTCCTCGATGTGGATCGAAGAGAGCACGTCGTCCTGCACGAGCCGCTGGGACAAGATGATCGCGTCCTCGTAGTTGTGACCCTCCCACGGCATGAACGCGACCAGCAGGTTCTTTCCGAGCGCCATCTCGCCCTTGTCGGTGCACGGGCCGTCGGCGACGACCTGGCCTGCCTCAATGCGCTGCCCGCCGGTCACGATCGGCTTCTGGTTGAAGCAGGTGCCCTGGTTGGACCGCTGGAACTTGGCGACCAGGTAGGTGCGCCGCACACCGTCGTCTTGCAGGACCGTGATCTCGTCGGCGCTGACCTCCTCGACCACGCCAGCCTGCTCGGCCACGATCACGTCGCCGGCGTCCGTCGCCGCCCGGTACTCCATGCCGGTACCGACCAGCGGTGAGTCGCTGCGCAGCAGCGGCACCGACTGGCGCTGCATGTTCGAGCCCATCAGCGCGCGGTTGGCGTCGTCGTGCTCGAGGAAGGGGATCATCGCGGTGGCGACCGACACCATCTGGCGCGGCGAGACGTCAATGTAGTCAACCTCGTCGGGCTTGATCAGGTCGACCTCGCCGCCCTTTCGCCGGACGAGCACACGGTCGTTGCTGAAGCTGCCGTCAGCCTCGATCGGCTCGTTGGCCTGGGCGATGACGTGCCTGTCCTCCTCGTCGGCGGTCAGGTAGTCGACCTGGTCGGTCACCTTGCCCGCCTTCACCTTGCGGTAAGGCGTCTCGACGAACCCGAAGGCGTTGACCCGCCCGTAGGACGACAGCGAACCGATCAGGCCGATGTTCGGACCTTCTGGAGTCTCGATCGGGCACATCCGGCCGTAGTGGCTCGGGTGCACGTCGCGTACCTCGAACCCAGCACGCTCCCTTGACAGTCCGCCCGGGCCGAGCGCGGAAAGCCGGCGCTTGTGCGTCAGCCCGGCCAGCGGGTTGGTCTGGTCCATGAACTGGGAGAGCTGGCTGGTGCCGAAGAACTCCTTGATCGAGGCGACGACCGGCCTGATGTTGATCAGGGTCTGCGGCGTGATCGCCTCGACGTCCTGCGTCGTCATCCGCTCCCTGACCACCCGCTCCATCCTGGCCAGGCCGAGCCTGACCTGGTTCTGGATCAGCTCGCCGACGGTACGCAGGCGCCGGTTGCCGAAGTGGTCGATGTCGTCGACCTCGATCGGGATGATCTGGTCGGCCGACTTCATCTCATCTTCGCCGACGTGCAGCCTGACCAGGTACTCGATGGTGGCGACGATATCTTCCTCGGTCAGCGTGCCCTCGGCAATCGGCTGGGCTAGGCCGAGCTTCTTGTTGACCTTGTAGCGGCCAACCTTCGCCAGGTCGTAACGCTTGGCGTTGAAGTACAGGTTCTCGAGCAGCGCCTGCGCCGACTCCCTGGTCGGCGGCTCACCTGGCCGCAACTTGCGGTAGATGTCGAGCAGCGCGTCGTCCTGGCCGGTGGTGTGGTCCTTTTCCAGGGTCGCCCGCATCGACTCGAACGCGCCGAACCGCTCGAGTATCCTCGCCTCGTCCCAGCCAAGCGCCTTGAGCAGCACGGTCACGCTCTGCTTGCGCTTACGGTCGATCCTGACGCCGACGCTGTCCCGCTTGTCGATCTCGAACTCGAGCCAGGCGCCGCGGGACGGGATTACCTTGCAGCTATAGATGTCCTTGTCGGACGCCTTGTCGACCTGACGGTCGAAGTAGACACCCGGCGAGCGGACGAGCTGGCTGACAACGACACGCTCGGTGCCGTTGATGATGAATGTGCCCTTCTCGGTCATGAGCGGAAAGTCGCCCATGAAGACGGTTTGGCTCTTGATCTCGCCGGTCGAGTTGTTGATGAACTCCGCCGTCACGAACATCGGAGCGGAGAAGGTCATGTCCTTCTCGCGGCACTCCTGAGCCGTGTACTTGGGCGGCTCAAACCGGTGGTCACGGAACGACAGCGACATCGTCCCGGTGAAATCCTCGATCGGGCTGATCTCCTCGAAGATCTCTTCGAGGCCTGACTGCTCCGAGAGGTCCTTAAGACCGAGCTTGCGCTCGGTATCTACCTTCCCCCGCCACCGCTCGTTGCCAAGCAGCCAGTCGAACGAGTCGGTCTGCAGGGCGAGCAGGCTAGGAACCTCAAGTGGTTCCTTGATACGGGCGAATGAGATGCGATGTGGACCAGGAGCGATAGCTGAGGCGCTGCGCGAGGCTGCCAACAGGGGTCCTTCCGAGCTCGTGGCTGAACGGTACCGCGCGCACGCCAAACGCCTGCCGCCTCGCCCCCGTGGTATTCAACACCGGCGAGAGGACACAGCTTGGAGCCAACACCGTGTGGGTTACGATGTTACCGAGGACATGTGGGTGCAGCGCAAATTGGCAGTGTAGTCGATGCACACACCGCCCGTCAACTCTATTGCACCCTGATACTCACGGTTGAAGGCAGCATCGCTCCTGAAGGCGAAAACGTCAAGAGCACGGGGCACTGTGTTGCCATCTCTATCAACGTGACGAAAGTCACAGCCAATTACTTGTTTAGCCTCGGCCTAGCGCGGGGAAAACTAGAGGCTGCCTGCGCGGCTACAAGGCGCGCAAGACAGCCTCGGGGTGCGCCGCTGGCGCCAGGCGCGGTGACGCCTGACGCCAGCGCGATGAGAACTACTTGACCGTGACGGTGGCGCCGACGCCTTCGAGTACGGCCTTCGCCTTCTCGGCTGTCTCCTTGTTGACCTTCTCGAGTATCTTCGACGGGGCGGCGTCGACCACGTCCTTGGCCTCCTTGAGGCCAAGGCCAGTCAGCGGCCGCACTTCCTTGATCACCTGGATCTTCTTGTCGCCGGCCGCCTCGAGTATGACGTCGAACTCGTCCTGCTCCTCGACTTCCTCGACCGCGGCGCCGCCGCCAGCGGCGGCCGGGCCGGCTACCGCGACGGGCGCGGCGGCCTTGACGTCAAACGTGTCCTCGAACTGCTTCACGAACTCCGACAGCTCGATCAGCGTCATCTCCTTGAACGCGTCGAGCAGGTCAGCTGAGCTGAGCTTCGCCATTGCTGTGCTTCCTCCGTCTAGCTTTCTTGCGGGCTGCCATCGGTGTCACCCCGCGTCAGTGAATGTCTTGCCTAAGTCCTTGCTGGTCAGATCACTCGGTGCCGCCCGCCGGGGCCGCGTCCGCCGGGGCTGCGTCCTCCGGCGGTGCATCCACCGGAGCCGCATCCGCTGGCGCGGCGTCGGCCACCGCGGAGCCCTGCGCGGCCTTCTTCTCCTCGAGCGCCGCGAGCAGCCTGGCCATCTGGACGGGCAGCGCGGCGAACGTCGCCGCGGCACCGGCCATCGTCGCCTTCATGGCGCCAGCGAGCTTGGCGAGCAGAATGTCGCGGGACTCAAGATCGGCAAGCTTGGTGATCTCGTCCGGCGTCATCATCTTGCCGTCAAGAACGCCGCCCTTGATCACAAGCAGCGGGTTCGCCTTCGAGAAGTCACGCAAGCCCTTAGCCGCCTGCACGACATCGCCGCCGACGAACGCGATCGCCGACGGGCCGACCAGCAGCTGCGAGAAGTCCGCTGTGATCCCCGCGTCCTTGGCCGCTATCTTCGTCAGGGTGTTCTTGACCACCGAGAACGACGCGTCCTGGCCGAGCGCCAGCCGCAGCGCCTTGACCTGGGCGACAGTGAGCCCCCGGTACTCGGTGAGCACAGCACCCGACGAGTTCTGAAACCGCTGCGTCAGCTCGGCGACCGTCGCCTCCTTTACCGCCCTCGCCATGGGCCTCCCTCCTGCCTTGGGGGGAACCAGCCCACTGCGGCGGTTCCCGAATAAAAGTCAGCTATGACCGGTCGGCAGCACCGCGATCGAAGCACGGAAATAACAAACGCCCCGAGCGCAGACGCACCGGGGCGAACCGCAGCCAGCGCGACAACGCCAGCCTGCGGACCAACTCAGTTCACCTGCGCGGGCCGCCCAGTCTTCCGGGCCTTCGGCCACCTCGCACACACGAGGCGACAGCCGACGGTCTTTGGCTAGCCCAGATTACCAGACCCAGGCACCACCAATCACCAGCCACGCAAGCTGTCAGTAGGTCCAGCGGGCGAACAGCAGCGCCGGGGCAGTTCCTGCCGTTCCCATACAATGCCTGGAACTGAAGGGGAGGCTGCGGGCTGCTTGCTGGTTTGTGTGCTGGTCAGTGGTGGTGTGAGTGGTGATGGCTGGCGGGGTGATGGTGGCGGTGCAGGGGCCGGTGGCGTGATAACGGGGCACTGGTGGCTGTGCGTGGGCGCGCGGGAGTGCCGGGCCACTGCTGCCTGCCCGGGCATTCCGGGCAATCATGCTGATACCGGGTTCATGATCTGGGAGGTTTTTCGTGTGCGGGAGAATTTTCCGCGCATAGCATGAGAAAGTCTCCCAGATCATGAAACTCCGGGCTCCGGACGCGGCTGACTCTCCCCGGTCTTGCCCGGCCTGCCCGCGACGGCACTCCTGGGCGGCGGGCGGGCGGCGGGCGGCACCGATGGTTGCTGTCGTTGGGCCCGGCGAGGAACAGCAGCGTTGGACCGTTCCTGTCGTTGGCACGACCGCGTTGGACCGTTGCTGTCGTTGGGTCCGGCGGGTGAACAGCAGCGATGTGCTCTTTGCTGTCGTTGCGGCGGGCTGGCAGACAGCAGCGGTGGGCGGTTGGTGGGTAAATAGCCTCGGGTGGTGCGGGGTTGGAGGTTCAGGCGGCGGTGGACGGGTTCGTGGTCGTGGCGGGTGGTTTCGGGGTTGTCGGGGCGGGTGGTGGTGAGGGTGGTGTTGCCGGGGACGGCGAGTGTTCTTGGGCGGGCGGCGGATCGGCGGGCGGCGGATCGGCGGATCGGCAGTTTGTCGCGGGCGGTGGTGAAGCTGCCGGTGCGCAGCGTGCTGATGGCGCTGTCCTGGGTGCAGCCCGCCAGGCGATCACGACGTCAGCGGACGACCGCCACTGCAGCCATCGCGGCCGCAGCCACCCCAGCCACCGCGACCGCAGCCACCCCAGGTTAAAACTGCGGGACAGCCCCGGACCAGCGCCGGCCGGGCCGAGGGTCAGGTCGCTGCGGCGCCTTCCATCTCGCCGACCAAGCCGCGGGTCATGCCTGGGTCGACAGGAACCCCTGGGCCCATCGTCGTCGAGAACGTCACCTTCTTCAGATAACGCCCCTTCGCGGCGGCCGGCTTGAGCCTGACTACCTCGTCGATCGCGGCGGCATAGTTCTCCACGAGGGCCCGGTCTTCGAACGACGCCTTGCCGATGATGAAGTGCAAGCTGCCGTGCCGGTCGACCCGGAACTCGATCTTGCCGCCCTTGATTTCCGTGACAGCCTTGGCGACGTCAGCGGTCACCGTGCCGGTCTTCGGGTTCGGCATCAGGCCACGCGGTCCGAGCACCCGGCCAAGCCGCCCCACCTTGCCCATCAGATCGGGCGTCGCCACCACAGCGTCGAAGTCTAGGAAACCGCCCTGAATCCGCTCGATCAGCTCGTCCGAGCCCACGATGTCGGCTCCGGCGGCGCGTGCCTCCTCGGCCCGCTCGCCAGCCGCGAACACCAGCACTCTGGCGGTCTTGCCGGTGCCGTGCGGCAGATTCACCGTGCCGCGCACCATCTGATCAGCCTTGCGCGGGTCAACACCAAGCCTGATCGCCACCTCGACCGTCGAGTCGAACTTGGTCGTCGACGTCTTCCTGGCCAGATCGACCGCCTGCGCCGGCGTATACAGCTTGGTGGCGTCGATCAGCTCATCTACCTTGCGGTAGGCCTTGCTGCGCTTCATTGCTATCTCCGTTATCAGTTGTGGAGGTCGTGGTCAGCGGACCAGCGCCTGGTCCTGCCACTGCCTGGCATCAGCCTTCGACGGTGATCCCCATCGACCTGGCCGTGCCAGCGATGATCTTCTCAGCCGCCTCGATGCTGGTGGCGTTCAGGTCCGGCATCTTGGTCTGGGCGATATCCCTGACCTGTGCCATCGTCATCCTGCCGACCTTGGACTTGTGCGGCTCGGCGCTGCCCTTCTGGACGCCAGCGGCCTTCTTGATCAGCTCAGCGGCTGGCGGCGTCTTCGTCACGAAGCTGAACGTCCGGTCCTCGTAGATCGTGATCTCGACCGGGATGATGTTGCCGCGCTGGCCGTCAGTCGCCGCGTTGTACTGCTTGACGAAGTCCATGATGTTGACACCGTGCGGGCCGAGCGCGGTACCGACCGGCGGCGCTGGGGTGGCGGCGCCAGCGTTCAGCTGGACCTTGACGATCGCGCTGACCTTCTTCTTCCTCGGAGCCATTTCCCTGGGTTCCTTTTCAGATCTTGCTTACTTGATCGAACGAGAGCTCGACCGGGGTCTCCCGGCCGAAGATCGACACGAGCACCTTGAGTTTCTGTGTGTCCGGGTTGATCTCGCTTACCGTGGCGGGAAGCGTCGCGAACGGCCCGTCCATCACGGTCACCGACTGGTTGATCTCGAAGTCCACCGCGGCTGCCCGCATGGTCTCAGCCTTCTTGGCCGCCTTCTCCTCAGGCACCGGCGCGAGCAGGGAGGTCACCTCATCAAGGCTGAGCGGCGACGGCCGGCTCGACAGGCCGACGAAACCGGTCACACCTGGGGTGTTGCGGACCGCGGCCCACGACTCGTCGGTCAGGTCCATCCGCACCAGGATGTAGCCGGGCAGCACCTTCTCCTGCACCTGCTGGCGCTTGCCGCCCTTGACCTCAATGACCTCGTGAGTGGGCACCTCGATCTGGAAGATGTAATCCTCCATGTTCAGCGACTGGGTGCGACTTTCCAGGTTGGCCCTGACGCGATTCTCGTATCCGGCGTAAGAGTGCACGACGTACCAGTCGCCCGGCAGCCGACGCAGTTCAGCCTTGAACGCGCCTACCGGGTCGACGTCTTCGGCCTCGGCATCCGCAAGGCCCGCTGGCTCTGCCGCAGGACCGTCGTCCGCCGCTTCTGGCTCGGCCAACGAGCCAGCCTCGTCGTCGGTCGGCTGACCGCCGCCGGAATATTCGGACTCGGACACGCTTGCTCTTTCCTCTAACTCATCCTCGCGACGATCCGCGCGGGTCGGCCTTCTGACCGCCGAGATCCCTCCGGCCACGCCGGAATCTCGGCGGCCCCGGCGCGGACCACCTGTTGTGATCATGCTGCCACGCCCAGCTCATGGCCGCGCGGCCGGTCGTGCGCGGTCAGTGCGTAAAGACCGCGAACACCAGCTTGGCGAGTCCCGTGTCAATGCCGCTCACGATGCCCACCATGACCAGGATGAAGATCACGGCGACCGTCGTGTAGGTGATCAGCTCCTTGCGGGTCGGCCAGATGACCTTCCGCAGCTCGGACCTGACCTCCCGCACGAAGACAGGAGGACTCGTCCGCTCCGGCCTCGCCGGACCGCCGCCCGTAGACTTGACCGGCTTCCTGGCCTGGGGGCCACGTACCTGAGTCGCCATGTCCTCACCTATAGCTATCGGCCGGCTGACGCCGGTGCGGCCCGCAGGTTACGGGCCGACTCGCAGGGCAGGAGGGACTCGAACCCCCAACCGCCGGTTTTGGAGACCGGGACTCTAGCCAATTGAGCTACTGCCCTTTCAGTCATCCGGCAGCGGCCGCAGGCACGCTCGCGCGGCCTGACGGAACGCCACCAGATCTGTCAGTGTACGTTGCCAACCGCCCTCCCGTCGAACCGTGACGTAGATTGCCTGGCAGCCGCGAGCGTAGCCGATACCGCCTCATGCCGGAGATCACAGCCGCGTCGGGGAGATGCGAAAATGCTCGGCATGGGATCGCACGACGACAGGCTCTCCGTCCGGATATCGGCAATACCAGAATCGCCCACGCTGGCCGTCGACGCCAGGGCCAAGGCGCTGCAGGCGACAGGTCATCCGGTCATCGTGTTCGGCGCGGGGGAACCTGACTTCCCGACTCCTGACTACATCGTGGCGGCGGCGCAGCGAGCCTGCGCCGAGCCCAGGTATCACAAGTACACCCCGACCGGCGGCCTGCCAGAACTGCGGGAAGCGGTGGCGGCAAAGACGGCACGCGATTCAGGCTTCGAGGTCACAGCTGGACAGGTCCTCGTCACCAATGGCGGAAAGCAAGCGGTGTTCCAGGCATTCGCCGCCCTGCTCGACCCTGGCGACGAGGTGCTGCTGCCGACGCCGCACTGGACCACGTACCCGCAGGCCATCACGCTGGCGGGCGGCGTCCCCGTCCCCGTGCTCACCGACGAGACCTCTGGCTACCTGGTCACCGTTGACCAGCTAGAAGAACACTGCACCGACCGCACCAAGGTGCTGCTCTTCGTCTCTCCTTCGAACCCGACCGGTGCCGTTTACCCGCCGGAACTAGTAGCCGAGATCGGCAAGTGGGCAGTAAGCAAGGGCTTGTGGGTGATCACCGACGAGATCTACGAGCACCTGGTATACGGGACAGCCAGGTTCAGCTCGATTCCGGTCGCCGCGCCCGAACTCGCCGAGCGATGCGTTGTCATCAATGGAACCGCCAAGACTTACGCGATGACCGGATGGCGTGTCGGCTGGCTGATCGGCCCGCCTGACGTGATCGCGGCAGCCGCGAACTTCCAGTCGCACGTCACGTCGAACGTCTGCAATGTGGCGCAGGCAGCGGCGCTCGCCGCCGTTCGCGGCGACCTGTCGGCCGTTGCGCGGATGCGCGCGGCGTTCGACCGGCGCAGGCAGCGAATGACTTCCATGCTCAACGAAATTCCCGGGGTGATCTGCCCGCTTCCGCAGGGTGCCTTCTATTGCTACCCGAGCGTGAAGGGCCTGCTCGGCCGGCGAGTCGCAGGCCGTCTGGTGGAGACGTCGGCAGCGCTTGCCGAGGCGGTGCTCGACGCGGCCGATGTGGCCGTCGTACCCGGCGAGGCGTTCGGGACACCCGGGTATTTCCGGCTCTCCGCGGCCCTCGCCGACGCCGACCTCGAGGAGGGTCTGACCAGAATGGGCACGCTGCTCTCGCAGGTCACGTGAGCCGACGGCTCGACCTGCTGCCGAAGGCGCACCTGCACCTGCACTTCGTCGGCGCGATGCGCCGCGCCACCTTGATCCAGCTTGCGGCCGCGCACCAGATCAGGCTGCCTGACGCGTTCGGCGCGGACTGGCCACCTCGCCTGCACGGCACCGACGAACGCGGCTGGTTCAGGTTCCAGCGTCTGTACGACAGCGCTCGTGCGGTGCTGCGCACCGAGGATGACCTGCGCAGGCTGATCTCGGAGATAGCGCGGGACGAAGTGGCGGAAGGCTCTGGCTGGCTTGAGTTCCAGGTGGACCCGTCTGGCTACGCGGCCAGGTTCGGCGGGCTGACGCCGTTCACCGAACTCGTGCTCGACGCGGCGGCACAGGCCGCCCGTGCCGCCGGCCTCGGTATCGGGGTGATCATCGCGGCGAACCGAACCAGGCATCCGCTAGACGCGAGGACCGCAGCCAGGCTCGCCGCCAGATACGCCGGCCGCGGCGTTACCGGTTTCGGGCTGTCGAGCGACGAACGGCGAGGCGCCGCCGCGGACTTCGCGCCCGCGTTCAAGATCGCTACCAGGGCCGGGCTCATCTCCGTGCCGCACGGCGGCGAGCTTGAAGGACCGGCCAGCGTTCGTGCCTGCGTCAACGACCTGGGCGCCGACCGGATCGGCCACGGCATCGCCGCGGCCGCCGACCCCGACCTGCTCGACCGGCTGGCCAAACTCGACATAACACTCGAGGTCTGCCCCGCATCGAACGTCGCGCTCGGAGTCGCGCGGTCGCCAGCCGACGTCCCGCTCGGCAGGCTGCTCGACGCCGGCGTCAAGGTCGCGCTCGGCGCGGACGATCCGCTGCTGTTCGGGTCGCGGCTGACCGCCCAGTACGAGCTGGCCAGACGGGCACACGGGCTGGCCGACGATCAGCTCGCCGAGCTCGCCAGGATGTCGGTGCGCGCGTCGGTCGCGCCGGCGCAGGTAAAGGCCGACCTGACGAAGGGCATCGACGCCTGGCTGGCGTCACCCGACCCGGCCTCTCCAGACCCAGCCGCCTAGAGGTGCAGGCCGACTAGCACGGGCTCGTTGGTCAGCTCCACGCCGAACGTCTCGCGCACTCCGCCCGCGACCTGTCTTGCCAGTCCGATCAGGTCGGCCGCACTGGCCTGATCGTGGTTGGTGAGCGCCAGCGTGTGCTTCGTTGAGATCCTGGCGCCGCCCGGACCCTGGAACCCCTTGCCGAAGCCGGCCTGTTCGATCAGCCAGCCGGCGGGCACCTTGACCCGGCCGTCGTCCGCGGCGAACCTCGGAACCTTGATCCCACGCGCCGAAGCCACCCGTTCAAGCGTGACAAGCTGCGCCTGGTCGAGCACGGGGTTGGTGAAGAACGAGCCCGCGCTGGCGGTGTCGGGATCATCTGGGTCGAGCACCATGCCCTTGCCTCGGCGCAGGGCCAGGACGGCGTCCCTGACGTCGGCGAGGGGCGCCTGTTCACCGACTTCGACGCCGAGCATCGCCGCCAACTCGGCGTACCCGATCGGCCTCGACATAGGTTCCCTGACCAACTCGAACGTCACATCAAGCACTACGTACCTGCCGGCGGTGACCTTGAAGACGCTGGTGCGGTAGGCGAAGGCGCACTGAGCTGGGGTTAGCGTGAGCTCGCGCCCAAGGTGCCGGTCGAAGACGCGGACGGCGGTGATGGTGGACGCCACTTCCTGGCCGTAAGCGCCGACATTCTGGATCGGCGTCGCGCCGGCCAGTCCGGGAATGCCGGCCAGGCACTCGATGCCCGCGAGCTTCTCGCTGACCGCCCACTCGACCAGGCGATCCCAGTTCTCGCCGGCGGCAACAGTGATTCGCACCAGGTCGTCCGCCTGGCGCACGGCAACCCCGGCGCTCGCCACCCGGGCCACCGTGCCGTCGAAGCCCTCGTCGGCGATGACGAGGTTGCTGCCGCCGCCGAGCACGAGCAGAAGTTCTCCGGCAAGGTCGGCGTCGCGCACGACCAGGATCAGGTCGTCGGCGGTGTCGGTTTCGACAAGGCGGGCAGCCGGGCCGCCCACCCGCAGAGTGGTGTAGCCGGCCAGGTCGACGCGCTCGGTCAGGCGAAGCACCAGCGGAGCCTACGGCAGCTTGACCACGGCGCGAGCGCGCGACAAGACCTTGGTGCCGGCCGACCTCGCGGTCAGCGCCAAGGCCACCTTGTTGTCGTCAAGCTTCTCCTCGACCTTGCCGGTCACCGTGATCATCGCGCCGACGTCGTCGTCGGGGACGACTACGGGCGCCGAGAACCGCACGACGAACTCGATCAGTGTTGCCTTCGGCCCGGCCCAGTCGGTGACGTAACGACCGGCCTGCGCCATCGTGAACATGCCGTGCGCGATGACGTCAGGCAGGCCAACCGACACCGCGATCCGCTCGTTCCAGTGGATGACATTGAAGTCGCCAGAGGCACCGCAGTACATAATCAGGCTCAGCCTGGTCGCCGGGTAGCTGACCTGCGCCAGCTCGGCCCCGACCGCAAGTCCTTCGTAACTCACCTGATCGGTCATCAGGCGCCCCGCTCGACCAGCGTGGAATGCGCCGTGCACACGTGCTCGCCGTCAACCGTGCGGATCTCGGTAGTCGTGGTCATCATCGACAGCTTGCCCACGTCCCTGATGCTCGAGATGGTGGACTGCGCAGTCACCACGTCGCCTGCCATCAGCGGACGCGAGTATTCGAACCGCTGCTCGCCGTGCACGACCATCGCGTAGTTCAGGTTGAGGCCGGGGTCAGCCAGTGCCTTCGCGCTGCTTGCCACGGTGATCACGATCGCGAACGTCGGCGGCGCGATCACGTCGGGAAAGCCAGCCTCCTGCGCGGCGGCACGGCTGCGGAACACCGGATTGGTGTCACCGATAGCGTCGGCGAACTCCCTCAGCTTCTCCCTGCTCACCTGGTAGGGCTCGGTAGGCGGGAAGATCCTGCCCGCGAAGTCGGGGTTGATCGCCATCGGCGAGCTAGCGCGTCTCGCGGTGCGGCTGGTGCTTGCGGCAGTTCGGGCAGTACTTGCTCAGCTCGATCCGGTCTGGATCGTTGCGGCGGTTCTTCCTTGTGATGTAGTTGCGGTGCTTGCACTCCTGGCAGGCCAGGGTGATCTTGGGCCTGATGTCAGTCGCGGCCACGTGGAGTGCCTTTCTACGGTACGGATATCTGCTGGCCTTCGCCCTCCGGGCGCTGGCCTACCTGCTGAACAGTTCGCGCAGCGAGCGTGTTCCCGCGCGGGAACACGCCGACATGCCGGGTCGGCAAGTTCGTAGCGGAGGCCGGACTTGAACCGGCGACACAGCGATTATGAGCCGCTTGCTCTGCCTGACTGAGCTACTCCGCCACCAGCAGGCTCCGCGCAACGCGCGGGCTTGCATAGCTTACAGGGATTTCGCCGAGTCGGCTCGCGCGCCTACGGCACACGGTAATGAAACTGGCCCAAGATAGACCCAATCCGATCCGACCAGCTGACCGAATAGGTGTTATGGACGCGCGCGGTATGCGGCCAGCCGGGACGGGTCCTGGTCTTCCGGAGGGGAAAGACCGGGATCTGGACCGCCTGCTTGCCCTAGTCGCCAGGGGCGACGAGAAGGCATTCGCGAGCGTCTACGACCAGCTCGCTGGTCCGGTGTACGGGTTGATCAGGCGAGTCGTCAGGAACCCAGCGCAATCGGAGGAAGTCGCGCAGGAAGTCCTGCTCGAAGTCTGGCGCGCCGCTTCCCGCTTCGACCCCTCCAAGGGAAGCGCCGCGACCTGGGTGATGACGATAGCCCACCGCCGCGCCGTTGACCGGGTCAGGTCGGCGGCCGCCGCCGCGGAACGGGAACAGCGCATCGCTCAGCCGCCAAGCGGGGGCGACGACGTAGCCGATGCGGTCGAGGCCAGCCTTGAGCAGGAGCGGGTACGCCGCTGCCTCGACGGCTTGACCGAGCTTCAGCGCGAATCGATCACGCTCGCTTACTACGGCGGCTACTCCTACCGCGAGGTGTCGGCGCTACTGGGCAGCACGCTCGGCACGATCAAGACAAGGATCCGTGACGGCTTGATCAGGATGCGGGACTGCATGGGGGTGAGCTGGTGAAGCTACTGCGCTATGACGTCCACGCGCTCACCGGCGCCTACGCGGTCAACGCGATCGACGACGAGTTCGAGCGCGAGAAGTTCGAGCGGCACATGCATCGCTGCCAGCAGTGCGCTAGCGAGGTACGAGGACTGACCGAGACAGCGACGAGGCTCGCGTTCGGGGTGTCCCGACCCCCGCCGACTCGGATGCGCGACTCCGTGCTCTCGGCCATTTCCCTGACCCGGCAGCTACCTCCGGTCATTGACCACAGGAAGCCGCGCCCGCAGCACTGGTGGACCGGCAGGCTGCCGATGCTGTCGTACTCGCTGGCGATGGCCACCGTAGGCGTGGCGATCGTGCTGCTCGTCGCGCTGATCGGCGCCCGGCACGAACTTGATCAGGCCAGGACGCAAAACGCCGCGCTGGCCGCTGTGCTCTCCGCTCCTGACTCCCATTCGGTGACCCAGACCATTTCATCGGGCGGCCGGGTCATTCTGGTGTACTCCCTGCGCAAGCACGCGATGATCGTCACCACCCACGGACTGCCCGCACTGCCGTCCGGCAAGGTGTACCAGCTCTGGTTCATCGGACCGCCCGCCACACGCTCGGCCGGCCTGCTGCCGGCGAGCCAGGCTGGCCGCGCGGGTCCTTTGCTGTCCCGCGGCCTGGCTCGCGGGGACACGATCGGTATCACGATCGAGCCAGCTGGCGGCACCCGTCAGCCAACCACGAAGCCAATTCTGCTCGTCGCGACGCACGGCTGACGCGCCAAAAGTTCTCGCGCCTGACCAATCCGCCTCAGGCATCGCACCGAACGCAGCCCGTGAGAACCATTCGCTACGAGCAGGAAAAGGCTCAAGGAAAGGACTGCCATGCCTGATCTCGACGACTCCTCGTGCGGTGCCGGCCCGGGGGGAGCATCCCCCGGAACCCCCTCGCCGTCGAGGCGCACGATGCTCAAAGGCGCCGCGGGAGTCGGCGCCGCCGGACTCGCGGCATCCGCGCTCGCCAGCGTGGCGCTGCCGGCCGCCGCCGCCACCAGAACCCCGGTCCGGACCAAGCAGGGCCCATCCAGCGAGAACGCCGGCGGCGAGGCCATCGTCGTCCACGTTCGCGACGCGGCGTCAGGCGAGATCGACGTGTTCCGCGGCACCACCCAGATCCGCCTTCACGATCGCGACCTGGCCGCGCGACTCGTCCGCGCCAGCCGCTGAGCTGGCGATTCCGCACCCCCACGAGACCTTGAGAGGCATTGATGTCATCGCATCGCGAGGCACCGGAGATCTCCAAAGATCCGGTCGCCGATAGCACCGACCTCTACGCGTTCGTTAGCCCCGACAAGCCGGAAACAGTCACGATCATCGCCAACTACATTCCGCTGCAGAGCGCCGCGGGAGGACCCAATTTCTACGAATTCGGCGACGATGTCATCTACGACATCAGGATCGACAACTTCGGCAACAGCAAGTGGGACATCACCTACCAGTTCCAGTTCAGCACCGTGCTCGGCAACCCAGAGACCTTCCTGTACAACACCGGCCCGATCACCTCGCTCACCAGCTCGAGCTGGAACCGCAAGCAGGTCTACACGGTTACCAGGATCGACTCGACCGGCGAGCACGTGCTCGGCAAGAACCTGGCTTGCCCGCCGTGCAACATCGGCCCGCTGTCCACCCCCGACTACGCGACCAAGCTGGCGCAGCCGGCCGTGCACACGCTCAGCGATGGCAGCAAGGTCTTCGCCGGCCAGCGAGCTGAGGGCTTCTACGTCGACCTCGGCTCGATATTCGACCTCGGCAACCTGCGTCCCTTCCAGAACTTGAACGTCTTCGGCAAGGCCGACGGATTCTCGTCCGCGCCCGGCGTCAACGCCACCAAGCTGCTGAACGTGCACTCGATCGCCATCCAGGTGCCGATCGGGCGGCTGACAAGGAAAGGCCGCCCGACGATCGGCGTGTGGACAGCGGCGAACAGGCAGCGAGCGCGCATCCATGACCCGCAGACTGGCCGCGTCGTCACTAGCGGACCGTTCGAGCAGGTGTCCAGGCTCGGAAACCCGCTGGTCAACGAAGTCATCATCGCGATGGGCGACAAGGACAGGTGGAACGCGCTGCAGCCGCACAAGGACAGCCAGTTCACGCACTACTTCGCGAACCCTGAGCTGGCCGGGCTGCTGCCTGTCCTTTACCCCGGCGTGTTCCCGCACCTGGCGGCCCTGGTCGCCTCCAAGAAGCCCCGCGCCGATCTTGAGGCAATCCTGCTCACCGGGATTCCGTCCGGGATCATTCCTAACTTCTCCAACTTCACCGGCACGGTCCAGGCCGACATGCTGCGGCTGAACACCTCGATTCCGCCGAGCAAGAGCCCGAACATCCTCGGCGTGCTCGGCGGTGACCTGGCCGGCTTCCCGAACGGACGCCGGGTCTTCGACGACGTCGTGACCGTCGAGGTGCGCGCCGTCGCCGGCGTCACTTACCCGCTCATCGACCCGAAGTTCACCCCGGATGCCGCCGCGGGCGAAGTGTCTGACGGCTTGACGCCATCCAGCCTCGGTATGCCGTTCCTTGACGAATTCCCGTACCTGGGAGTGCCATTCGACGGCTATCACGACCCGTCATCGTGAGCTGACAGTGCACGAGACGCCACTTGGCCCGTCGACCTCCGGCAGCGTCGTGCTTGAGCTTGGCCCAGGCATCGGCGCCCTGGTCTTGCACACGCCGCCGGAGCTTGATGGCGCCGAAATAGAGATCAGCCGGGCGGTCAAGCCAGCCGACGACCCGGCGAAGCGCACCCACTCACAGGTGAGACGGCGGCTGACGCCAAGCGGCACTAGGTTCGCCGCCGTCTATCCTGGACTGGCAGCAGGTGACTACATCATCTGGCGCGACGCGAGCACCCCGGTCGTCACCGTCACCGTCGACGGCGGGCAGGTCACCACCGCTCGGTGGCCGGGTCACTAGCGAGCGCCGGGGCGGCCGCCACCGACGACCGCGGGTCCACCCCCACGGTGCCCGCATCGCCCGATGGCGCTCCTCCGACCGCCCCGGCGCTCCCCTCCGGCTACGGTTCACGCGGCAGTAGCGGTTAGGGTCAGCACTCCACAACGTTCAGCGCGAGGCCGCCGCGGGCGGTTTCTTTGTACTTGTCCTTCATGTCAGCACCGGTCTCGCGCATTGTCTTGATCGCCTTGTCGAGCGAGACGTGATGGGTGCCGTCGCCCCTGACCGCCATACGCGCCGCGGCGATCGCCTTGACCGAGGCAATGGCGTTGCGCTCGATGCACGGGATCTGCACCAGGCCACCGACCGGGTCGCAGGTAAGGCCAAGATTGTGCTCGACGCCAATCTCGGCGGCGTTCTCGACCTGCTCGGGCGTGCCGCCAAGTACCTCGGCCAGCCCTGCCGCGGCCATCGAGCACGCCGAGCCAACCTCGCCCTGGCAGCCGACCTCAGCCCCTGAGATGCTCGCGTTCTCCTTGAAAAGCACTCCGATCGCGCCGGCCGCGAGCAGGAACCTGACGACCCCCCGCTCATCAGCACCCGGCACGAACCTGGTGTAGTAGTGCAGCACCGCCGGAATGATCCCGGCCGCGCCGTTGGTCGGCGCGGTGACGACACGGCCGCCTGCCGCGTTCTCCTCGTTGACCGCGAGCGCGTACAGCGTGACCCACTCCATGGCGTACAGCGGATCAGCCGCGTCCGCCGACTGCTCGAGTGTCTCGCGCAGCTTGCGGGCCCTGCGCCGCACTTTGAGCCCGCCAGGCAACACCCCATCGGCCTGGCAGCCAGCCGCGACGCAGTCCCGCATAACCTGCCAGATAGCCAGCAGCCCTGAATTGATCGAGTCTTCGTCCCTGCGGACAAGCTCGTTAGCCGCCATCACGCCGCTGATCGGCAGCCCGGCCGAACGCGCCTGGGCAACCAGTTCGGCGGCGTTCGCGAACGGGTAAGGCACCGCCACCGAGTCAGGCACAAGAGAGGGGTTCTTCTCCGCCTGATCGTCGGCGAGCACGAATCCGCCGCCAACGGAGTAATAAGTGCGCCGGATCAACTCGCGGCCGGCAGTGTCGACCGCCGTGAACACCATCGCGTTCGAATGAAAAGGCAGTCGCTTCTTGCGGTGCAGCACCACGTCCTCATCGACGTCAAAGTCGATCTCCCGCGCGCCGAGGAGCGCCAGCCGGCCGGTTTCCCGCACGAGCTGCACGGTCGGCCTGGCAGCGGCGGGATCGACGGTATCAGGACGCTCTCCGAGCAGCCCGAGAACGATCGCCGGCACGCTCCCGTGCCCGTGCCCGGTGGCGCCAAGCGAGCCGAATAGCTCGACACGCACCCGCGCGACCCAGTCAAGCATCCCGTCGGCGACCAGCGACGCGGTGAACATCCCGGCGGCTCGCATCGGCCCGACCGTATGCGAACTCGACGGCCCGATCCCGATCTTGAAAAGGTCGAACACGCTGATCGACATCGTGCCCGCAGGCTTAGCCACGACCTGAACGCGCAGCTCCGCCGGCTCCTGCCGCACCCGCGGCCCGCTCATCGGCGCACCTTCTCCCCGTCCGGGTCGAATGGGGGGCGCAACGACACGGTCGCGCCGCACATCTGGCCGCCGACGTTGACCTGGTAGCTGCCCGACTTGACGTAATCGGCGCTCACCGCTTGTTCCCCGTCGGCGTGGTGAACGTAGGCCATGCCGACCGACGCGCCGACAGTAGCTCCCCACGCGGCCGACGTCACAAGCCCGGCCGCGGCCCCGTCGCGCACGAGCAGTTCACCTCCCCACATCATCGCCTCTGGCTCGTCAAGCACCAGCGAGACAAGCCGCCGCCCCGGCCCTGCGGTTCTGGCCCGCTCGACCGCCTCCCGGCCGAGGAAGCCAACCCCGGTCTTGAGCTTGCACGCGAACAGCAGCCCGGCCTCGACCGGGTCGTAGTCCGGCGTCAGCTCCCGCCCGAACGCCCGGTACGCCTTCTCAAGACGCATCGACTCGATCGTGTAGTAGCCCGCGTTGACAACGCCGAGATCGGCTCCGGCTGACATCAGGTCTTCGTACACCCCAACCGCGAATTCGGTTGGAACGCAAATCTCCCAGCCAAGCTCGCCCACGTAGGTCAGCCTCGTCGCACGCACTGTGGCGTAGCCGAGGTCGATCTGCCTGCTCGCGCCGAACGCGAACGCCGCCTCGCTCAGGTCCGCGCTGGTCAGCCGCGACAATAGCGCCCGCGAGCGCGGGCCCATTACTCCGTATACCGCGTACGCCGAAGTGACGTCGGCCAGGCTCACGCCGGCTGGTGGCAGCCGCCTGCCGATGTGATCGAGGTCACGCTCAGTTGACGAGGCGCTGCTGAACAACAGGAACCTATCCGCTTCCAGCCTAGTCACCGTAACGTCTGCTTCGTACCGGCCACTGGCGTTCAGCATCCCGGTGTAGACCGTCCTGCCGGGCGGCACGTCCACGTCAGCGGTGCACAGCCACTGCAGCGCGGCCAGCGCCCGCGGACCGCTGAGGCGGTACTTGGAGAACGAGGTCTGATCGAACACGGCCACAGCGGCTCGGGTCGCCCGCTGCTCGGCGACCGACCAAGGCAGCCAGTTTGGCTTGTCCCATGAGTACTCGATCACCGGCTGCTGCCCGGGCGGCGCGAAGACATTCGCCCGCTCCCAGCCCATCTTCGAACCGAAGCAGGCACCAGCCCGCGCGAGCAGATGGTAGGCCGGCGACCGGCGGAACGGCCGGGCCGTGACCAGCTCCCTGTTCGGCCAGGGCGTCGCGTAGTGCAGGCCGAGTACCTCACCGACGCGGTCGCGCAGCCAGCGGTTGTTCCCGTTGAACGCGGCGAACCGCCGGATATCGGCAGCCGACAGGTCGGTGCCAGGATCACCGTCGACGATCCAGTCGGCCAGGACTTTGCCCGCCCCGCCCGCCGACGCGATGCCGACCGAATTGAACCCGGCGGCGACGTAGAAGTTCCTGACTTCAGGAGCCGCCCCGATGATGAACTGGTTGTCAGGGGTGAAGCTCTCCGGGCCGTTGTATAGCTTCTTCATGCCCGTTTTTTCGAGAACTGGGATCCGGACGATCGCGCTCTGCATCAGGACGGAAAAATGGTCCCAGTCCTCATCGAGCAATTGGAACTCGAACGGATAGGGCAGCCGGTCGGGCGCCACCCACGGCTTGGCGTCGGGCTCGAAGCCGCCGACAAGCAGGCCGCCGACTTCTTCCTTGATGTAGGTGTAGCCGTCGGGATCGCGCAGCACGGGCAGGTTGGGGCGCACCCCGTCGACCTGGTCGGTCACCACGTAGAAGTGCTCGGCCGAGTGCAGCGGCACGCTGACGCCGCACATGGCGCCTACCTGCTTGGCCCACTGGCCAGCGCAGTTCACCACGATCTCGGCCTCGACGTCGCCAGCGTCCGTCCTGACGCCGGTGACGACACCGCCGCGATGGTCAATGCCCGTGACCCGGGTACGCTCCATGATCGTCGCGCCGCCCATCCTGGCGCCCTTGGCCAGCGCATAGGTCAGGTCGGTCGGGTTCGCCCGGCCGTCGCCCGGCAGCCAGAGCGCGCCGACCAGGTCGGCAATCTCCATGATCGGGTACAGCTCGGCCGCCCGGCTCGGGCTGATCAGCTCGCAGTCGAGCCCGAACGCCTCCGCCGTGGCCGCGGTCCTGCGCAGCGCCATCAGCCGGTCCTTGGTGCGAGCGACAGTCACGCCGCCGCACCGGCGAAACCCGGTTGCGAGCCCGGTCTCGGCTTCGAGCCGGTCATAAAGCGCAGTCGAGTACTGCACGAGCCTGGTGCCGCTCTCCGAGGCACGAAGCTGCCCGACAAGCCCGGCGGCGTGCCAGGTCGTGCCGCAGGACAACTGGCCCTGCTCAAGCAGCAGCACGTCAGTCAGCCCGCGTTTGGTCAGGTGGTAAGCAACGCTAGTGCCGATAACCCCGCCGCCGATGATCACCACTTGTGCCCGGCGGGGCTGCTCAGGCCGCCCGCCGACGCTGGGCAGATCCCTCCCGCCCCGCACACCGGCCCGAACGGCCCCGCCTGGCACTCCGTCCCCCGGAGTAAGCTCACTTCCCCCCAGCTCCGCTTTTCCGATTTCCGATTTTCCAGTTTTCGCTATTCCAAACCGTGATCTGAGATCAGTCATCCCGTTGTGCCTCGTCGAGCAGCCGGTCGAATCCTGGCGCTCGGAAGCCGGCCACCGCCCCGTCGAAGCGTTCCATCCCCCAGGACCAGAAGTCGAAGTCGATCGGACTGACCGCTGCCTGGATGGCCCCCCACAGCGTCCAGCCGTACTTGCCTACCAGGCCAAAGAGCATGGCTCTGGCGGCCTTGTTGCGCAGCGGGCGACCATAGTACTCGGCGACCATGGCTTCGAGCGCCTTGTCGGGCAGGCGGCATTCGGCCCAGATATTGCCTAGCTCGAAGCAAGGGTCGTTGTTGCCCGAATACTCGTAATCGATCAGCCAGATCGCCAGACCGTCATCAATGAAGTTCGCGGCGAGCAAGTCGTTGTTGCACGGCACGGTGCCGTCCGCCCGGCTGGCCAGCGCCTGCTCGGCGGCATAGCAGGCGTCGCCGAGTTCGTCGTATCCGTCTGGGATCTTGATGCCGCGATCGGCCGCGACGCCGCGGTACTTGCGCTGGATCGCGAACATGTCGAAGTCACCGACGAACCGCTCGGCGCCGTGCAGCGCGCGGCATGCCCGCGCGATCCTCGCGATGTTGGCCGGATCGGCCACGTCGGCGTTGGCCAGCGTTCTGCCCTCGATGTAGCCGATCACCAGCACGCCGACAGCCGGGGCGTACTCGATGACCGGGGCACCGACTCCGGCCGCGGCCGCGCGCATCGAGTTGCGGTACTCGTGCTCCCTGTCGATCGCGAGCAGTTCACTGCCTCCGGATGCGACCCTGGCCACGAGGATCGCGTTCGCCATGGTGATCTTGAAGTTCCTGTTGGTCAGCCCCCCTGGCAGTTCGGCAACGCCGCGCCGGCCGACCGCGATGCTCGGCACCTGGTCGAAGATCTCGTCGAGATCAGCGCCGGTGACGGTGTTCAAGCCGCCCCTCCAGGTCCAGATGCGATTCGCGATATGAGACTGCTGTTCTGTGAAAGCGTAGGCAGACACCGGCAAAAGGTCTAGATCTATGAGATAACTTTCCCGGCAGATCCAGAGCAGCTACACATTGGGTCTGGACAGTTAGCCGTCGCGCCCCTACGCTTGCGCCTCAACCTGCGGCCCCGTCCTTGTGTGGAGGATCCTCCGATGACCGCAACCACAGATCAGTCCGGCGGGGAGCGCGACAGCGCCGACCTGGCTCAATTCGGATACCGGCAAGAACTCAAGCGCTCGCTCGGCATCTTCAGCTCGTTCGCCGTCGCTTTCAGCTACATCTCGCCGTCCACCGGCATCTTCACCCTCTTCGCTCTTGGCCTCGTGACCATCGGCGGGGTCTTCATCTGGACTTGGCCGATCGTGGCGCTAGGTCAGTTCATCATCGCGATGAACTTCGCCGAGGTTTCCAGCCATTACCCGATCGCCGGGTCGGTCTTCCAGTGGACCAAGTACCTGGCAGGCCGGCGCTATGCCTGGTTCTCCGGGTGGATCTACCTCTTCGCCGGCATCCTGACAGTCACCGCTGTGGTCGCGACGATCCCGCTGGCGCTGATCCCCGCGCTCAACGGCCTCGGCTGGAAGAGCCTGGGCACCGGCACCACGGCGAACGCGCTGCAGGCACAGATGATCATCGCGCTGATCACGCTCGTGGTGATCACGGTGCTGAACATCTACGGCGTGCGGCTTGTCTCGATCATCAACAACACCGGCGTGCTGTTCGAGATCCTCGGCATGGTCGTGTTCGCGCTGGTCATGATGGCATTCCACAACCACCAGGGCTTCAGCGTGATCACCAAGAGCGACGGCCTGCACGTCGGCCCGAACACGTTCCTGATCGCTATGTTCATGTCGCTGTTCGTGATCTACGGCTTCGACACCGCATCTACGCTGGCCGAGGAGACCAGGGATCCGCGCAGGAACGCTCCCAAGGCTGTGCTCTACTCGATCATCGGCGCGTTCATCATCGGCGGCATCTTCTTGCTCGGAACCTTGATGGCGATACCGAACCTGCACGCGGCGATCACCGGGAACGGTGGGCTGGGATTCGGCCCGGCGCAGATCATCGAGGCGAATTTCTCGGCGCCGTTCGCCACGATCTACCTGCTAGTCGTCTCTGCCGCTATCTTCGTCTGCTGCCTGTCGATCATGGCAGCAACGATCAGACTGGCGTTCGGCATGTCGCGCGACAACCAGCTGCCGCTTTCTAACGTGCTCTCGAAGGTCTCGGCGAAGCTGCACACGCCCATCTGGGCTTGTGTCGCCGTCGCGGTGATCGCCGCGATCCCGCTCGTCGACGGCCAGTACTCCGGCGCTGGCATCATCGCGATCGCGGCCACCGCGATGATCTATCTCAGCTACTTCCTCGGCAACGTCGCGATCCTGCGGGCCAGGCTCAAGGGCTGGCCGAAGACCGATGCCCCGTTCAAGCTTGGCCGGTGGGGCCTGGTTGTGAACATCGTCGGCTTGCTCTACGGGGGCGCGATGCTGATCAACTTTGCCTGGCCAAGGCCGCAGAGCAATCCGACGCCTAAGCAAAGCGGGGTGCTGCACCTGGGCTTCCTTAACGGCGTGCCGATCCTGTGGACCGTGTTCGTCGTGATCGCCGTGATCGGAATCATCTACTACACCGCGGCCGGACACCGCAAGCAGTTCGCGCCGGTGCAGGCTCCGGCCGGCGACGACGCGCCACTGCAGGTCTGAGCGGCGAGCGGCCTAGGTCCACGCCGCGGGGCTGAGTTGACGGGGGTGATCGGGATGGCAGGGTTAGAGGGTGTAGCGGAGGGACAGCCGGTGACGTCAGAGGTCATGCCCGCCGTCAGGCCCGGGTCGGTCTGGCATCCTAGGCTGCCCGGGCGCAGGCCTCCCAAGATCGTGCGGGGGCCCGGCGTCACCGTGCATGGCCAGATCGAGGACTGGCTGGCCGACGCCATAGCCTCCGGGCAGCTCAGGCCGGGCGACCGGCTGCCCACCGAGCAGGAACTGGCGGCGTGGCTCGGAGTCAGCCGGATGACGCTGCGGCACGCGCTCGCCGAACTGGCCAAGCGTGGCCTGGTCAAGCGGACCGTCGGCCGCAGCGGCGGCACGTTCGTCGCCGAACCGAAGCTGGAGCAGGACTTCACCGTGCTGGCCGGCTTTTCTGAGCAGCTGCGCAGGCACGGGCTGGTGGCGGGGGCTCGCGTTCTGGCCGCCAGCGAGATCCCGGCCAGTCCGGCGGCGTCAGCCGCGCTGGAGATCGCGGTCGGCGAGGCTGTCTACGAGGTGCGGCGGCTCCGGCTGGCCGACGGCGAGCCGATCCTTATCGAGCACTCGTTGTTCCCGGCGCGGCATTGCCCTGGCCTGCTCGCTTCCCGCCTCGACGGCTCGTTGTACGAACTGCTCGACGAGAAATACGGGCAGCGACCGCACCGGGCCAGGGAAAGCCTGGAGCCCGTCACGGCCGGGGTTCGCGAGGCTGAGGCACTCGGCGTCGCCGAGGGCGCGCCGCTGATGCTGGTCGAGCGCACCGCGTACGCACGGTCGGGCACGCCGCTCGAGTTCGCCCACGACCTATTCCGCGGCGACCGAACAAGGGTCGTCGTCTGGGCATCTGAATTGGCCGGTGAGCTATAAGAATCCAATCCCTAAGGCCAGCTCAGCGGAACGAGCCGGCGGTGAGGCCGGTCACGATGCGGCGCTGGGCGAACAGCACGAGCGCGGCGATCGGGATCGAAACGATCACCACGGCGGCATCGATCAGGTTGTAAAACACCTGGAACTGACTCTGGCCGAACGTGACAATCGCCAGCGGCGCGGTGAAATGCGGGAACGTGTACAGGAATGACACGGCGAAGGCGAAGTCGTTCCAGGCCAGGATGAAGCACAAGATCCCCGCGGTGAACACGGCCGGGATCGCGACCGGCACTACGACCCGGCGCAGCGCCGTCAGCCTGGTCGCGCCGTCGACCTGCGCGGCCTCCTCAAGCTCGATAGGCACCTGCTGGAAGAAGTTCCTCAGCAGCCACGTCGCGATCGGCAGCGTGTAGACCAGGTACACGATGATCAGCGGGTAGACGTTGTCGAGGATGCCGAGGTTCTTGAACAGCAGGAACAGCGGCCCGATCATCGCGAGCACGGGGAAGAACCCGGCCAGCAGGATGAACCCGAGTATCGCCCCTGCCCCCCGAAGCCGCAGCCTGGCGAGCGCGTAGCCGGCGAACGTCGCGACGACGATCGTCACCAGCGTCGCCCCGAGCGCGACTATCACGCTGTTGATCAACGGGTGCAGGAAGTTCTGCTGGGTAAAGACGTTCACGAACGCGCTGCCTGACAGGTGCGAAGGCAGGACGCCGTTGGAACCGCCGACGCCCGCGGCCACCTGGGCGTTGGACTCGAGCGAGGTCCGCAGCACCCAGTAGAACGGGAAAAGCGCGACGACGATGACGACGGCCACGCCGAGGTAGAACAGGGTCTGGCTGGCGAGCCTGCGCCCGCTGGCCCGACCGATCGCCTGGTTCCCCGCCGTCATGTTGATGATGGCCTAAACACGCGTACGTACCCCCAGGACACAATCAGCGCCAGGACGACGAGCATTACCGAGATCGCCCCGCCGAGTCCGAAGTTCGTGTTGTTGATGAAGGTGTAGAAGTTAAGGAACGACAGCGTCTCTGTGGAGTTACCAGGGCCGCCGCCGGTCATGATGTAGATGACGTCGAACACCAGCAGGGCCTGTAGCGTTCGGAAGATCAGCGCGACCATCAGCGCGGGCTTGAGCATGGGCAAGGTCAGCCGCCTGAACATCTGCCAGGCGGTCGCCCCGTCGACCCGCGCGGCCTCGTAAATCTCGTTGGGTATGACCTGGAGCCCAGCCAGCAAGATGATCGCGACGAACGGAATGTTCTTCCATGAGTCGGCGGTGAAGATGACCACCCAAGATCGCCAGACGCTGGCATTCAGCCAGGTCAGGCTCGACCAGGCTGGGTGGACCGCGCCAAGGAAGTAGTCGACGAAGCCTGCTCTCGGGTCGAACATGGTCTTCCATAGCGTGGCCGACACCACCGTCGGCACCGCCCAGGGCACCAAGATCGCCGCGCGCAGGACACCACGGCCGCGGAATTTCCTGTTCAACATCAATGCCAGGGCCAGCGCGACCACCATGTCGAAAATCACGGTAATTACGGTGAAAGCAAGTGTCCGCTCAAGTGCCGCGATCCAGAGCGGAGACGTGAACATGGTGCTGTAATTCGACGCGCCGACGAACTTGTGCGGCAGCCCGGCCAAGCTGAGATCGTCGAAGTGCAGCGAGTTCCACACGTTCGAGATCAGCGGCAGCGCGGTCACCGCCAGCAGCAAGATGATCACCGGAGCGACGAGCGCGTAGCCGAGGCGACGGTCGGCGGCGGCGCGGTCGGCCGCGGGACGCCCGTCCCGCGGCCGGCCGACGTAACGGTCAGCGGCTTGCGCGGCCACTAGCCCGTCACCGCCCTATCTCAAGGCGTCGCACTGGCATCGTTCTTGATCGTCGGAGCCGCCGCGGCCAGCGCGGCGGCTGGCGACTTCGTGTTCGCGAAGATCTCGGACAGCATCACCTGAAGATCGTTGGAGACCTGCAGGTAGTTCGGGCTCACCGGGCGCGGTGCCGAGAAGTTGTTGAGCGTCTTCACGTTCTGGAAATACGGCGCCTTCGCCTGCAGCGCGGGCGTATAAGCCGACGGCAGCGAGGGCGGGTCACCGGTCACCTCGGCCCTGGCTGTCTCGACGGCCGGGCTGGTCAGGTATTCGATGAGCTTCCACGCCGCCGCCGCGTGCGCGGTCTTCGAGTTAATCGCCAGCATCTCGCCGCCGAGCGCGGACCCTGGCGTTCCTCCAGGCCCGGCGGGGAACGGTATGTACCCCACATGCCCCTTCACCGGCGGCGATGTCGCAAGCGACTCGACAAACGGATAGTTGATCGAGAACGCGGCGTGGCCGGAGACGAACTCGGATTCGACGTTGCCCTCGGACCAGCCGGTCACCGCCGTTGGCGCGATGTGGTACTTGTAAATCGTGTCGTGAAGCCAGGCCAGCGCCGCCTTATTACCCGAGGTGTTGACGTTGGAAGGGTCGAGCTTGCCGCCGAAGGCCGAGTCGACAGTGAGGAACGCGGTGATCGCACCCTCATACTTCATTCCTTCGAACGCGAGCCCCTCTTTGAGCGAGTGATCCTTCTTCAGCGCTGCCTGCGCGTCGGCGACTACCTGAGCCGGGCTCGACGGAGCCGTCTTGATCAGGTCGGTCCGGTAGTAAAGGCCTTCCGGGTTGTCGAACCACGGCACGGCGTAAGGTGCGCCGAGATAAGTACCCGCTGCCACCTCGTGCGGGAAGAACTGGCTCATGTTCGGGTTGAACTGCGTGAGTTTGAGCACCCAGCCGGCCTGCGCGAACTTCGCGGGGTAAGTGACGTCGGTTTCGAAAACATCCGGGGTCGTCGCTCCGGCGATGAAGGAGTGCTCAAGCTGCGATAGGTAAGTGGTGGAATCTGGCGACAGCACGTCAACCTTGACGGTGATATTTGGATTGGCCTTCTCGAAGCCGTTGATCGCCGTCTGGGTTTGCTGGCCCTCAGTCCCCAGCCCAGACTCGGCGAACACGATGGTCTGCTTGGCCTTCGCCGAGACCGGCTTGACCGAACTCGAGCTTGAACAAGCCGCAAGCCCGAGCGCCAGCCCGGCGACCGGCACTACTGCGACTAAGACCCTGTGGCGTTGGTTGCTCGCTGCTAGCCGCACAGCGGTCACCTCCCAGCATTCAGCGGATGGCTGACGCCACCCGTCCGCGGTCTGGTACGACTCGCATACATGTGCTACCGCGCGCAACATTAACGAAACCTGAACCGCTCGTTCAAGGTGACCAGGAGCCGACTTCAGCTACCGAGTTCGTCAGGTATCAAGTAAGCGGAAGCAGAACCGACGGGTGGGACAGCAGGCGATGCGAGCAAGCCGCAAGTCATCGGGGTCGCGGACACCAGGTCTGTGGCGAAGCAGCAACTGGCGGCTGCTCTGGATTGGCCAGTCGGTGTCCTTCACTGGCGACATGGTCTTCTACATCACCGTTCTGCTGTGGATCGCGACGATCATCGCCAAAGGCCAGCCCTGGGCTCCTGCGGCGGCGAGCGGGGCACTCATCGCGACGGCAGCACCTGTCCTGGTCGTCGGACCGCTGGCCGGAGTGTTCGTTGACCGGTGGGATCGCCGCCGCACGATGCTGATCGCGGACGCGGCCAGGTTCGTCCTGATCGCGAGCCTGCTCGTGCTGCCGATGCGCAGGGACCAACTTCCGGTCGGCGCGCAGCTGGCGATACTCTACGCGGTGCTTGCCGCGTGCAGTTGCTTCGCCGAGTTCTTTGATCCGTCCAGGCTCGCGGTCATCGGCGCGATTGTGCCACCCGATCGGCAGTCGCGCGCAAGCGCCCACTTGCAGGCGTCGTTCAGCATGGCCCAGATCATCGGTCCGCCGATTGCCGCACCACTGTTGATCACTTTTGGCGTGCAATGGGCATTGATCGTGAACGCGGCGAGTTTCGCGGTCTCGTTTTTCTGCGTGCGCGCCATCGACGTGCCGCTGGTACCGGGAGCCGACGCGCCATCGCGGGCGAGCTTCGCTGCCGAGTTCCGCGATGGGATCAGATTCTTTGTCGGCAGCAAGATCCTCGTGACGATCGGGGTCGGCATCGTGATCGCGACGCTCGGCATCGGCGCGGTGAATTCGCTGGCGGTCTTTTTCGTGCCCCGCAACTTGCACGTCTCAGCGAGCTGGCTTGGCACGCTGGCCGGCAGCGTCGGGGCCGGCGCGGTCACTGGCGCGCTGCTCGCCGGCGCGATCGCCAACCGGCTGCGGCCAGCAAGGCTGTTCTGGATCTCGCTGATCTGCTGTGGCATCGCGCTGATCGGCCTGTCTCGCGCCACCGGCCTCGTCGTCGCCGTCATCACCGCTGCGCTGGTCGGACTGGCATCTGGAACGCTAAACACGGTGTTCTCGCCGATCATACTGAGCGTCACGCCTTCCCATCTGATCGGCCGGGTCAGCGCTGTTTTCAGCCCTGTGCAACAGCTCGCTTCGATCGTGTCGATGGTGCTGGCCGGTGTCTTGGCGAGCACAGCGCTGCGCGGGTTTCACGCGAGTGTCGCTGGCATGAAGTTCGGCCCCTACGACACCGTCTTCGCGGTGGGCGGGCTGTTGTTCATGATCGCCGGCATAGCCTCGATCGGACCCCTCAGCGACTCCGGCGAGCAGCCGTCAGCCTCATCCGATCTCGCTGACCCAACCGACGACCGACCCGAAGGACTCACCACCGAGGCATAGCCACGTGATTATCTACCACATCGCATTCGAAGCCGACTGGTCGCTAGCGGCGCAGACTGGTGAGTACCGGGTCTCTACTCGCGGAAGGACGCTGGCCGAGCAAGGGTTCATTCACGCCAGCGACGCTCATCAGGTAGCCGGAGTGGCCAATGTCATCTACCGCCAAGACGACGGCCTAGTCGTTTTGGAGATCGACGCGGCCAAGCTTCGACCCGAAGTCCGCTACGAAAGCGTCCCAGACTCGGGCGAGCTGTTTCCGCACATCTACGGCCCGCTCAATGTCGATGCGGTCGTCGCGATCGTTCCCCTTACGCGCGGACCCGACGGCAGCTTTGCGTTTTTGACCGAAGTTTCGTCACCTGGGGCTGAGTGCGGTGTCGCCCGGCCCGGCTCCTAGTCGCCCAGGTCGACGATCGCGGCGACTGGGCCGCCGCCGTCTGGGCCCTGATGGGCTGCCGACACCGAAACGAACACAGCCGGATCGCCGGTCACCGACGCGGCGACGCCGCCGACGCACGCCTTGATCTGCCGGTGCCAATGCACGTCAGAGTCGTCGAGCATGGCGTTGCGGCGCCCGCGCACCTGCCCGTCCTGGCTGGCCTCGCACTTGAGGAACACATTCACCAGCCGCCCGCCCAGATCGGAGGTGCGCGGTCGCTCGGGCAACGAGAGACCCGCGTCCCTGATCGCGGCCCATATCCCATCGGCATCGAGCGCGTCGCGCATCACCGAGTGCCCGATCCGGTACCGGCCGCCGACGCCGCGCGCGTTGCCTGCCACCACCACCTGCGCCCGGTCTAGCTCGACCCCGGACGAGCAGGAGGCGACCGCCGAGTACAGCGAACGATCGTGCAGCACGTCGGCATCGGCCGGCATGTCGATTTCGCCGAGGGCGACCGCTACGCCGAGCGCGGTGCAGCCGTTCGACAGGTCCATGGACTCGTGCGTGTTCTCGGTCCAGACCGTCTTGCCCCTGCTCTTGGCATCCGTGATCGTGCCGATCGTGAGCAACGGCGTCTTGGTCTGCACGTAGTGCACGTCAGCCGGGTCGGTGATGCCAGCCCGCCCCATGGCCGCCCGGACGGCGTCAGCCACCTTCGAGATCATCGCGGTACGCCCGATGTCCTCGGGAAGCAGCCGCTCGCTCATCGCGAACCCGACCGTCAGCCTGGGCTCGTCAGTCGCTGGTGCCGACACTGCCGGTACGGTGGCGAAGATCGTCGCGTGCGGGCTGATGACCCCGTCGGTGCCGCCGGACCACACGATCGGGATCTGCTTGACCTCGTTGGCGCTTCGAGTCCCCCGGGCAACGAGCACCTCGCGGAACGCTCGGTCGGCCAGGATCCTGGTGTAGTCGTTGACACCGCCGTTGCCCTCGGTCTTGCCGATAACCGCGACGACCCGGTCGGCCTCTATGACCCCGTCGTCGATGAGCCGCGCCAGCTCGCTCGCGTCTGACACGTTGTGCAGCGGTACCTTGCGTACCTCGATCGGCTCGGGCACTTCGGGCTCACTCCTTCGCTTCGTTTAGCCACTCACGGATCGCCGGACCGTGCTGGTCGAGCGTGGGCGGCGGCAGGTGCTCGGTTCGGCCACCGTCGTCAAACCGCAGCGGTGACCCTGGCAGCGTGATCTGCCCGAGCGCTGTGTGGTCCACATCGATCAGCAAGCCCTGCGATCTGGTCTGCTCCCAGGTATAGACCTCGTCAAAGTCGCGAACTTTGCCGGCCGGTATCCCAAGTTCGGCTACCTTGGCGAGCACTTCGGCCGCGGTCTGAGGCCCGAATGCGGCGTGCACGGCCGCGTTGACCGCGACGTGGTCGCGAACCCGAGCCCTGTTCACCGCCCACCCGGGACGGTCGAGCCCGAACGCGGGAGCGAACCGCTGCCAGAGCGTGTCGTTGGCCACGGCGATCTGGACGAACCCGTCGGCGACCCGGTACATGCCGTACGGGCAGATCGACGGGTGGTAGTTGCCGGTGGTGCGCGGTACTTCGCCGGCGACGGTGTACCTGGGTCCGTGGAACGCGTGGGCGCCGACCACGGCGGCGAGCAGGCTGGTCCGCACGACTCGCCCCCGACCGGTCGTGACCCGCTCGACCAGCGCCGCGGCGACGCCGTACGCCCCGTAGATGCCAGCCAGGATGTCGCCAACTGGCAGGCCGCACCGGGTCGGCTCGTCGGCCGAGGTGCCGGTCACCGACATCAGCCCGCCCTCACCCTGAGCGATCTGGTCGTATCCCGGCCGGTCACCTTCCGGCCCGTCGTGACCGAAGCCGGTGATCGACAAGATCACCAGCCCAGGATTGATCTCATGCAGCCGTTCGACCGAGAAACCGAGCCGGTCGAGCACGCCTGGCCGGAAGTTCTCGATCAGGACGTCGGCCCGCTCGACCAGCGCGGCGAGCACCGAACGCCCCTCGTCGGCCTTGAGGTCGCAGATGATCGACTCCTTGTTCCTGTTGCAGGACAGGAAGTACGTCGAATGCTCCCGGCCGTCGCTGCCCATCACGAACGGCGGCCCCCAGCCCCTGCTCTCATCGCCGTCAGGCGACTCGACCTTGATCACCCGCGCACCGAGGTCGCCGAGCATCATCCCGGCGTGCGGCCCAGCCAGCGCCCGTGACAGGTCAACCACGAGCACACCGGCCAAAGGCCCGGCGCCGGCAGACTCGCTCACAGCCAGTCCACCTCGGCGCTGGCGACTCCGGCGAGCTTGCGATACCCGGGACCGCGATCGAAGAACGGCTCGGGCGGCTGACGCTCAGCCCTGACTTTGTTTCGCAAAGAAACCGTCTCCTCCATGTCGGCCGCAGGCTCATCGTCCGGCCCGGTGATCACCACACCGTAATCGGCGGCTGCTCCCGCCCTTGAGACCTTGCCCCAGGCCACATCGCGGATGACGAGTTCGACGTCGCGGTCGAGCGGGTCGCCCCAGCCGCCGCCGCCCGTGGTGCGGATCCTGATCAAGGTGCCAGCCGGGACGAACTCGGCGTCGGCGAGCGCGTCCGCAAGTCTTTCATCCTGGCCGTCCGGGTCGATCGTGACCTCGAACGGCCGGCCCGCCTTTCCGCCATTGACACCCCAGCAGGACAGGATCGAGCGATCGGCGATCGACATGAAATAGCCATCGGTCAGCATCCGGATGACCTTCTCGTACCCGAGCCCGCCGCGGAACTGGCCGGGACCGCCTGAGTCGATCGCCAGGCCAAGGCGCTCGACCACGAAAGGAAACCGGGCTTCGGAGAACTCGGCGGGCAGGTTGCGGGAATCGGGCACCACGTGAATGGTGTCCTCGCCGTCGGCGTAGTACCGGCCGCCCGAGCCGCCGCCGAGCACCTCGCGCATCAGGTAGGGCTCCCCGGACTGGTCGACCCCGTAGACGCCGGTGTAGCGGATCGTCTCCTGGTCGGCGGGCATCCGCCCGCCGACGGCCTTGGCCAGCACTCCGGCGAGCACGCCGAGCAGCCGCAAGATCACGAAAGTCCTGGCGTTGGTCGGGGCCGGGAAGATCGGGGTAAGCAGCGTTCCCGGCGGCGGGAAACGGAGTTCGAGCAGGTCGACTACGCCTTCGTTGACGTCGAGTTCGGCCATGCGCTGCGGCGTGTCGGCCAGGTTCCGCAGGATGGGCGCCAGCCACTTGGCCAGGAAGTTGCCTTCGGCGTAGTTACCGCAATGGTTGATTGGGCCCTTGGCCTGCGGCGCTGTGCCGTTGAAGTCCAAGATCAGCTTCGGGCCTGCGGGGTCGTCGTCGCTGGTCCTGGTCAGCGTGATCCGCTGGGTGTGCAGCCTGGGCGGGTCGACGCCGTCGTGCTCGGCATAGTCCTCCCAGGTCCAGGTGCCGACCGGGATCTTCGCGAGGATCTCGCGGCGGAACGTAGCCGTCGTGCCAGCCACGATCGCGTCGAAGCAGGCCTCCACCTGGCGCTGCCCGTACCGGTCGAACAGCTCGCCGAGCCTGGCCGCGCCCATCAGGCACGCGGCGCACTCGGAGTCCAGGTCGGCGGCCAGCGACTCGGGCATGCGCGAGTTGCGCGTCATGATCGTAAGGACTGCTCGGTTCGGCCCGCTGGCGTCGCGCAGCTTGATCGGCGGCACCATGAGCCCTTCTTCGAAGACGCTGGTCGCGCGGCTTGGCATGGACCCGGGCACCGCACCGCCGATGTCGTCGTGGTGACCGAAGGCCTGCACGAACGCGACCACCCCACCGGCATGAAAGACCGGGACCGTCACGCACAGATCAGGCAAGTGCCCGATGCCGCCTTCTGACGAGTACACGTCGTTGTGGAAGTACACATCACCGGGGGCCATCGTCTCGATGGGGAAGTCGCGCACGATCGGATGCACTAGTGAGCTGTACGAACGCCCTGTCAGCTTCCGCAGCAGACGGTCGTGAATCCCGGCCCTGAAGTCGTGTGCGTCCCTGACCATCGGCGACCTGGCCGTGCGCCCGATCGCGGTCTCGACTTCCTTCTCGATCGAGGCCAGGCTGCCCGCGATGATCTCGAGCAGCACAGGATCCACCGGCTCGCCGCCGCCCGTCAGCGTCCGCCCGCTCACCCCGCCCACCTGCCTCATCCGGTGATCAAACTGAGTGCAACCTAACAGCGAGCCCAGGCAGGATGTTCGTATGGGGCTGCCTGAAATGCCGATACTGACCAAGTCGCCCGTCGTGCTGCGTGCGTTCGTCGCTCAGGACGCCGAGCTGGTGCGGTCGGTGGCCAGCGACCCGCTGATCCCGCTGATCACCACGGTGCCGACCAGCGGCACGCTGCCCGACGCGCTCGCTTTCATCGACAGGCAGCACGATCGGCTCGCATCAGGTGCCGGCTACTCCTTCGCCATCACCGACCAGGCGACCGGCGAGCCCGTCGGCGCTATCGGGCTGTGGCTGCGCGACCTGGCCAGCGGGCGGGCCAGCACCGGCTACTGGATTGGGTCAGCCCACCGGCGGCGGGGTTACGCGGTCGCGGCGCTTGACGCGATCTCACGCTGGGGCCTGTCGCTTGACGGTGTGCACCGGATCGAATTGCACGTCGAGCCCTGGAACGAAGGCTCGTGGCGAGCGGCCGAACGCGTGGGGTACGTCAGGGAAGGCCTGATGCGAAGCTGGCGCCAGATCGGCACCGAGCGCCGCGACATGTACCTCTACAGCCTGCTGCCCACCGACCTCGCGGCTGTGCCTTGACAAACCGAGTGCCCGGGCGAACCCAATCGCTCAGCCTCGGATCACGGAGGATTGCCGTGGGCACGGCGGATGACTGGCGTGTTCCGGAGATTTCCCGGGCCAGTCACGGAGGGTTTCCGGATGAATCACGGATGATTGTCGCGTTACGGATAGTTTTGGGCGCCATCACGCGGTCAGCCTTCCGTGACGCGGCAATCATCCGCCACCCCGACGACGCTCATGACTGCTTCCGTGCGCGGTGCACCCGCAGGTTGCCGTGCCGGTCGACCATGGCGGTGAAACCTGGGTGCAATGGCACCGTTGCCCCGTACTCCTCGACAACGGCCGGGCCGGTCAGCACGTCCCCGGCCGCCAGGTCGGGCCGCCAGAAGACGTCGGCGACGACGAAGCCGTCCGAGCGGCCGAAGCAGACCGGTCGGCTGCCGGTTCGCGCCCTCGTCACCTGCCCGTCGCCGGGTGGCAGCTCAGGCAAGGCCGGACGCTTGATCGGGCCGACTCCGGTGACCCGCAGGTTGACCCATTCCACATGCTGGCGGGCGTCGCGGGCGAAGTCGTACCCGTACAGCACCCGGTGCGCGTCGTGGAACGACTCGGCCACGGCTGCCGCGGCCGAGTCGTCGAACGGCCCGCCTGGCATGGCGTCGGGCACCGGCACCCGAACTTCGAACGCCTGCCCGAAGTACCGCAGGTCGGCGGTCCTGACCAGCCGCCAGCTATCCGGCTTGAACCCTTGGCTTGACAGCCCATCAGCGGCCTGCGCCGCAAGCTCGGCGAAGATCGCATCGACGGCGGCGCAGTCCAGCGAGTCGTGCCTGCGTACGGCGGTCCGCACGTAGTCGATCCTGACGTCAGAGGTCAGCAGCCCAAACGCGGATACGTTGCCTGGATTGAGCGGCACGAGCACCTCGCGCACGCCGAGTATGTCGATCAGCGGGCAAAGCAGCAGCGACCCGGACCCGCCGAAGGTTACTAGCGTGAAGTCCCTGACGTCGAGGCCGCGCTTGACCGTGATCTGGCGCACGGCGTTGGCCTGGTTCCAGGCCGAGACGTCGAGAATGCCGGTGGCACAGTCTTGCTCGCTGAGCCCGAGCCGCCGGGCCAGCCCGGCCAGCCCGGCGTGGGCCGCGGCCGGTTCAAGCGATATCTCGCCGCCGAGCAGGTGCGGCGGGATCCGCCCGAGCACAAGGTGCGCGTCGGTCACCGTGACGTCGGCACCGCCGCGCCCGTAGCACAGCGGCCCTGGGTCGGCGCCCGCCGATCGCGGACCGACCTTGAGCGCGCCTTCCGGCGATATCCAGGCCACCGAGCCGCCGCCCGCCCCGACGGTGACGACGTCGACCATCGGGATCATGGCCGGATAATCGCCGACCCTGCCTTCGGTCGTCAGCGCCGGCTCGCCATCGGCGACGACGGCCACATCGGTCGAGGTTCCGCCGCCGTCGCAGGTCAGCACTCTGGTAACGCCAGCCTCGGCGGCGATAAGCGCGGCGCCGAGCGCGCCGGCCGCCGGCCCGCTGAGCACCGTCGTGATCGGCTGGCGCATCACTTCATCGGCAGAAAGCACGCCGCCGTTGGACTTCATCACATAGAACGGCGGCCGCCGCGCTGGCCCGGGGGGGCGACCCCCCGGAACCCCCCGCTGCGCTGGCCCGGGGGGGCGACCCCCCGGAACCCCCCGCTGCGCTGGCCCGGGGGGGCGACCCCCCGGAACCCCCCGCTGCGCCGACTC
>DATNEK010000319.1:0-2233 GCA_035553055.1 Streptosporangiaceae bacterium | reverse complement strand
GGCATCGCCTGCGTGACCAGGTTTCCGCTGTCACGGCGATCGAGCTTATTGACGCGGAAGCGGAGAAGTGCCGGCACCGCGCCCCGGCTTCCGGCTTCGATCTCGATGTCATCGCCGGGAGTGCCCTGCGCCACGAGATGTGGCGAGAAAGCAGACATGACGTCGCGTTGGGCAACCCGCCCTTTGTCAGGTTTCAGTTCGTGACGCCGGATGACGTCGCGGCATCGAGCGTGCTGGCGCGTCACCTCGGACTTTCCTTCGCGGGCGTGTCGAACCTCTGGCTGCCGGTATTCCTGGCGGCATTGTCGGCGCTCAAGGACGGTGGCGTTTTCGCGTTCGTGGTGCCGGCCGAGTTCTTCACTGGAATATCGGCCGGCGTCGCACGGCGATGGCTCACCGGGCTCGCGCGTGAACTGAGGGTCGATCTGTTCCCTGTCGGCTCATTTCCTGGCGTCATGCAAGAGGTCGTTGTCGTGAGCGGTCTCATCAGCCGCGCGGCCAATACCGGCAGCGCGACCAGGCTGGTGCTCGAAGAGCACGCCGCGACCGGCGCCACCCGCCGCTGGAGTCACGATCTGAGCCGTTCGGCCACCACCTGGACCGGGTACCTGCTCAAGCCGGAGCAACTCGCGCTGCTGGCCGAAGTCAGATCCCTGGCCGACGTGGCCCCGCTTGGCAGCTTCGCCAAGTTTGAGGTCGCAACCGTCACAGGAGCCAATGAGTTCTTCACTGTTACCGAGCAGACACTAGGCGCGTACGGATTGCGCCAGTGGGCGCTGCCCCTCCTGCCACGAGTACGTCACGCTCCCGGGCTGCGCTTTACCGACGCCGACTATGAAGGCCTGAAAATGGCGGGTGCTCGGGCTCATCTGCTCGACTTCTCGGCGGAACGCCCGCCTCCAGATGCCCACAGTCCGCGCAGTTACCTTGACAGTGGCGAAGTGCTCGGCTTGCCCGAGCGATACAAGTGCAGAATCCGAAGCCCCTGGTACCGAGTGCCGGTCATGCCCGCAGGCGCGATGATGCTGTCCAAGCGCTCGCACCGGTACCCGAGAGTCGTCTTGAACGATGTCAGCGCCTACACGACGGACACCATTTACCGAGGTCGCATGGCGCCAACGGGCTCGCTCAACGCCGCCGACCTGGTCGCGTCTTTCCATAACTCGCTGACGCTGCTGACCGCTGAGATCGAGGGCCGCAGCTTCGGCGGAGGGGTGCTTGAACTCGTGCCGTCAGAGGTCAGTCGCCTGCTAGTGCCGGTTCCCGCCGGGTTCGGTCACGAGATCGGCAGGCTTGACGCGATCGCCAGGTCAACGGGCAGCGAAGAGTCGCTGGTAGACGAGACCGACCGGCTGCTGGTTAAGCACGTGAACGGGCTCGACAGCACCGCGATGGAGCAACTGTCGCAAGCCAGGCTGTCCCTGCAGAGCCGCCGGATGGACCGCAACGCTGCTATCTGAGATACAGCAAACGGCTGAGATGCTCCTTGATCGCTGGCCGGGTGGCGAACACAAGCAAGAACACCGCCTCGCGGGCAAGTCGCTGGGCCTGCGAGCTAGCAAGGATCGATCGGCTGCCGCTGGCGACCACCAGCGCCGCCGCCGACCGCATGGCCAGTTCGGCGGCGCGGGCCCTGGCCGCCGGCATGGCCTGCACCGTCGCCGTGTTAAGAGCCTCACGGGCGCTGATCAGCTCGCCGTCTAGCGGACTCGGCCCGATCAGCGAACAGCACCGGCCAGCGACTCCGAGCGCGAGCGAGCCGTTGGAGCGCAGGCGAGTGGCGTCCCTGATTTGCCAGTCGGGCAGCGACATCGAACTCGTGATCCGATCGGCAGAAACAAAGCATTTTTGGAAATTAACCTGCACTGTCTGACTCGCCATGACCGCGATCATGTCGAGTGGCTGGACTGACAAAGCCGCGTGCGGGCTGACGTCGATCAACCCCCAGACGACGTTGTCGCGGCTGTCCCTGGCCGCCGCGTGCAGCGTGTCTATATAACCCCAGCCGGTCACCCACGGAGAAGTCCCGGTAAAGACGTAGCCTCCGCTGGTTGGTTCCGCGCGCAACAGCGGCGGTCCTGGCATGGCGCCAGCGAGCGCGAGTCCGGCTCGGCGCTCGCCTGTGCACAGCGGCCTCAGCCAGCGTTCACGCAAGCGGGCGTCGGCGTTCTCGGCCACCGCGCGTACCACGCCGTGATGCTGCAGCAGTACGAACGTAGTCGACAGGCATCCG
>DATNEK010000318.1:0-10030 GCA_035553055.1 Streptosporangiaceae bacterium | reverse complement strand
CGCGGCCGGCACCACTAGCTACGCCTACACGGCGAGCGGCGCGCTGACCACGATCACGCCGCCAGCCAGTTCAGCGCAAAGCTTCACAAGCAACGCGTTCAGCCAGATCGCGACCGCCACCGTCGCCGGCACGACCACAAGCTATGGCTACGACGGATTCGGCCGGCTGGGAACGACGGCCACCGGATCAAGCACGGCGTCGCTGGCTTACAGCGGCTTGTCCGACACCGTGGCGTCTGATGGCACCACCGGGTACAGCTACGATCCATCAGGCAACCTGATCGGGCTCAAGATCGGCACCAGCGCTGCCGAGTCGGCCATGACCGACTCGCACGGCGACCTCGTGGCCGGCTTCGCTCCCGCGTCCGGTACCTCCGCGCTCACCGCGTCACACGCATTCAGCCCGTACGGCACGGTCGCAGCGACGGCCGGCACGATGCCGGCGCTCGGCTTCCAGAGTCAGTACACCGACCCGGGCACCGGGGACGTGCTCATGGGCGCTCGCTGGTACAGCCCGTCGACAGGCAGCTTCACTACGAACGACACGATCGATGCCAGCCCGGTTGCCTACGGCATCAACCCAAGCCCCTACGGCTATGCCTCCGACAACCCGCTGACCTGGGCAGACCCGAGCGGCCATTATGTGCCGACCCCCGTGCTTATCGGGGCTGACGCCGCAGCAGGAATCGTCGAAGCCGGCGTCGCCGCTATCGCCGCGCTTGCCTGGGGCACTTACAACGCCGTCAGCGGCTACGACGTGCCAAGTACCGGGTGGTGGTCAGGTCTCGCCGACGTCAACTACTCCGCGCTGTCCTCTCTCCCCGACATCAACTACTCAGGCTTGTCCGGTGTCCCTGACATCAACTACTCAGGCCTTGAGAATCTGAGTGGCCTGTCCGGGGTCAGCGTCGGTGACATCCCCGGAGCGGACTATAGCTCCTACGGGGGCCCGTGCGCGCTTGGGTGCTTCTTCGCTCCGCCGCCCCCTCCGCCGCCACCGCAGGACATCTACGCCCTCGGGGTTGCTGCCCCCACGGCACCTCAGTGGATGCGGACTGACAAGTACGTCACCGACCTAGTACGCAACGACGTCGATATCAGGCAGCTTTTCGAGCACGGCGACCACATCGTCGAGCAGGCTCAAGCAACCGACAGCACACCCGCCGGCAGCACAAGCAGCCTGACAGGAACGGGCACGACGACCACCAACATCGACATCACGCTGGAGAACCTGCCCGAGGTGGGCGCTCCTTCCGTGCCCTCGGCACCCTCGGCGGGTATGCCGATAACCGGCCCTAGCTCTGGCCCTGGGCGCAAGCTGGTGCCGCCGCGGGTTCCCCCGTCCACCGCCGTGCGCGACAAGGCAGTCTTCGCGAACGCCAAGGCTCAGCTCAACGCTGACGCCGCGCAACGGGACCGTCTGCTCCCTCCGTCTGCGTCCAGCGGCAACGGCGGCGGCGGCGGCGGAAAAGGTAGGGTGGCGGAGGGCTGCGACGACAACGCGATGGGCGACGCTACCTCATTCTCCGATGTCAACGAGTTTCTGGGCGACGTTGGTCAGGCGGCTGGCCCGCACGGGTCTGGCCCGCCCGCTCCGCCAACGCCGCCCAACCCGCCGCAGTCAGGACCGCAGGGGCCGCCAGCGGCCGGGCCGCTGACACCGATCGTCGTCCACCCCACGAACCCAATTGCGTCGCCGGCCATTCAGCCGGGAGTGGGGCTGGACGCAGTGCTCCAAGGCTTCTTTATGGTCGGTGTAGTCTTGTGGCTCGTTGCGAAGAAGTTCAAATCAGGCGGGAATAACCTGGATTGCTAGTGTGCAGGCCCAGCGGTGCCGACGGAGGGCGACGGCTTGCCTTCTCGAAAAGATCAGCGATCCGGTCCATCGACGGCAGTGGGCCGGTGGCTGGCAGCTATCCTGCGCGACGATATCGGGCTGCGGGACCAGATGGCCCGCTATGTGCCAACGGATGATGCTGGCCTGCCAGCAGATGAGAATGCCGTTGTCGCCGAATTGTGCTCGCTGGCCGCCGGGAGGTACTTCGGGTTCGGATACGACGTCGGCACCGTAACGGAGTTCGCACGCTGGATGCGAGGGCTCTGGGTTGGGAGATACCCGTTGGGCGTGATACAGATTGAGGGCGTGATCCGAGCGGCGCTGGGCGAGACCGAAGTCGATTTGTCGGGAATAGAGCGGCCGGCGGTGACCAAAGCACAGGTCGTGACGGCGTCGCATATCTCCCGAATCATGAAATGGGATCTGTCCACGGTGGAACAGCTCGTCCGTGAAGCCGAGACCGGGGCGGCAAGGAGAGGCTGGAACCCTCGGCCAGCGGTGGCGTGAGCGCGGCGGCTGACGAGGCGGTCGAGAAGCTCAGGACCGCGCTGCTGAGCGGACAAGACATTCCCGCCGCAGTTCGCTGGTGCTTCTACCGCAACCCCGCGTTCTGCTCGACGCTGTTCGTTGTCTCGGTGCGGCGCTGGTTTAGCCCCGATAGAGGAATCCGTGACATCACTGACTTCACTACCAGCATCAAAGCGAGCCGGCCGGCCGGCGTAGTTAGCTTTCCTGCGATGGAAGCGGAGGCGCTTATCCGTTATGCGCGCGGCGAAACATATCTATTCGATGACCTGGACCCGGCGGCGCTCACGTACTCGGAGATCACGGTTGTTGTGCTGGCCGCGCTCTTCGAGCAGTGGCACCCAAATCCTGACGAGGTCGCCGGGTTGCTGGCAGAAACCACCGCGCACCTGCCGGCGCTGACCGAATCATCGCTGACCAAGCCAATCATCGATGACTGGTACGAGCTCGGCATGCACATGTCTCCACTCGCTAGCGTGGCGACTTCGGGCCTGCCTAACGGCGACGTAGTCTCGGTCCTCGTCCGCAGCGGCCGCGCGCACAACGGCGCGGGCCGCGTGCAAGAAGCGCTTAAGGACTTCAACCGCGCACTCGAACTTGATCCGTCCGATGCGCTTGCCTATGAAGGACGAGGTGATTCTTACCAGATACTGCAGCAACACGAGGATGCGCTGGCCGACTACGATCGTGCGTTCAGCTTGGACCAGCGAACGGCCAGCATTCTCGTGGGACGCGGCTGCGCGTACCGGGATCTCGGAAGGCATGACGAGGCCTTCGCCGACTTCGCCAGGGCGATCGAGATGGGACCGCAAGAGTGGGCGGTTCAGGCGTTCGCCAACCGCGGCCTGACCTATATGGACTTGCAGCGTTATGGCGATGCTATCGCTGACTTCACCGCCGCTCTTGAGCGTGATCCTGATAATTCCCAGCTGTTCAGCTCGCGCAGCCAGGCCCACTTGCAACTAGGCGACTACCTGCGAGCGCTCAGCGATAACGAGCGGGCTATCGAACTCGCCCCGCACAACGCGACGTTGTACGGCTGGCACGGCGCGATCCTCCGGATGCTGGAGCGATACCGCGAGGCGATCGAAGCATTTGATCGCGCGATCGCGGCCGAACCAGATGAGATTTTCTGGCTGACCGGCCGCGGGGACACGCTCTTGGAACTCGATCGCCCACAAGAGGCCATCACGGACTATAACCGGGCGATCGAGCTAGCCAGCGATTACGCCGACCCACTGGTCGGGCGCGGCTACGCACACCTCGAACTCGGACGACAGGCTGAGGCGCAAGCGGATTTCCGGCAAGCAGTCCAGCTCGATCCAAGCCGCGAGGACGAACTCAGCGAGTATCTAAACCCACGCTAACGACCAGCGAACGACCGGCAGCGGCGGTCGGCTAGCTCGCCGCCTTTAGCTCGCAGTCACGGTCTTTGCTGTCGCGATCGGTGAGCATGCGCTCCGAGGCGTTGGCCAGCCGCTCAAGCCGACTGTCAAGCGCGGCCCAGCGGGCGCTGACGCTGTCTGAGTTGCTCTTGTCCGCGATGCCCTTGGCTGACATTGCGCCTCCCGTGATGAGCGACCTCGGGGTGACGGGTCCTGCCTGGCCCTCACTACTGAGGTCCGTCACTAGTAACAGACGCGCCAGATGCGGCTTAGAGCTTAAATCCCGTGTAACGAGATGGCAACTCTTCGCTACCGCGGGGACGCCGCGGCGGTTAGGAGCCATACCGAAGGATTACCGCAGTGGTGAAACTTGGCGTGGGGGACGGCCGGCTGAGGCCAACGGCGAGCGCCGCCGTCGTGTGCGAGCCGATCGTCACCGCGATGAGCACCAGGTGTTGCGGACTGATGGGCAGTCGGACCTGGCTGAGGCTGCCGCGGGAGTAGTGCCACATGACGCTGCTCACCGGTCCGCCTGTCCCCAGCGGGATCCATAGGCCGCCCATCCCGTCGCTGATCAGGCCGGCAGGTCCGCCAACTACGTGCTTGCCCACAGCGATTCGGCTCCATTTGCTGCCGTCGTAATGCAGCAACGTGATCCGGCCGCCGCCATCAGGACAGCCGGCTGAGGCTATCGCGAAGACGTTACTTCGCGACATCGCGACGATGCCAGCGAGCAGTGGCGAGCACAGCTCGTTGGGCTTCGGCAGCAGGCGCGCGACCGAGGTGCTGCGCCACTTGCTGCCGTTCCAGTGCGCCACGTTCGTCGTGCCGTAAGCCCAGATGCTGCGCGCGGAAAGCGCGCTCGCACCAGCCAGTCCGCGCGCTGACTTGGTCCAGGTGTGCCCGTTGTAGTGCACCGCACCGAGCGACGGCGCGAACGTCTGACCGAAGACCCAGACGTTGGTCGGGCTGAGTACCAGGCCTGAGTTGATCATCTCGCCGAAGACCTTGACCTGCTGCCAGCTATGGCCGTTGAAATGGAGCGCTCTGCTGGATGCCCCGTTGAGCGTGGTGAAGGCCCAGACGTTGTTGCTTGACGAGGCCGAAGCGGCCAGGATCTGCTCGTCCCGCTTGCCGGGGAATGACCGCAGCTTCCAGGTTCTTCCGCTGAGCTGGAAGGCGCGCGGCTTCGCATTGCCGCCAGGTGCCTCAAACGCCCACGCGTTCGTGCCGCTAGCCGCGGTAGCCGCGGTAAAAAGGGGAAAGTTGGGTCCCTGCACCGTCTTGGCAATATGCCAGGCGGCCGACGCCTGGGCACCAGCCGACGCAGGCGCTGCCGCCCCGAACGCCGCGGCGCCGAGGCCGCCAATACCGAGCATCACGGCAACAGCCGTCGACTTTACTCTGAGCATGGACCCTCCCCGCGTTCGGCGCATACCAGTGGGTTGCGCCCTCAGCGGACATTGTCCACGTCGCTGGGGCTAAATGCGAGACCAGGCCTGCGTAAGCACGCTGCGCAGGATCTGCTCCATTTCGTCGAAGTGCTCCTGGGTGCAGGTCAGCGGCGGTGATAGCTGGATGACCGGGTCACCCCGGTCGTCGGCGCGGCAGATCAGGCCGGCCTGGAACAGCGCGGTCGAAAGGAAACCACGCAGCAGGCGCTCAGACTCGGCGTCGTCGAAGGTCTCGCGGGTCGCCTTGTCCTTGACCAGTTCGATGCCGTAGAAGTAGCCGTCGCCCCTGATGTCGCCGACGATCGGCAGGTCGCTGAGCTTCTCCAGGGTCGCGCGGAACGCGCCTTCGTGGGATCTGACGTTACCGAGCAGGTCTTCCTTCTCGAAGACGTCGAGATTGGCCAGCGCGACGGCGCACGAGACCGGATGGCCGGCGAACGTCACGCCGTGCAGGAACGAGGTCTCGCCGCGCAGGAATGGCTCCATGAGATGCTCGCGCACCATCATGCCGGCGAGCGGAGCATAGCCAGAGGTAACGCCCTTGGCGAAGGTGATGATGTCCGGCTGGTAGCCGTACCGCTCGCTGCCGAACATGTAGCCGAGCCGCCCGAACGCGCAGATGACTTCGTCGGAGACGAGCAGCACACCGTATTTGTCGCAGATCTCGCGCACGCGCTGGAAGTAGCCGGGCGGCGGCGGGAAGCAGCCACCCGAGTTCTGCACCGGCTCGAGGTAGACGGCCGCGACTGAGGCCGGACCCTCGCGAAGGATCGCGCGCTCGATCTCGTCGGCCGCCCAGCGGCCGAACGCCACCAGGTCATCGGCCACAAACTCCGGAGCGCGGTAGAAATTCGTGTTCGGTACCCGTATGCCGCCAGCGGGCAGCGGCTCGAACGGGATCTTGATGTCCGGCAGCCCGGTGACTGCCAGCGCCCCGTGGCTGGTGCCGTGATAGGCGATCGTCCGGCTTAGCACCTTGTACCTGTCCGGCTGCCCGGTCAGCTTGAAGTACTGCTTGGCGAGCTTCCACGCCGACTCGACAGCCTCTGACCCGCTGGTGGTGAAGAAGACCCTGTTCAGGTCGCCTGGCGCGTAGTTCGCGAGGCGCTCGGCCAGCTCGATCGCTCGGGGGTGGGCATACGACCAAAGCGGAAAGTAGGCAAGCTCGGCCGCCTGCCGGGCGGCCGCCTCGGCGACCTCGACTCTGCCGTGCCCGATCTGGCTGACGAACAGGCCAGCCAGGCCGTCGAGATAGCGCTTGCCGACGCTGTCGTACACGTACGGTCCTTCGCCGCGCACGATGATCGGCACGTCGGCGTTCGCGTACGACGAATGCCTGGTGAAGTGCAGCCACATATGGCGCTTGGCCGCTTCCTGCAGCGCCGCGTTGTCGAATGCCGGTGTGCTGTTCATCTGGTCCCCCAGTGATAGGTCTGCTTCCGCAGCTTCAGATATACGAGTGTCTCCGTGGTCGTCACGCCCGGCAGCAAGCGGATGTGGCCGAGTATCTCGAGCAAGTGGTCGTCGTCTTCGCAGACGACCTCGGCGAGCAGATCGAAGGAACCTGCCGTTATGACGACATAGTCGATGGCTTCCATACCCGCGAGGAGGTCGGCCACGCGTTGCAGATCACCAGCGCACCGGATGCCGATCATGGCCTGCCGCTTGAATCCGAGCGACATCGGGTCGGTGACGGCGACGATCTGCATGATGCCGAGATCGAGCAGTCGCTGGACCCGTTGCCTGACGGCCGCCTCGCTCAGCCCGACGGCCTTGCCGATCGCCGCGTATGATCGGCGTCCGTCTTGCTGCAACTGATCGATGATGTGCCTGGACACCTCATCGAACGCTGCGGCCATTGATTCCTCCTTCTCTCTCCATGCTCGCTGGCGGGGTGTACCCGTGTCAACCGATTTCGTTGTCTAGAGTAGCGTTACGTGCTGAATCGATTGTATGAAGCCCAAATACCTGTCAAAGTCGCAAGTCATGGAGCCTGGCCCGAGCGAAGTTCCTTACTGGCTTGATCAGGCGGGCGCGCCCGCCCCGCTGCCGCCGCTGACCGGGACTGATTCGGCCGAGCTCGCGGTGATCGGCGGAGGATTCAGCGGCCTGTGGACAGCGCCGGTCGAACGGGCTTGACCGGTTCGGTAAGGAAATCGCGACTTGAGCGGCTCGGGCGGCAGAACCTCGATCAGATCGAGCAAACCATGCCGTTATGGCATTGACTGCGACTTCGCCCGCACCGGGGACCTTTCCGTCGCGACCGCGGGGTGGCAGCTTGATGGCCTGGCGGAGAGCGCCGAGCAGGCCAGGAGGCTCGGCGCTGACGTCACGCTGCTTGACGCCGGGCAAGTCAGGGCCGAGGTGTTGGTGACAGCGGCAATCAATTTCACTATTACCGGCTGACCAGGGATAACAGGATCTTGTATGGCGGCTTCGACGCCGTCTATCACCACGGCAGCAAGATCGCAGCCGGGCTCGACCAGCGACCGCGCACGTTCGACATGCTGGCTGAGCACTTCAACGAGACGTTCCCCAGCTTGATGGCATCGAGTTCAGCCACCGATGGGGCGGCGTGATCGACACCTGCTCCAGGTTCTGCGCGTTCTTCGGCACCGCCCACGGCGGCCGGCTCTGCTATGTGGCCGGCTACACGGGCCTCCCGCCTGAGCCGCTCCGGGCGGCCGCCATCGGCCTGACGCGATGGTCGCTGGCTCGGTCACCCGCGCAGCCGGTCGAGTGCCTGCTGCGCCTTGCGCTGGGCGGCGACTGCCTGGCGGGCCTGGGCGCCGGCTGCCTTCAGGTCTTGGCGTGCCGTTGCCAGGCTCTGCTCAGTCTCGGCCAGACGAAGCTGGATATCGGCGAGGTTTCGCTGGGCAAGCGCGAGTTCCCGCTGCGCTTGAAGTACACCCTGTTCGTTGCGTGCAAGCTGCTCGCGGTGATCGGCGATCTGGATCTCGATCTCCCTGACGGCCTGCTGCCTGGCGCGTTCGGTCGCGGCCGCGCCCTGAACCGCGAGCGCGGCGTCGGCGGCAGCCTGCTGCGCCTGCTGCCTGCGCGAGACTGACGGAATCGCGGCGGCCTTGGCTGGGCTGGCCGGCGCGGCGGTATCGGCAGGTCGGGCCGGCGCGGTGCCGGGCTCTGCGCCAGTCGCTGTGCCGATACCCGGCCCGAACCCGGCCCAGTGAGCGGCTCGTACCAGCGTGCCAGCCGCGACTCGCGCGGCGACCTCCGGATCTGCAAGCGCCGCGTTGAGCGTCTCGATGACCTCATCGCGCAATGTCGCCGAGACGCCTGACGCGGCGACGGCCTGGCGTGTCAGCGCGTCGACAAGCTCTCGCCTGGCTACCGAGAGCTTCCTGATGCTGGGCCCGTCGAGCGCGGCCTCGCCCGCCCGGAGCTGATCGCCGAGCTCAGCGAGCCTGGCGGGGACGCTCGGATCGGTTCGGACGAGCTGGTTGACCAGCCACGCCGACCTGGTCGGCTTGGCCAGGGCCGCAATGTCTTTGGCTGCTGCCCTGTCCCCGGCGGCGCGGGCGCGGGCGGCGAGTTCCTTGCGCCGCGCGGTGAACTCGCCAGGATCGGCTGAGTACAGCTCGTCGGCGGCCTCGCTCAGCCGCGACATCCGCGCTCCTGCTCGTCGCTCACATCCTTATCGTGCCAGACGTCTGCGGGATGTCTGGAGGCTCGCCGTGGCGGTAACAGTTCAGCGCGCCTTTAGCGAATGGTTCACCAGTCGTTACGAAACTGGCCCGATCCGGCCCTTAGGTTTCTATGGCCGTCGCCTGGGCGGCTTACAAGAGGGAGTCACGGATGCAGTTGCGAAGATTCCACGGCCACGGCCACGGCCTTGGCGCTGGTCGCCTTCGGCGCGGTGGGGGCCGGCACGGCGCTGGCCGCCAATGCCGGTCACGGCGCTGCTGCCAGGCACCAGCATCACCATTTCGATACGGCGACGCCGATCAAGCATCTCGTCGTGATCTTCGACGAGAACGTGTCGTTCGACCACTACTTCGGGACCTACCCGTTCGCCGCGAACCTGCCTGGCGAGACGCCTTTCCATGCGGCCGCTAACACGCCAACTGTGAACGGCCTTTATGACAACGTAGTAAACGGCCAGCCAGTCGGTCCGCTGCTTACTCACAACCCGAACGGCGGCAACCCGGCAAGGCTCGGTCCCGGCGACCCGATGACCTGCGACCAGGACCACGGCTACACCGATGAGCAGAGCGCGGCTGACCACGGCGCCGAGGACGCCTACCCGGCGAGCGTCGGCCACAGCCTGTCCGTGACCCAGTGCCTGACCGGTTTCAGCGACAACGGCACGCCCGAGGTAGTGCCTTCTGGCGAGGGCTCGAATCCCGCCGTCCTTTCCTAGGACGACGGCAACACGGTCACCGCGCTGTGGAACTACGCGCAGCGCTTCGCGATGAGCGACAACAGCTACGGCACCAACTTCGGACCGTCGACGCCTGGCGCCTTCAACGTGGTAGCTGGCCAGACCTACGGCACGATCTGCGGTCCGGCCTCGGCGACGATCAACGACTCGCCGTGCGCCAACCCGCCTGGGCTCAACGCCGCGGACCCGGCGTCGTCCAACATCACCACGAGTGCCACCGGGCCGACATCAGTGGCCAACCAGCCCGCCCCGGGATCGGGCACGGCCTTCAGCGACGCCGACCCGACGTTCGACATCTGCACGTACGTGCCGTCTGCCGACGGCGGCGATGGCCGCCCGGCCACAAGCACCCTGACCATAGGCGGCAACAACATCGGCGAAGAGCTGACCACGTCGAACACCACCTGGGGCTGGTTCGAGGGCGGCTTCG
>DATNEK010000317.1:0-3422 GCA_035553055.1 Streptosporangiaceae bacterium | reverse complement strand
TGAACGCGCCGAACTGGACCGCTCCCAGCGTCCTGGCCACGTACAGGCTGACCGCGAAGTTAGTCAGGCTGGACACCGCCTGATCAGCCAGCCCCCACCCAAACCGCCGCCCGAGCCCGCGGCGACCATCGGCTAGCACGCCGTGACGCCCCAACCCACTGCTAGCCCCCTGATCTAAATTTCGGCCGGCAGGGCTGGGTGACCTGCGATACACCGCTAATCGAAGGCCCTGCAAGCTAGATGAGCATGAGCGGCCTGGCAGTGATACATCATCAAGCGGTGAACACCGACTTCGCGCAGTAGAAGGCCTCCGCGTAAGGGGCGCGGCATTCCATGCCGCGGAGCCTGGCCAGGCCCAGGAAAACCTCGGCGTCCCACCAGTCACGGCCGCGCTGCGAAGGAAAGCAGGCGTTCAGCAACTCGGCTTTCCGCCTGGCTAGTTCGGCCGACATCGGGAAGTACACCGACGGCCTGCCCAGGTCGCCGTCCCATTTAGGGATCTCATAGGCGAGGTAGAGGTGATCGCGGAACACGGTAGGCAGAATTTCCGCGATTGTCCGATGATCTTGGTGGGCGTCATAGCGCGATGGCCCGATCACTAGGTCAGGAGCGCACGAGCTGGCTATCTCCTCCATGATCGCCTTCACGTCCGCCCAGGCCGACGGAAGCATGCCTTCTGGCAAGTCGTGCAGTCGCACGGTCAGCTTGGCGTCACCCATCATTGCGCGCGCCGCGGCGTCGGCCTCCGCCTGCCGGTCGGGTGTTCCGGTCAGCACGACGTAGTGCGCCCGCAGATCAGGCTGACTCGCGGCGAGGCTGAGCAGCGTGCCGCCTGCGCCGATCTCGATGTCGTCGGGATGCGCGCCGACGGCCAGAACAGACAAAGATCCATCGGCCGGCCCGTCCAGTCGCAGCGGCAGCATGCGCGATCAAGCGGGCACGAGGCTAGGCGAGGCCGACCGCGACGCCGGTTCGTCGCTGGCGGAGCCCTCGGCCGCGCCAGCCGCGCCGATCGCTGGTGCTCCCGCCGACCTGTCCGCGTCCCAGATCATCCACGGACAGTGCCCGCGCTGGTACATCTCCTCGAGCTGTGCGCGTTCCTTGACCGTGTCGGCAGGCGACCAGTAGCCCTTGTACGGATAGGCAAGCACGCGTCCGGCGGGAACCAGGCGCATGATCGCGTCCTCGATCAGGTCCTCGCCCTCGTTCAGGTACTCGAACACCTCGGGCCTGAGCACGAAGTAGCCGCCGTTCTCCCACTGGCGCAGATCGCGCATGGGCGTGACCTGCGTGATGAACCCGTCGTCGCCGATGTCCACCACGTGGTGCGAGGACTGCGGCGGGACGGCAAGCAGGCCAGCCACCGCGGTGCTCGCCTCGAACCGGCTGATCATGTCGGGCAGCGGCGCGTTGGTGAGCACGTCCGCGTAGTTGGCCATGAAAATCTCCTGGTCTTCGACGAAGCGCCTGACCCGGCGGAGCCGCTCCCCGATCGGCGATGTCAGACCGGTGTCGACGAAGGTGATGCGCCAGTCAGAGATATCCCGGCTGAACAGCTTCACCTCGGTGGCGCCCTTTTCGAGAACGAAGTCGTTGGACCTCGTCTCGTCGTAGTGCAGGAAGAAGTCCTTGACGTAAGAGGCTCCGTATCCGAGGCAGAGCACGAAATCCGTGTGGCCGAAGTAGGCGTAATAGCGCATGACGTGCCAGAGCAGCGGACGCTCGCCGACCATGGCCATCGGCTTAGGGCCGCTGCTGACGCCGTCACGCATCCGCATCCCGAGGCCGCCAACGAAAAGAACAACTTTCACCAAGAATCCTACCTTCTGCACCTTCAACGGGATTTATTTCACACGATTTCCAGTTCAGGAATGGGAAAGACCAAGCGCCCTCCCCACGTCGCTACGTAATCAAGCTGCCTGCTGATCTCGACCCTGAGGTTCCACGGCAGCACGAGCACGTAGTCAGGTTTGGTCTGCTCAAGCCGATCAGGAGCGAATATGGGTATGCGGGTGCCCGGCAGGAACTTGCCCTGCTTCACCGGGCTCAGGTCCACGGTGTACGGCAGCAGGTCCGAGCGGATCCCGCAGTGGTTGAGCAGCGTGTTTCCCTTGCCAGGAGCGCCGTAGCCGGCCACCGACTTGCCTGCTTGAGCCGCGTCAAGCAGGAACCTGAGCAGGTCGCGCTTGACGCCGAGCACCTGACTCGCGAACCCCTCATGACCGGCGACCGTGTGCAGCCCAGCCGCTTCCTCGCAGTCGAGCACGGCCTTGACCCTGCTCCCTGGCTCTCCGGCGGCCTCGCGTGGAGCCGCGTACACGCGCAGCGATCCGCCGTGCGTCGGCAACTCGTCGACGTCGATGACGGTCAGTCCGGCGGCGGCCAGCGCCCGCGATGAGGTCAGCAGCGTGAGGTAGGAGAAATGCTCGTGGTAGATCGTGTCGTACTGGCGCCTTTCGATCAGCCTGAGCAGATGCGGGAACTCAAGCGTGACCAGCCCCGAATCCTTGACCAGCTCGCGCAAGCCGACGGCGAACCCGAGTATGTCGGGCACGTGAGCGAAGACGTTGTTGGCCGCGACGAGGTCGGCTTGCCCATGCCGACGGGCTATCTCCTGGCCCGATTCCGCCCCGAGGAACGCGATTTCCGTCTTGATGCCAAGCGACATGGCGGCCTGCGCCACGTTCGCGGCCGGCTCGACGCCAAGCACTCCGATCCCGGCGGCGAGAAAGTGCCGCAGCAGATAGCCGTCGTTGCTCGCCACCTCGGTGACGAGGCTGCCTTCGTGCAGGCCGAGCCTGGCGATCATCTCATCGGCGTAACGCTTCGCATGAGCGACCCATGACTTCGAGTACGACGAGAAATACGCATAATCCGAAAAAATGTCCTCTTCGGAAACGTGAACTGGTAGCTGCACAAGCAGGCATTGGTCGCATATATACACGTGCAATGGATAGAAGATCTCGGCGTCGGCGAGCTCGTCGGCGGACACGTAGCTCTCGCACAGCGGAGACATCCCCAGATCCACGAAAGTGCGAGTGAGGTTCGCGCCGCACAACCTGCACGCGGGTAGCGATGACACGCGGGCCCCCCAGGTCCTGGTCTGATGCGCAGTACGTTAATACTAAATCACTAAGCCGTATCTCTTGATTACGATTAGTTAATGTTGGAGGAATTTATATGCCAACGTGTCGGGCGTGTCGTCATACAAATGGTCAGATAGTTCTCGACTTGGGCGAGCAGCCCGCCTGCGACTATTTCCCGCGCGGCGACGATCCTGGTCCCGATCCGGTGTACCCGCTGCAAATGTGGTTGTGCGGGCGCTGCGCGCTGGCCCAGCTCGCCGCTGACCCGACGGTGCCTCGGGAGCCGCGCGCTACCGAACCTGCCGCGCTGGTCGCGCAGGCCGCTGACGCGGTTGG
>DATNEK010000316.1:0-20811 GCA_035553055.1 Streptosporangiaceae bacterium | reverse complement strand
GGAAGTCGGTGGTCGTGTGCAGATGTGGTTCCGTCGCTCGAACTCGGCAAGCGCCCGGGAGCTGCCGCGAACCTTGATTCGGATCCTTATAGCGCTCGGGTAGGCGGCGCTCGGGCCGGTCAGCTCGCCCGACGGTAAGGCGCTGCGCTACGGATTCGCCATCCCGCAGCCGAGCAGCGGCACCGGTAACGTTATTTCACCTGCCCGGTGCGATGGATCCGGGTATCCATCGCGTCCCGGGGCCCGATCCTGCGTGGTCTGGTGCGATGGATCCGGGTATCCATCGCGTCCCGGGGCCCGATCCTGCGTGGTTCGGTGCGATGGATCCGGGGTTCCATCAAGGAAATCGGGTGTGGATTCGGGTATCCATCGCGGCGTCCAGTCGGGCCGGCGCGATGAAACCGGGAATCCATCGCGGCTGCGGCAGTCCGGCCAGGGGCACGCCGCCAGCACCACGCACCGAGACGTTGGCATGGGTCAGAACGCCTGACCGGGGTGACCTACCCTGCGTGACCGGCTTCGCCGCGCTCAGCCAAATCTGAAACCTGTTCTAGTTGGCGAGTCCGGCGTAGAGTCTGCACGGAGTGCCCCATCGACAAAGGGACACGCAAGCGGCACCAGCCGCCGACGCCGGCCGCGCTGCTGGCCGTGAGGAGATCACATGCGCGATCATGACCGGTTCTATATCGGCGGCCAGTGGGTCGCGCCGGCCGGCTCGGCGACGATAGAGGTCATCTCGCCGCACACCGAAGAGGTCGTCGGCCGCGTACCCGAAGGGACAACGGCCGACATGGACCGGGCCGTCGAAGCGGCTCGTGACGCGTTCGACAACGGCCCGTGGCCGCGGATGGACCCGGCCGATCGCGCCGCCGCGGTCGGCAAGCTCGCTGATCTCTACGCCGCCAGGCTTGGTGACTTCGCCGAGATAATCACGCAGGAGATGGGCTCGCCTATCACGTTCTCCCAGCTCGCGCAGGCGCCTCAGCCGCAGATGATGCTGAGCTATTTCGCTGACCTTGGGAAGACCTTCACCTGGGAAGATGAGCGTCCTGGCATGTTCGGCCCGGTCACGGTGCGGCGCGAGCCCGTCGGCGTGGTAGCTGCCATCGTGCCGTGGAACGTGCCGCAGTTCACGATCATGACCAAGCTGCCTGCCGCACTGGTCGCCGGCTGCAGCGTCGTCATCAAGCCAGCGCCCGAGACGCCACTTGACGCCTACCTGCTGGCCGAGCTGATCGAGCAGGCCGAGATGCCTCCCGGCGTCGTCAACATCGTGCCTGCCGGGCGCGAGGTCGGTGAGCACCTGGTGTCTCACGCTGGCGTCGACAAGGTCGCGTTCACCGGCTCGACCGCCGCCGGGCGGCGCATCGGGTCGATCTGCGGCCAGCAGCTCAAGCGCTGCAGCCTGGAGCTTGGCGGCAAGTCAGCCGCGATCATCTGCGACGATGCCGACCTGGCCGCGACGATGGGCTGGCTCCAGATGGCTTCGCTGATGAACAACGGCCAGGCGTGCGTGGCCCAGACCCGCATTCTCGCTCCGCGCAGCCGCTATGACGAAACGGTCGACGCGCTCACCGGGATGGTGGCCGGTCTCTCGGTCGGCGATCCAGCCGATCCCGCGACCCAGATCGGCCCGCTGGTCGCCAAGCGACAGCAGGACAGGGTGGAGGGCTACATTTCGATCGGGCAAGAAGAGGGAGCCAAGGTCGTGGCCGGCGGATCCCGTGCCAGCGGCCGCGAGCGGGGCTGGTACGTCGCGCCGACCGTATTCGCCGATGTCGATCCGGGGATGCGGATTGCCCGCGAGGAGATCTTCGGCCCGGTACTGGCGGTCATACCTTACGAGGACACCGAACACGCGATCAAGATCGCCAACGATAGCGACTACGGCCTCGCAGGCACTGTGTGGACCTCGGACGCCGAGCGCGGCATGCAGATCGCCCGCCGGGTGCGAACCGGTACCTACGGTGTCAACATGTACATGATCGAGGCGTGCGCGCCATTCGGTGGTTACAAGGCCAGCGGGATCGGGCGCGAACTGGGTCCTGAGGGACTCATGAGTTACCTTGAGTACAAGTCGATAGCGAGCCCAGCGGCCTGATGCCACGACGACAGGCCGTGTCGGGTTCTGCTGGACGCGGCCGGTCTATGTCCTCTCGACCGCTGTGATGCCAGATGCGAAGAAACCGATGCGCGCTGGCCTGGACCGCTGCATGATCACTTCCACGGAATCTGTCCGCAGTCGGCGAAGCCCGACGTCCTTAGGGCTGCGTCGTCGATCGATTGCGTGGTCGGCCCGCCGCTGCCGTGGAAGGAGGACTATGCGACCCGACGCTGATCCGGCAGGCGTGGTCAGGATCGAGCCAGGCGACCGGGTGGTGGTCACCGGCGCCGCTGGTTTCATCGGTTCTGCCGTTACCAGGGCTGTGCTGGCCAGGGGTGCCCGCGTGACCGCTGTCATCGAACCGGGCGGCGATGGCCGCAATCTGGACGGGGCTGACGTGGAGCAGGCGGTACTCGACATCGCCGACGCCGCAGCCGTCAGGACGGTTTGCGAAGGTGCCAGGTTCGTTTTTCACCTGGCGGCGATTTACCGGTTCTGGGCGGCCGATGCGGGGAAATTTTCCGCAATCAATGTCGGCGGAACGCTCAATGTACTGAGCGCGGCCCGGGAGGCCCGTTGCGAGCGCCTGGTCTACACCTCAACCGTCGGTGTGCTCGGGCTTGAGCCGGCGATGCGCGGCGAGTCGATCGACGAGACCAGCTACGCGGACATTGCTCATCTATTCGGTCACTACAAGCGGACGAAGTACGTCGCTGAGCACGAGGTGCTCAGGGCCGCGGCCGAAGGTCTTGACGTGCGGCTAGTCCTGCCGACGTTCCCGCTCGGGCCAGGTGATCGCCGGCCGACTCCCACAGGAAGGCTTGTTGTCGACTTTCTCAACGGCAGGATGCCAGCCTTCGTGGACACCGCCATGAACGTCACGCACGTCGATGACCTGGCGCTTGGCCACATCGCCGCGCTCGAGCGCGGTGTTAAGGGCCGGAGCTACATAGTGGGTGGTGACAACATGTCGATGCGGGAGATCCTGCGGATACTAGCCGGTCACTCGGGTCTGCCCGCACCGCGGGCGCGGATACCCCATCGGGCTGTGCTGGCAGCCGCAGCCGCGTCCACCCTGGTCGAAGGTCGCTTGCTGCGAAAGGAGCCGCGGGTGCCGATCGAAGCGGCTCGGATGTCGGGTACAAAGATGATCTTCAGCGACCATCGGGCCCGCACCGAGATCGGCCATACCTCGAGACCGGCGAGCGACGCGATCGAGGAGTCGGCCCGCTGGTTCGCTGACAATGGTTACGTGTCGGCCCGCAGGCTTCGCAAGATCAGCTGGCAGAAGTAGCGCCGCCCGCGGGCGGCGCGGTCGCGGCGGGGCGTCAGGCCGAGCGGCGCTGTGCGAGGCTGACAGGCTCCCCGTTGTCCCCCGAGTCACGGGGAACCTGCCAGGCTCATCCCGCCGACGGCGGCGACGAACTCGCGGGTCGATAAGGCACTCCGGTGGTGAGCATCCGCCAGGCGTGATCAGCTTCACGAAGCTTGCGCTCCACCGCGTCCTGTGCTGGGTAGAACCCAAGCTCTTCCCGCCTGAAGAAGTCCGACCAGCGGCAAACGCCGACGTGCAGCGCATAGGCGTCGCGGGTGGATCTTTGGAACTCGCTCCAGGAGCTCGCGAGCGTCGTTGCCGTGTGCGACGAATGGGCAATGATCTGCACGAGCGGGCGAACGATCCTCGCCACATCCTCGAGTGCGCAGCCTTCAAGCAGGTGACGAAGCTGCTCACCGGAGAGGTGGTCATGGAGGCTGGATTCTCCCTGGCCGACTGGATCGGACTCGTCCGGCGGCGGTGCTTGATCTGCTTGCGTTAGATGAGCAGCCCGCGGCTGCGGATCTGCCCACTGCCCAGCATCCGTCGGCGCGTCATCCCAAGCGGGTGCAGGCTCGCCCCACGTATTGGCGGCGAGCCACTCATCAGCTTCGGCCCGGCGTGTCGAGCGGTGTCGTGGCTGATATCCGAGTTGCCACCAGTGCGTCATCGTCATCCGCTCGGCCCCCATGCCAGGTCTAGCCAAGCTGGCCGATCAGGCACCTCACCTGCCATGAGGAGGCAGGCCATTGTCACTCCTGAGCCACAGCCGCGACTCCTCGGCGCCGGCGATCTGCGAGAGCACGGCCCGCACCTCGGCCTCGAGGTAGCGTCTATGACCACCCAGAGTTCTTATCGAGCGCAGCTTGCCTGCCTTTGCCCACCTGGTGACGGTCTTCGGATCGACACGGAATGCCGCGGCTACCTCAGCGGGAGTCAGCAGCGAGTTCGGCGCAGGCGCGGTTTGGCTTGCGGTCATTGTTGAGGTTCTCCTTGTTCTTTGGTTTCCATGCGGTTGTTTCACCCGCTTTCTGGCGGGTGCTTAGGTGCCGGGCTCGGTTGGCGGTCTAGGTTGCCCAAGCCGCCTGACGGGCCCCGCTGAGCTACCAAGTTGTCCGGCGGTCCAATGCTGAGTCGCTGGGCATGTCATACTCGCGGGTGATCGCGGCTACTGGCACGCGCAGCACTCGAGCGATCCTGTGAATGGTTGCGGGTCGCGCACTGCGCTTCTCGCGCTCAATGTTGGACAGCGCCGACTGACTCATCCCGACTTTCCGTGCGAATTCCGGCTGATGCCAGCCATCCTTCTCACGGAGGCTGCGTATGGCCGCGCCGTTCTGGCGGAGCCTGGCTGGCAATCGGCTGATCGGCTCCCGCGCAGCAGTAGTGACCGTTTGTGTCATGCTCATGCGCTTAACTTAGAGGTCACTTCTGAGCTTCGCAACCGAAAGCTGGACACTGACAGTCACTAAAGGTCAGCGTGGTGTTTTCAGCGGTATGCGAAGTGATGATCCGGCGTGGCGGAACCAGCTATCGGCCTACGGGATCGGGTATCGTGCGTCTGAGTTCTTCCACCGATTGGCAACTTGGCCCCGCGATGTGGCACGTGCCTCAGTCGCTCCCGATGGGGGCGCGTTGCCGCAGTTAACAAGCTTGCGGACGGTGGATGGCCGCGCTTGCCTGACCTGATTGGTCATAGATGCCGCCGGTTCGAGACCTCGCGCTTCATGGGCTTTCTGGCCCGTTGGCCGGTCATGTCCGTCGGGCTGACGGTCCAGTCTTGATGTGGCAAGCTATGTCCGGAACGATCTGTACTCTACGTGCCGTGGGTGGGCCATGATGGACACGTACCCCGTTGAATCCTGGCTGCGTCTGGGCCGCGTGCTTGAGCGCCGCAGGGGGGAGCTTGGATATGGGTTCCGTCAGCGCGACCGCTTTGTCAGGGAATGCGGCGGTGGAAGGATCTCTGTCAAGACGATCAGCCGGCTGGAGAAAGGGCAGCGAGGCTCGTATCCAGAGTCGACCATCGGCACGATCGAGGCCATGTACAAGTGGTCGCCCGGCAGTGTCGAAGCGGTTCTCGCGGGCGGAGACCCGAACGTGATCTTGGTGCCGCCGCCGGGCAACCGCAACCCGATCACAGTGCCTTACACCCCGCCCACCTCCGGCGAGAGGCTCGCAAGCTGGGTGTACGTCCGCATGAGCCAGCGCGGCCACAGTGAAAGCTCGATACACGACTTCCTTGAAGCGGAGGATTTCCCGCGCGAGCCAACCACGGTGTCGGCCGTCAGGCGTATCGCCGAGGCTACCGGGGCCACGGCGGCTGAGGTGCTGGCACTGCTTGGCGTGGAAGACCTGGGCGCCCGCCGGATCCTGCGGCCGGTCGACGGGGTAACGCACACAACGAGCGAGGAAGCGGAAAGCGCTGCCGTCAGCACTTCCCTGGCGGAGGGCTGAGGCGAGAACTGGGCCGAGTGGTCGCGAAGCGCCGTTGCCCGCGACTACCGGCACATTGTCTCTTGGACCTCGCTAACCGGACCGCTGGCCTGGCTCACGGTGAGTCTTCGGAGTCTTGCTGTCGACGCCGAGGTCGTCGCTCTGGCTCTTCAGCGCTGCTTCACACCCATGCTGAAAGCCTCTTCGCCATGCGGTCCATGCATCGGGGATAAATAGTCCGAGCAATCCGCCCTGCGCGATCACTCCTGCGGACAGGGCCATCGCGATAGCTTGCTGTGCGCTGACCTGGTTGCTGGCAGACAAGATCACGGTGATCACGACAGAGGTGATGCCCACCCCCGTGCACCACACCGCCAGTCGCTCGCGACGTGAGAACCGGGCGCGGCCAAGCCGTTGCCGCAGTAAGGCATCATGCACTTGCTTGTCTCCCTTCCGGGGGACAACGCATCTCATCCCCCTCTCGACGCCCCCGATCGAGCCCGCTAGGGCTCCGATGGCGACACCACGGGGCTACGTGGTCGACTGTTGACTATAACACCTTGTTCTAGGTAAGGGTTTGGGAAAAGTAATTCTAGTCCGCGTGTCGCGCATATTTTTGTGCTATAGATTTTCGGCTTCTCAGTGACTGCGCGAATCGGCAGTTGTGTATCGTACTTACCATTCTTCCAGCGTTATCGACCATTTTCGCCTATCGTGCGCAGAGCGTGACTAGAGTGGCGCAATAGCTGGCAGGTCGGCCAGGTAAGCCGTCATGCGCTGGCTGAGCCATCGATGGGCCGCTCAAGCGGCCCGTGCCGGGGCCGTGCCGCCCCCGGACCCCGGACGTACTGACCGCTCGTGTCAAACGGTAGTCAGCCAGGTTTCCGTAGTCAGACTAATCGGCAAACGGCGTGGTGCTTTTCAGAATTCTCGGTTGGCGATCGGGCGATAGACCTCATCGGGGCCGCTATTATCGATATTCTTATCGATGGTGACCATTGAGTGTTTATCTAGCCGATCTCGGACCTGAATTGCCGAAGTGGTCAGCAGCCGGCACAGGGACGGACGAATGGCTCATAGAACACGTTTTCAGGGTCCGGTGGCCGCGCGGCACCGAGAGTGGCTGGTGCCTGCGCGGCCAGCACGCCCGGGCTTATCGCGGTCCCGTTCGCACTCTTGATGTGCGGAACAGCGAACGGGCCGGCAACCCCGTTATGCGCGCCCAGCGTGACGTAGTCGAGAGTGGAACCGCCTGCTTTCTGGAACACGATGAGCAGCGGAAAGCTAAGCTGCTTGCCGATGGCCTGCGCGCTTGGCGCTGTCGGCGTCCTGACCTTGGACGGCAAGGGTCGCGGCTTGGTCCACTTCGGGACAGATGGCAGCGGGTCAGTTGTTGCCGCGAAGTCGATACGCCCCAAGCTGCCTGGCGTTTTCCAGAAGACATAGAGAGCGCCGGTGTCCTTGCCCGTATTCGCCTCAGCGATCGCCGGAGTGGTGGTAGTAGCCGCTCCCTTGATGACGCCGATCTTTCCCCACTTCACGGCGGTCGAGCCGGCAAGTTTGCCAACGACGAAGTCGATTGAGTCACTTGAGATGACTTTCCAGGCAACGATGATGGTGTCAGAGTCCAGCGCACTGAAGACGGCAGGACCGTTAGATGTGGCGGCACCAGGAATTGCCGCGGTCGGGCCCCAGGTGAGCGCGGTGCCCTTGCCAGCCTTGCCGATCGAGTACAGGATCGAAGAGGCCTTGGCCTCGTTCCACACCACGATGACCTGGCCGGAGCCGATCGCACCGATCGGCGCGGCGGCGACGCGAGCCTGAGTAGTCGCTTTGCCTGAGTCCACAAGCCCAGGCCCGGACCACCGGTTCCGCCGCAGGCTGATCGAGGTCTGATAGGAGATTTGGAGTACTCCGCCGCTAGCGACTGGTCCTGTCCAGAAGAGCAGACGGCGCGTCTTGCCGCCAGCGAGAGTGATGGTGGTCAGCGCCGGTGCTGTATGCGTATCAGCCTTCGGAACCGGCCCGAGTCTGGCTGACCAGGTGACAGGAGCACTGAGCGGGATCAGTGGAGTCGCCTCCGCTGGGCCGACAGTCCCTGGCAACGACAGCGCTGCCGCAGCCACAACGGCGGCCAGGCCAGCCAACATTCGCATCGTGGGCACTGGCATCGCCAATCCCTCCTACGGCCGCGCCGAATGTCGGTGAAAGGGCGGCATCTGACCACTCATATTAGTGGTGCTACTGCCAGACCTCCCGCGTAAAAATCGCGGGTGGCGGCAAGCACGTCATCGAGAGGTGGCCACCACGGCCCGTGTTCCAGCGACCTAAGCGCCTCGATGATGCGGACCACCATGACGGACGAGTCGGCGAAGCCGGGAGCGCCTCGGCGGCCGACCGCAAGCCGTTTGACCAGGTTCGGGATAGTCTGTGATGGTGGCCGATGAGCTGATTAAGCCGCTGGCGGTCGTGTTCGACAACGACGGGCTGCTCCTCGATACCGAACCGTGCTGGACCGCTGCCGAAGAGGCGCTTTTCCGCGCTTACGGCAAGGTGTTCGACCTAGCGGCGAAGCACGCGCTGATCGGCACCTCGCCGCGGACATCGGCGCCGATACTAGAGCGCCTACTCGGCCAGCCAGGCCGGGGCACTGAGCTCAGCGCCGAGTTGTACGCGCTGTCGCTAACCGAGATCAGCCGCTGGGCTTCGCCGCGCCCAGGTGCGGCCGACCTAGTCGCACGGTTGCGCGATGCGGGCATGCAGCTCGCTGTCGCGTCCAATTCGCCGCGAAGTCACCTGCTGGCCGGCTTGCGTCTGGTGGGCCTGCAAGATCACTTCGACGTGACCCTTGGCGTGGACGACGTCTCGAACCCCAAACCGGCCCCCGACTTGTACCTGGAGGCCTGCCGTCGGCTGGAGGTCGACCCTGGCGACGCGATCGCGCTCGAGGACTCGCCGCCAGGCGTGGCCGCGGCGAAGGCGGCGGGCATGCGGGTAATCGGAGTCCCGTCGGTCATCGGCGTGGACCTGACCGGCCTGGCTGACCTAGTAGCCACCAGCCTGGCCAACCCCGAGGTCCACCGCGCCCTAGGCCTAACCCGCTGACTCCGCCCAACCGCATCGCCGCGGCTAGTGGTTGTGGCGCGGGACGGGGGCGCCGGTCGAGCCGACTAGGAAATCGAGGTCGGCTCCCCGATCAGCTTGCAGCACGTGGTCAACATAGAGCTGGGCGTACCCACGCCGATGCGGGCTGGCGGGCGGCAGCCATTCGGCCCGCCGTCGGGCGAGCTCATCGTCGCTGATCTCGACGGTCAGGCTGCGGGCTGGCACGTCCAAGGCGATCACGTCGCCAGTCCTCACCAAGGCGAGTGGGCCTCCCGCCACCGCCTCCGGCGCGACGTGGAGCACCACGGTGCCGAAGCCGGTACCGCTCATCCGAGCATCAGAAATCCGCACCATGTCGGTCACGCCGCGCTCGAGCAGCACGGTCGGCAACACGAAATTTCCGATCTCCGGCATGCCCGGATAACCCTTGGGCCCGGCCCCTCGCACGACAAGCACCATCGTGGGGTCCACATCAAGATCCGGCCGAACCGCCGCCTCGTGGTACTCCTCGATCGAGTCGAACACTAGCGCCCGGCCCCGGTGCCGCATCAGTTCGGGCGACGCCGCCGACTGCTTGATGACCGCTCCATCCGGGCAGAGGTTGCCGTGCAGCACCGCAGTGCCGCTCCCGGCTGGCTGCAACGGATCGGCGACGCCGCGAATGACGTCACGGTTCCAGCACTGCGCGTCGGCGATGTTCTCGGCGAGCGTGTGGCCGGTCACGCTGACGTGATCGGTGTGCAGCAGGTCCCCGAGTTCGGCCATGACAGTCGGCACGCCCCCGGCGTAGCAGAAGTCCTCCATCAGGTACCGCCCCGACGGCATCAGGTTCACCAGCGTCGGCACGTCGCGGGCCAGCGAGTCAAAGTCATCGAGAGCGAGCGGCACGCCGAGCCGTCCGGCGATCGCGAGCAAGTGGATGACCGCGTTCGTCGAGCCGCCGATCGCCGCGTTGACCTTGATCGCGTTCTCGAACGCCGCTCGCGTCATGATCTGCGAAGGCCGCACGTCCTCGCGGGCGAGCGACACGATCCGCTGCCCGGCGAGCATGGCGGTGAGCTGGCGCCGCGAGTCAGCTCCCGGCCACGCGGCTGAGCCAGGTAGCTGCATGCCGAGCGTCTCGGCCATGCAGGCCATCGTCGAGGCCGTGCCCATCGTCATGCAGTGGCCGCAGGAACGCGCCATTCCGCTCTCGGCGATGACGCACTCGGCTGGAGTCATCCGCCCCGCGGCTAGTTCTGCTTCAAATTTCCAGACATGAGTACCCGACCCGACGTCACCGCCCCGGAATTTCCCGTTAAGCATCGGACCACCGGTCACCATGATCGCGGGGAGGTCCGCGCTGGCCGCGGCCATGAGCATGGCCGGGGTTGTCTTGTCGCAACCCGACAACAGCACGACCGCGTCGATCGGATTGGCCCGCAGCAGTTCTTCGACCTCCATGGCCATGAGGTTGCGGAACAACATCGCTGTCGGGCGCATCAGCGACTCGCCGAGCGACATTGTCGGGAACTCGAGCGGGAACCCTCCGGCCTGCCACACGCCGCGCTTGACCGACTCGGCGATGCCGCGCAGGTGCGCGTTGCACGGGGTCAGCTCGGACCAGCTATTGGCGATGCCTATGACCGGGCGGCCGTCGAATACCTCGGGCGTGAAGCCCTCGGCCCGCAGCCAGGAGCGGTAGATCATGCCAGGCCGGCCGTCGGCCCCGAACCATGCCGAGCTTCGCATGAAGCCTCACCTCGAACTCAGACCTGGACGAACTCGATTCCCGCTAGCTGGCAGAAAGTCTGCCAACTCGCGGCGTGGTGGCCAAGGTTCATCACCTCGTGATGCGGTCCGCCGGCCGTCATCCATCCGGTCAGGCAGCGTCGCACCCCTGATGTCGGCCTGAACTGCCCGTAAGGCATCTGGAGTGCGGGAAGTTCCTGGCTGTCCAGGTTCGAGCCTTCGGCAACGACCAGGCGGAACCTGGTGCCTTCGAGCGACACGAGCGTCGCGAGCGTCGCCGGGCCAGGCTGGTACTGGAACAAGAACGTTGGCGGGTCTTCGAGACGGCCGATGCCAAGCGGCCGCTTGATCAGCTTGACCGGCCGGTCGGTGCGGGCGACCTTCCAGTTGCCCTCGCCCATGTGGCTCATCAGGATCGAGTCCGACGCGAAGTCCATCGCGTACATCTCCGTGAAGTGCGCGTCACCGATCAGCGTGTGCCCGGCCGCGACCAGGCACGCGGTGAGCACGTCGCCTTCCGCGCCGTATCCGTACCCCTTCGCCATCAAGCTGGACGCGGCGGCGAGCGGCAGGCGGCTGAACCTGCCGTCTTCACCAATCGCGTCAAAGTGCGTGCTGTAGGCCCCGAACCCCCGGCTGACCAGGATCTTCTCGATTGCCACCTGCATCCTGGCGTGATCGGTCCGCTCTGGCGCAGAAAGCCTTGGATCGATCTCGAACGTCGAGTCCTCGAACTCGATCACCTCGGCGACCTCATCGTCGGTCACCGCTTGCATGCCCCGATACAGGTCACCCTGAGCCACCGCCAGGATCTCGGGTCCAAGCGAGCGTATGAGCGCGCTCTCATCTACCCTGATGTCGCCCATGTCGTTCATCGCGTAGCCGAAGATCGCCACCTTCAGCCGCTTCCACGCCGTCACCGCCGCGGCCGCCCGCGCCCACCGGCCGACATCTGCCTTGAACGATCCGCTGCGCCAGTCATCGGTCAGCACGCAGAACCGCCGTCCGGCCCGAACCATCGCGTTGGCGGTGTCCTGCGCTCCGTGCACGCCCTGGTTGTAGGTCATGTCGGCCATGTCCCACGCGGGCGTGACATTGGGCTCTGGCTGGATGTTCGCCAGCAGGATCGGCAACCTGGACTCGTTGAGCAGCCGCGCCACCCGCATCGCCGGCCCGTAAGTCAGCATCACGACCATGACCCCATCAAGGCCCGCGTTCTCGAACTCGCGCATCTCGCGCTCAGCGTCCTCGCGGTACTTGACCGGCTTGCTCGGGATGAACTCGCCCACGTCAGCGAGGTGGGCCGCGATCTCGGCGGCGTAGCCGGCCTGGCGCTGCGCGATCCCTGGGATCATGTCGTCGTAGAGATCCTGCATCACACCGAGTATCCCGATCCTCGGCGGGGGGTTCCGGGGGGTCGTCCCCCCGGGTGGATGCGGCGGGGGGTTCCGGCGGGTCGTCCCCCCAGGCAGGTACTGTTCGTTGTTAGCGCTCACTATTTTCCTCCTGAACGGGATGCTACCGGGCAGACTGTCGCAATCAGGTCAGCGTTGGCCGTACTGGGTCTTGTAGCGCCGGTGAAGGGCGTCGATCTGATCGGTGGCGAGCGACTGTGGCGTCCCGAGAACGCGCGCCAGGTGCACCGTCCTGGCCGCGTCCTCGCACATGACCGCGGCCTTGACCGCGTCCCTGGCGGTCAGTCCCACGGTGAACACGCCGTGGTTTCGCATGAGCACAGCGGGGGAGCGGTGACCGGACAGCGTCGCCACGACGCCCCTGCCGATCTCATCGCCGCCGATCAGCGCGAACGGCCCGATCGGGATCTCGCCGCCGAACTCGTCAGCGATCGCGGTGAGCACGCAGGGGATGGGTTCGCCCCTTGCGGCCCAGGCGGTCGCGTACGCGGAGTGGGTGTGCACGACGCCGCCGACCCCTGGCATGTGCCGGTAGACATAAGCGTGGGCGGCCGTGTCGCTTGACGGGGTGAGCGTCTCGCCTGGCACGGGGATGCCGTCGGTGTCGCACAACACCATCGACTGCGGTGTCAGGTCGTCGTAAGCCACGCCGCTCGGCTTGATCACCATCAGGTCAGCGCCTGGGACACGGGCGGAGACGTTTCCCGAGGTCCAGGCGACCAGCCCGGCTTTGACGAGTTCCGCGTGCAAACGGCACACGTCAGAGCGGACCTGCCCGATGACCTCTTCGCTGGCGTCGATGGTGGTCACTGCCGTACTCCGGCGGTGCCGCTTAGCACGCGGTCCCGCAGCGCGCGCAGCCGGTGCATGACCTCGTTGGCGCCGCGGCCGAAGTAGTCGTGCAGCAGCACATACTCGGCGTACAGCTCGTCGTAGATGTCAGCGTTGCGCTGGTCAGGCACGTAGACCGCCTGCTTCCTGCTGCCCATCGCCCGCGCGGCGGCCTTGATGTCGAAGTAGGCACCCGCCGCGACCGCCGCGTGCAGCGCCGAGCCAAGCGCGGGACCCTGCTCGGAGCTGATCAGGCTCAGCGGTCGGCGGGTCACGTCGGCATAGATCTGCATGATCGTCTTATTGCGCGTCAGGCCGCCGGCGATCACCAACTCGGTCACCGGTACCCCGGATGAGCCGAACGCGTCGATGATGACCCTGGTGCCGAACGCGGTCGCCTCGATAAGCGCGCGGTAGATGTCGGGGGGCTGCGTGGCCAGCGTCAGCCCGGCGATCATGCCGGACAGGTGGTGGTCGACCAGGACGCTGCGGTTGCCGCTGTGCCAGTCAAGCGCGATCAGGCCGTGCGCCCCCGTTGGCTGCGCGGCCGCCTCTTGCGACAGCAGGTCGTGCACCGAGATGCCGAGCCTGGCGGCCCTGTCATGGTAGGCGGGCGGCACCGCGTGCTCGGTGAACCAGGCGAAGATATCGCCGACTCCGCTCTGCCCGGCCTCGTAACCCCACAACCCAGGCACGATGCCGCCGTCGACGACACCGCACATGCCTGGTACCTCGGCAAGCTCGCTGCCATTCATGACGTGGCAAGTCGACGTGCCCATGATCGCAACCATCTGGCCCGGCTCGGTCGCACCCGCCGCTGGCGGCGTGACGTGCGCGTCGACGTTTCCCACGGCGACCGCGATGCCTTCTCCCAACCCGGTCCAGGCGGCGGCCTGGGCGGTCAGCGACCCCGCCCTGGCGCCGAGCGGATGGATCGAACGGGCGAGTTTGTCGGCGGCGAAGCTAGCGAATCGCGGATCGAGCCCGGCGAGGAACTCCGCGCTCGGGTACCTGCCGTCCTGGAAGATCCCCTTGTACCCGGCGGTGCAGGCGTTCCTCGTCTCCGCGCCGGTGAGCTGCCAGATGATCCAGTCGGCTGCCTCGATCCAGCGTTCGGCGCGCTGGTAGAGCTCGGGGTCGTCGTCAAGTAGCTGCAGCGCCTTGGCGAACTCCCACTCGGACGAGATCTTGCCGCCGTAGCGGTTGATCCACGGCTGGCCCGAGCGGTGCGCGAGTTCGTTGATCCGGTCAGCCTGCGGCTGAGCTGCGTGATGCTTCCATAGCTTGGGATAGGCGTGCGGCCGACCGCTCTGGCCAGGCAACTGGCACAGCGGCGTGCCGTCGGCGAGCGTCGGCAGCACCGTGCAGGCGGTGAAGTCGGTACCGATGCCGATCACCCGCGCTGGGTCGATGCCGGCCGCGGCGACCGCGGCAGGCACGGCTTCGCGCAGCACGTCACGGTAATCCTCCGGGTCCTGCAGTGCCCAGTCAGGCGGCAGCGGTTCTCCGGTGGCGGCCAGCCTCTCATCGAGCACGCCGTGCCGGTACTCGCTGACCGCGGTGCCAAGCTCGGCTCCGTCACTGACCCGGCAGACGACGGCCCGGCCCGACAGGGTGCCGAAATCCACGCCTACCACGTAGGTCGCGCGGTCGCTGCCGCTATCTGCCATCGGACCTGCCCGGCTTTATTCTCATCGGATCTTCCATTGGCGTTCCGCTCCGATCTGAGTGTGCTGGGCGTCGGTCCGAAGGCAGCGCGGGCGCGGCACTGTTAGCGCTCACTAAGTAGCAGGTAGTTTAGCGATCTACGCCCGGTCGTCCTGAGCAACATCGAGACTGGCACCTACGGTGCCGTCAACAATGGCCTGCTGCTGGACGGCGCCGTGATCGCGATGATCCCGTGCATCATCGTGTACGTGGCGCTGCAGCGCTACTACGTAGGCGGGCTCATCTCCGGCGCGCTCAAAGGCTGACCGGCGGAGCCATCTCCAAGCGACACGCGCATTAACTTTCTACTTCCATTGACGCCACAGATCAGTTGATCTACCTTATGGCTCTACAGGTCATATTGCTGACCGATGTGAGCGCTCACATCCTTCAGAAGCCCATGCAGCGGCGACCTCGGCGGAGGCACGCGCTGCGCAAACAGCTACCCACCGGCAGCTACCTACTGGCTCTGTGCCGAGCCGCGCCCGCCTCGGGAAAGTAACTGGAGGTCTGTGATGGGAAAGATCGACCCTAAGGTCGACGAGGCGATCGAAACACTGAATATGAAAGACGGGCCGACGCGTCGGCGGCTGCTGACCGGGACCGGTTTGGTCAGCGCGACCGCCGCGGCGTCGGCTCTGCTCACGGCGTGCAGCTCGTCGAGTTCATCGGCCACCAAGGGAGGGACCAGCTCAGCGATCGGCGACTTCCCGAAGACGCCACCGTGGCAGTTCTGGTTTGTCAATCACGTCACCACGAACCTGTTCTTCGTCCCTACCAGGTCCGGGTATACGGACGCGGCGAAACTGCTTGGCTTGCCCATTCCCAGGTGGGGCGGATCTGTCAGCGCGCTAGTGCCGCAGATGGTGTCCTACCTTGAGTCCGCGATCGCCGGCAAGGCTAGCGGCATCGCGACCACCGTAGTGACCGCTGACTCCTTCACCACGCCGGTCGCCAACGCGATGAACGCGGGCATCCCCGTCATCTCGTACAACGCCGACGGCATCTACAAGTCAGACGGTACCCCGGTGATCGGCACCAACCGGCTCTGCTACGTCGGCCAGGCGCTGTACCTGTCCGGCCAGCAACTCGGCCAGCGCATCATCTCGCTCGTCGATAGCGGCGACATCGTGATCTTCATCGCCACCCCCGGCGCTGGGAACATCCAGCCCAGGTTCGACGGCGCGGTCGCGGCGATCAAGGCATCGGGCAAGCCGATCAAGGTGCACCTGCAGGCGACCGGCGCCCTGACGGCGGCGGAACTGGCCGCGGAGAAGGCGTTCATGACCGGGCACAAGAACCTCAAGGGCGCCTTCGCCGTCGACGCCGGCTCGACCGAACTGCTCGCGCAGGCTCTCAAGGCCACTGGCCTGAACATCCCCGCTGGCGGCTTCGACCTGACCCCGGGCACGCTTTCAGCGATCCAGTCGGGTGCGATCGACTTCACCATCGACCAAGAGCCTTACCTGCAGGGCTTCCTGCCCACGCTGTACCTGTACCTGTACAACCTGAGCGGCGGCCTTGTGCTGCCACCAGACACCGATACCGGCCTGACCTTCGTCACCAAGTCCAACGTCGGTCCTTACCTGAACTCCAAGACGAGCTACGAGGGTTCAGCCGGCGTCACCTTGCCGACCCTGGTTCCGAGGTCTGGCCCGATTCAGAACCCAGTCGCCACGACGAGCACATGACGTATCGGCGATAACTTGGCAAATCGGCCCCGGTGAACGTTAACTGGCCCGCATCGGTCAGTCGCGGTCACCGGGGTCATTGCCGGAACACGCGCGATTGAGTGACCTGGAGGAGGCTTGAGATGAGCGATACCGCACAGCGTGCCGTCGGCAGTCTCGGGGAGCCGCCGCTGGGCCCCGCGGCCGCACGGGGTCCTAGCGCGCAATTGCGGCAAGCGCTCGCCATTGCTGGGAAACAGCGCGAACTCACCGTGCTCGTCGTCGTCGTCTTGCTGGTGGTCTATTTCGGGTTCATCTCTAGCGTCGGCCGGTCCAGCTTCCTCACCTCGGTGAACGTCATCAACCTCAGCCAGATCGCCGCTCCGATCATCATCATCGCGATCGGTGAGGTACTGCTGCTGGTCTGCGGCGAGATCGACTTGTCGCCAGGGTTCGTCTACAGCTTCGCGCCGTTCCTGATGTACTTCCTCGTCGTCTATCACGGCTTCCCCGTGATCCTGGCGATTTTCGTCACCCTGTTGATGGGGCTGATCACCGGCTGGGTCAACGGCTTCCTCACCGTCACGCTTGGCTTGCCGTCCTTCATCGCCACGCTCGGCACCGGCTTCGTCCTGCTCGGAATCACGCTTACAACCTCGAACGCCACTCAGGCGACCATCCCGCCCTCAGCGGTGGAGATTGGCAAGTGGATCGGCAGCTACTCCTACTCAGAGATCGTCTGGGCGATCATCCTCGTGGTGATCTTCCACGTGCTCTTCACCAGGACGCGATGGGGGCTGCATACGATCGCGGTCGGCGGCAACCTGCTCGGTGCCCGCGAGGCCGGCATCAACGTGGCTAGGGTTAAGTACGGCAACTTCATGATCACCGGCGTGCTCGGCGCGTTCGTCGGCCTGCAGATCGCGTTCCAGACGGCCGTGATCGACCCGAGCGCGGGCGGCTACACGCCGATGTTCTACTCGGTAGCGGCAGCCGTCATCGGCGGCACCGCGATGCTCGGCGGCTCGGGCACCATTATCGGCGCGCTCCTCGGGTCGGTGATGCTCGCCGTGCTGACCGACGGCTTCAGCGTCATCGGCATTAGCGCCTATCCGCTGAACCTCATCTTTGGCGGGACCATCCTGATCGCGATGATCGCTAATATCCAGCTCGCCCGGCTGCGCGCGGCAGGAGGAGGACGATGACCGATCCTGGGCCCGGCGAGTGGGCAGACTTGACCCAGGCAGACGCAGACGGCTTCTCCGGCGGTGCGGCGACCAACGACCCGACGTTGGGCCCGCGGCTCGGGATGTCAGTTGGCTCTGCGACCGATGTGCTCAGGGCCGAGCATCTGACCAAGCGTTTCGGCGCGGTGACCGCGCTCGTCGACATCGAGTTGCGGCTCGCCAAGGGCGAGATCCTGGGCCTGATCGGCGACAACGGCGCCGGCAAGTCAACGCTGCTGAAGATCCTGTGCGGTTTCCACGCCCCCGACACCGGGCGGATTGTGGTCAACGGCCAGGAAGTGGCGCTCAAATCGGTCGACCACGCCAGGTCGCTTGGCATCGATGCCGTGTATCAGGACCTAGCGCTGATCAACCAGCTCAGCGTCTACCACAACATGTTCCTCAACCGGGAGCGCGTCAGGTGGCCGCTGCTCAGCAACCGGTCGATGCGCGAGGCCGCGCGGCAGTATCTCGACGAGATGGGAGTCAACATCCCGTCGGTTGACACCCAGGTGGCGAGCTTGTCTGGCGGCCAGCGCCAGGCGATCGCGGTGGCGCGGGCAGTCTATTCCGACGCGAAGATCCTGCTGCTCGACGAGCCATTGGCGGCCATGGGCGCTAAGGAAGTGGCGCTGATACTCGACTTGGTGCGCGACCTCAAGCGCAGGGGCGACGTGTCGATCATCGTGATCGCGCACAACTACGGCCAGGTGCTCGAGATCTGCGACCGGGTCAACCTGCTGCAGCACGGCCGGATCACCCTGGACAAGCACGCTAGCGAGACGTCGGTGCAAGAACTCAACGACATCGTGGTAGCTGAGTACCGCCGAGCACTCGAATCCCGCCAGCGCACCTCCTGAGCGTCGACCCGGCGCGATGGATCTCCGAATCCATCGCGGTCGGGGGTCAGGATCGGCGCGATGAATCCCCGAATCCACACCCGATTTCCCTGGTGGATGCCCGAATCCATCGCGGGGTTGGAGCGGCCGGGCCTGGTGGATGCCCGAATCCATCGCGGGGTCGCCCAGCGGGGTAGCGGAGGTGGCGGGGCGGTGGCTAGCGGCGGCGGCGGGCGGCGCTGGCCCTGACGACTAGGTCGGGGATTATCGGCCGCGAAGGCACAAACTGATCGGAGCCGGAGATACGGTCCATCAGCAGGTGCATTGCCCTGGTGCCGAGTTCGCCGAAGTCTTGGCGGACGGTGGTGAGCGGCGGCGGGAAGAACGCGGCCTCGGGGATATCGTCGAACCCAACCACGCTGACGTCACCGGGGACGTCCCGGCCGCGTTCGGCGAGCGCGCGCAGCAGGCCGAGTGCCATCTGATCGTTGGCGGCCAGAATAGCGGTGACATCGGGCATCGCCGCCAGCCGGTGACCCATCTCGTAGCCGGAGCGCGCGGACCAGTCGCCCGACACCAGGTCAGGGACGCCAGCGCCGGCCGCTGCCAGGGTCCGCCGCCAGCCGTCCATACGCTCCTGCGCGTCGAGCCAGGTCAGCGGGCCGGCCAGGTGATGAACGGTCTCATGGCCCAAGTCGAGCAGGTACTGCGTCGCCCGCGCCGCGCCTGCCAGGTTGTCGACTGTCACGGAAGGCAGCGGCGCATCCTTGCCGCACTTGATCGCTACTAGCGGGATGTCGGTCTTCAAGTTGATGAGGGCCTCGACCGCCGAGGTCTGCGGCGCGACCACGATGATGCCGTCCACCGCCTGACCGAGGAACCGCTCGACGGCCTGATGCAGCGAGCGCCGGTCGAAAGTGTCGAGTCTGGCGATCGCGACCATGTAGTCGGGAGGTGCCGCGCGCTCGAGGCCGTACAGCATCGATGACGGGCCATAGAGCGTGCTGTCGACGCTGATCACGCCGAGTGCGTTGGTCCGGCCGGTGACCAGGCTTCGCGCGGCCGCGTTCGGCCGGTAGCCGAGGTCGCGAATGGCGGCGAGCACGTCGGCCCTGGTCTTCGCGCTAACGTGCGGATGCTCGTTGAGCACGCGGGAAACCGTCTGATGCGACACCCCGGCCAGCCTGGCCACGTCGACCATCAGCGGCCGGGCGGATTGGACTCCCGATACCCGGGCTGGCTGGCTGTTCTGTACCGGGCTGTTCTGTGCCTGACCGTCGGCTGGCGTGGCAGACACGGCGGGCGAGGAAACCGGTTCGCTGTCAGCCCGAGCGGGCTGGCTGCCCCCGGCAGGCGTCATGCTTCCCCCTTTTTCCACAGCCCGGATAAACGCTTACATCCTAGCCGGGCCAGGTCCTGCCTGGCTCCGGGCGATCATCGGCTGAGCTTATGCTAGGTGATGTGTGAGCGTTAACATTGGCCTACGACGCACTGTTCATCAGCTCACCAGCTCACGGAGGTCCGATGCCTGCTCAGGCCGCTACTCCCACGCCAGCGGACAGATTCACGTTCGGCCTGTGGACGGTCGGCTGGCCGGCCCGCGACCAGTTCGGCGACCCGACTCGCGCACCGCTCGACCCGGTCGAGGCCGTGCGCGAACTCGCGCGGCTCGGGGCGTACGGGGTGACGTTCCACGACGACGACGTGATCCCGTTCGGCAGCGACATCGCGGGCCGCAGACTGCACATCGAGCGGTTCACAGCCGCGCTGAAGGAGACCGGCCTCAAGGTGCCGATGGTCACCACGAACCTTTTTTCCCATCCGGTATTCAAAGACGGCGGTTTCACGAGCAACAGCCGCTCAGTGCGCCGCTTCGCGCTGCGCAAGGTGATGCGGAACATCGACCTGGCAGCTGAGCTCGGAGCGCAAACGTACGTGATGTGGGGCGGCCACGAGGGCAGCGAGTACGACAGCGCCAAGGATGTGCGGGCCGCGCTCGACCGGTACAGGGAAGCCGTTGACACCCTGGCCGAGTACGTTATCGATCGCGGGTACGGCATCAGGTTCGCGCTCGAGCCCAAGCCGAACGAGCCGCGCGGCGACATCCTGCTGCCCACCGTGGGCAGTGCGCTGGCCTTCATCGGCTCGCTGGATCGTCCCGACCTGGTCGGCGTCAACCCCGAGGTTGGGCACGAGCAGATGGCCGGGCTGAACTTCGTGCACTCGATCGCCCAGGCGCTGTGGCACGGCAAGCTGTTCCATATCGACCTGAACGGCCAGCGCGGCATCAAGTTCGACCAGGATCTGGTGTTCGGGCACGGCGACCTGATGAACGCCTTCGCGCTGGTCGACCTGCTGGAGTTCGGCGGCGCTGGGGGTGTCGACGGCGCCGGCGGCCCGGCCTACACCGGCCCGCGGCACTTCGACTACAA
>DATNEK010000315.1:0-2939 GCA_035553055.1 Streptosporangiaceae bacterium | reverse complement strand
TAGGGCGAACGCGCCACCCATGAGCACGACCGCGAGCAGTTCGATCGAGTTCTGGATCGGGAAGTCGATCGAGAACAGCTGGCGGTCGGCGCCGGCGAGCAGCGCGCCGGCCACGCCGGTGACGAACGCCGCCAGAGCCATGGCCCAGAGCTTGTAGAACGTGGTGTTGATCCCGGCCGCCAGGGCCGAGGGCTCGCTCTGCCTGATCGCCGCCCAGGCCCGGCCCGGCCGGGCCAGCAGGTGGGCGAACACGAGCAGGAACATCACGATCGCGACGATCACCGAGAACCGGTAGAACGCCGGGTCGGTGCCGGCGAACGACGGCCGCCTGATCTGCGGGGTGTGCAGCTGGGAGCCGTCGTAGCCGGAGAAGCCGCCGCCGCCGTTGGGGAAGTTGAGCGTCGCCTCGATGACGGTGACGCCGCCGGCCAGCATCAGTGTGATCAGCGCCAGGTACAGGCCGCGGAGCCGAAGCGCGGGCAGCGTGATCAGCGAGCCGATGATCATCGTGACGAGGCCGGCCTCGATCATGACGAGAATGAAGGGCTGGCCGGTGGCGAATAGCAGCCGCGCGCCGACCCAGGCGCCGATCGTCAGCACGGCGAGCTGGCCCAGAGAGTAGAGGCCGACGCGGCCGACGAGCAGGCCGAGGCCGAGCGTCACGATGGAGTAGATAGCCACCTGGGTCATCGTGACCGTGTAGTACGCGGACATGATCGGCGGTAGCGCGAACAGGGCGAGCAAAAGCAGCACGACGATGACCGTAAGGCGGGTGAGCGAGCGGCGGTCCATGAGTGGGCCGCGACGGCCGGCTACGGGCGCCTTGGTCCCGGCGGTATCGATCACTGCGGCCTCACCCTTCCTCGCGCGTGCGCGCCATGACCTGGCCGCGCGGCATGACCAGCAGGGCGATCGTGGCGAGCACGAACGGCGTCATGTCCTGGTAGTTGCTGACCTGGGTGATCGGCGTGAGCAGGTCGTGCACCAGGCCGATCACGAGGGCGGCGACGAAGGTAACGGAGATCGAGCGCAGCCGCCCGATCAGCGCCGCCGCCAGCGAGGAGATCACCACCGTGAACACCAGGGTGGTGTCGTCCAGCGCGGACAGGTCGGCCAGCATGATCCCGGCGATACCTGACAGGAGCCCGCAGCCCAGCCAGGCGGCGGCCTCGACGCGGCGGACCGGGACGCCGAGCGTTGCGGTGATCTCCCGGTCGTTGGCCATCGCGCGCATCGCGGTGCCCAGCTTGGAGTAGCGCAGGAACGCGCCGGTGCCGACCGTGATCACCACGCCGAGGCCGAGCGCGATCACCTGCGTCCAGCTGACCTGAAGCTGCCCGATCGAGAACCCACCGCTGTCGGTCGGGAAGGAGATCGACGGCGACTGGCCGCCGCTTGTCGGCCACGCCAGGTCGATGGCACCGAAGAGCACGAGCGCCAGGCCTAGCGTCGCGATGGACTGGACGAGCGGGCCGCGCCCGGCCAGGGCAGGCCCGAAAAGCATGCCGTAGCCGAGCGTCACCACGCCGCAGAACAGGATGCACGTTATCCAGCCGACCCAGCCGGGGCCGCCCGCCTGGATGATGGAGTACGCGATGAAGGCCCCCATCGCGCCGACCGCGCCGAACGCGAGGTTGAGCACCCCGGTGGCCCGGTACAGCACGACCAGCCCGACCCCGGACAGGGCGTAGAGCCCGCCCAGGGCCAGGCCGGTCACGATGTAGGGCTGAAATTCTGCCCAGCTCGGCATGTAACTGTTTCAGTCCCTTGGTTGTGTCGGAGAGCCGCTAGCTGCTCACCGCTGGCGCGGTGCCGGCGACGGCCCGGTAGGCGGCGATCTGGGGGTCGTCGGCGGAGATCAGGGTGCACCCGCCGCCCGAGGAGGCCTGGACCATCTTCCCGTTGTTCGGGGTGACCGTGTAGTCCATGTTGTTCGGGATGTGCATGGGGTAGTTGCCGTAGGTAAAGCCCTGGCAGAGCATTCCGGTGTCGTAGTTGGCGACCGCCTTGAGCGCGGCGCTCACCGAGGCGATCGTGTACGGCCCCTTGACGCTCTCCAGGGCGTGCGTCGCGATCTCTCCCATCGTGAAGCCCATCTCGGAGAACGAGCCGACGCCGCCGGAGACGTTGGTGCCGTACTGCTTGAGGATGGCGTTGAACAGCTGCGCCTTCTGGCTGGTGTTCCCGTCAAGCGGGAGGAGCTCGGAGTTGACGAACAGCTTGTTGTTCCACTTCGGGCCGAGCGAGGTCGCCAGGAAGTCGGTGTTGCACGGGGTCGAGCAGGCCCAGTACTTGACCCGGTCCTCCAGGTGGAGCTTCTGCGCGGCCTGCAGGATCAGCAGCGCCTCCGGCGGGGTGAAGTTGAGCACGACCGCCCCGCCCGGGCCCGCGGCGGCGACCAGCTTCGTCGCGATCGCGTTCGCGCTGGTGATCGGCACGTTCTCGGTGAAGTCCTCGATCGGCACGCCCTTGGCCTTGGCCAGCGCGTTCGGGCCGGCGGCGATGTAGGCGGTACCGGGGACGTTGGCCTGGTCGAAGGCGATCTTGTTCGCGCCCTGGGCCATCACGTACTGGACCGCGCCGTCGCTCGAGTAACGCGGCCCCATGTTCACCGAGGCGGTGTTCGGCGTCGAGTAGCACTCGGGGGCGATGCCGGCGGCCAGGACGTAGATGCCCACGCTCTTCCAGTAGGCCGCGTTCACCGAGCACTCGATGATCGAACTGGTGCCCATCATGCCAACCACATGGTCGCTGGTCACCAACTGCTTGGCGAGCGAGGCGATCTGCGACGGGTTGGTCTGCTCGGTCACCGGGAAGAACTTGATCGGGTGGCCGTTGATCCCGCCGTTGGCGTTGACGCAGGCGAAGTACGCGCCCGTCATGTTTTCGATGTCGCTGAAGTCGGTGCCTGGCTGCTTGGTGTTGATCGCGCCGATGTT
>DATNEK010000314.1:0-19963 GCA_035553055.1 Streptosporangiaceae bacterium | reverse complement strand
CACCGACCCACAATCGCAGACACCTTCGGCAAGCCAGAGCACGGGTGTGCTTTATTTCAAAAAGCGAACTGAGATCGCGCCGTGGCTAGATGATCCTCAATGCCTCGGCCGGTGCCAGCCTGGCGGCTCGCAGCGCCGGTTGCTGCCTGCCCGGGCATTTCGGGCAATCATCCCGATACCGGGTTCATGATCTGGGAGGCTTTTCGTGTGTGGGAGAGTTTTCCGTGCATAGCGTGAGAAACTCTCCCAGATCATGAAACTCCGGGCTCCGGATGCGACTGACTCTCCCCGGTCTTGCCCGGCAGGGCCGCACTTACCGTCAGGCAGGCTCCATGCCGTGCTTGCGCATCAGTTCGATTTCCTCCTCGCGTTCTGGTGCCCGACCAGCCGCCCACAGCTCATGCAGCTCATCGAAGTAGGCGTCAGCGGCGGGCGCGTGCAGCACGAGCAGCCTGGCCTCGCGCTCGGACTGGTTGCCGAAGGTATGCGCCTGTCCGCGCGGCACCAGCAGGAAATCACCGGGTCCGCCGGTGAGCCGCTCGCTTCCGAGCACAAAGGTGATCTCGCCGTCGAGCACGAAGAACGCCTCTGAGCAGTTGGTGTGCCGGTGCGCCGGCGGCGTGCGACCGCCGGGCGGCAGGGTGCGTTCCATCAGCGAGAAATCGCCGCCCGTCTGCGCGGCGACCGCCTTGAACGCCATCACGCTGCCGCGCGCGGTGAGCATATGCCCGTTGCCTGGTGGCACGATCCCGGCCATCACACCATCCCCCTGGAACCTAGCCAGTCGAAGGAGTCGCCGATCCTGCGCAGCTCAGACCTGGTCGCCTCGTCGCACAGCGCACCGTGGACTCCTGCCTCGTAGCTGGCCCGCGGCGAGGCCCCCAGGCTGAGCGCGGTCTGGTGCTCGGTGCGCAGGTCAATGCCGAACATGGCCGGGTCATCGGTGTTGACCGTGCACAGCACGCCCGCCTTGAGCAGGTCAGGCAGCGGGTGCTCGGCCAGCGACGCCACAACGCCGGTGCGCAGATTCGACGACGGGCACACGTCGAGCACGATGCCGCGGTCGGCTAGTTCGCGGACCAGACCACGATCTTCGATCGAGCGGATGCCATGCCTGATCCGGTCGGCACCGAGTGCGTCGATGGCGCCTGCGACCGACTCGGGGCCCTCAGACTCACCAGCGTGCGGCACTGAGCCGAGCCCACCGTCCCTGGCGCGGTCGAACACCGGCTTGAAAAGCTCAGGCGGATACGCGCTTTCCGGCCCCCCGAGCCCGATGCCGACCACGCCGCGGTCGGCGTGCGCCAGCCCGTGGGTGACGGTCAGCTCGGCCGCCTCCATGGGGTAACCGCGGGGGATGTCGAGCGTCAGCCCAACTCGAACGCCATGGCGTTCGCGCGCTTCCTGCGCACCATCGCAATACCCAGCGAGAATCTCCTCCCACCTGACGCCGCGCCCGGCTGGCTCGGCCGGTGTGCAGATCCCTTCGAGGTAGACAGCGCCGAACGCGGCCGCCTCGGCCGCGTAGTCCACCACGATCTGCCGAAAGTCCTGCTCGGTGCGCAACGCCGCGGTGGTCAGCAGCCACACGTCGAGGAAGTGCTCGAAGTCACGGAACTCGTATAGCTTGGTCATCTCCTCGACCGAATCGGCCGGCAGAGCGACGCCGTTACGGCGGGCGATCTGCAGCATCGCCGCTGGCCGCACCGTGCCCTCAAGGTGGACATGCAATTCGATCTTCGGATAGTTCACGGAGTACATCTTCCGATGGCCTTCCTTCTCAGCGCCATTGGGGGCTCGGGCGAGCGGGGAAATACGTTCAGACAACGCTTTGGTAACTGTGAGCATGCATTTCGGTGGAAACGAAACCTAATGGCGGCGGGCTGCGTCCGAGCAGCATGAGTCGTTCCCCCGGCAGCACAGGCGCCAGCGCAGTCCATCGGACGGCGCCGCAATCTCTTGCGCACTACCGCTCCAGAGCCCGCCTCGGCGGGACCCGCACCGGCAGCGGCGTCAGGTCGCTGCGCGGCATGATCGTCCTAGCTATCGCGTGCGCGGGATCCGGCCTGCTGGCCGCTGCCTGCTCTAGCTCGGCACAGTCGGCAGGCAGTGGCGCGGCACCGGACGCGAAGTCCGCGCCATTCAACGGCCCGGTCACCGCCTCCGGCCGGGAAGCGCCAAGCAGGGTCACCGACCTGACCAAGCTGTCTCCGAATCAGGACATCATCTACACAGCCGATCTCACGCTGCGCGTCAAGGACGTCAACGGCGCCGCTACTTCAGCGACCAATGACGTGACCGGGGTCGGCGGCTACCTGGCCGATGAGCAGCAAACGCAAGCGACCGGGCGCGGCAGCGTCGGCCAGGTGGACCTGAACCTGAAAATCCCGGTAGCGGCCTACCACCAGACGCTCGCCGAGCTGGCCAAACTAGGCACCCACGTGACGTTCAACGAGCAGGCACAGGATGTGACGCAGCAGGTCGCCGACGTGACCAGCCGAGTGGCGTCAGCGGAGGCCGCGATCAGGCAGCTTCGCCAGCTCCTGCGCCGGGCCGGCAACGTCGGGCAGCTACTGTCCGTTCAGGACGAGATCAACTCGCAGGAATCCGCGCTCGAGTCGCTGATCGCTCAGCAGCAGGCGCTTGCACACGAGGCCACCTACGCTACGGTCGACCTGACCTTGCTCGGGCACCACGCCGTGATCCCGAAGAAGCACAAGAAGGCCAGCCACGGGCTCATCGCGGGCCTGGGTACCGGGTGGCGGGCGCTCAAGCTCGTCGTCGTCTGGCTGCTCACCGCCGTCGGCACGTTGCTACCGTTCGCGATCCCGATCGTCGCCATAGGCGCGATCATCTACGTCGGCAGGCGCAGGATTGCCAGGCGCCGCACTCTGGCGGCGACCGCACCCCCAGCCGCCACCTCCTAGGTCCAGGCCCCGGCCGGGTGCCGGATCGGCCACTAGCCGGTCGAACCGGTTGGTACCGCGTGGACCAGGTCGGTCAGCCGGGCGAGCATGTCAGGGTCAGTGTCAGGAAGCACTCCGTGGCCGAGATTGAAAATGTGGCTCTCGGCCATCCGGCCCTTGGCGAGCACGTCCCTAGCGCGCTCTTCGATCACTGGCCACGGCGCGAGCAGCACGGCCGGGTCAAGGTTCCCTTGCAGGGCCTTGCCTGGCGTTACCCGGTGGACGGCCTCGTCGAGCGGCACCCGCCAGTCGACGCCAACTACGTCGGCGCCCGCCTCGCCGAGCAGCCCGAGCAGCTCTCCGGTGCCGACGCCGAAGTGAATCGACGGCACGCCGGTGTGGGCGATCGCAGCGAAAATGCGGGCGCTGAACGGCAGCACGCTCTTCTTGTAGTCCTGCGGGCTCACGATGCCGGCCCAGGAATCGAAGAGCTGGATCACCGAGGCGCCGGCCGCGATCTGGATACTCAGGAACGAGATCGTGATGTCAGCGAGCCGGTCAAGCAGCGATCGCCACAGCCCGGGATTGCCGTACATCAGCGACCTGGTCTTGTCGAAGTTCTTCGACGGGCCGCCTTCAATCAGGTAGCAGGCCAGCGTGAACGGTCCTCCGGCGAACCCAATCAGCGGGGTGCCGCCGAGTTCGGCGGTGAGCATGCCGATGGCCTGGCTGACGAAAGAGACGTCGGTGGGTTCGAGATCGCGGAGCACGGCGACGTCGGACTCGCCGCGTATCGGCTTCTCGATCACCGGCCCCACGCCGGGCCGGATCTCGACGCCGACCCCGACGGCGCGCAGGGGTACCACGATGTCGCTGAACACGATCGCGGCATCGACGCCGTACCTGCGCACAGGCTGCAGGGTGATCTCGGTGATCATCTCCGGATCCGTGCACGCCTCGAGCATGGCGACTCCGGCTCGCGTCGCCCGGTACTCGGGCAAGGCCCTGCCCGCCTGACGCATGTACCAGACGGGCGCGTGCGAGACCGGCTGCCTGCGGCATGCTCGGATGAACACGGAGTCGGATTGCTGGCTATCCACGCCGCCGATCGTCTCACAGCCGCCGCTGCGATGTTGATCGCGGCTGGTCAAGCCGCACGCTCGACGCGGCGGCCGACGGGCCGGCAACCGGCAGCTAGCGTGTTGGGCAACGAAACGCCCAGATGACACGCCGTTCAAGATCCACCGAATGCGGTCACGTCCATGTCAGCATCGGTTTGTAGATCGGTGCTGGCACCGCCGGGGGTTCACGGCGCCGCCCCTGGGCCAGCCTCCCGGGGTTCCAGCGGGGAGTGAAGGAGCGGCAGATGACTAGTGCGTATCGCGACTGCCCAAGCTGCGGGATCCCGAACGAATTCGCTCAGCTGCATCCAGACCCTGAGCGCTGCCCTGACGTCCCGAGTGGGCGGTGCCCCGAGTGGTTCTGTACCGGCTGCGGTGCCGGTTTGATGGTCGAACTGCTCCCGGTTAGCCTGGACAGTGCCGCTGCCCGCGCAGGCGGTTCAATCGGATCGCTTGACCGGGTGGCATGAGGATGCCATGCCACCGCCTCGCGCACTGAGGCCGGCGGCCGTGCCTGACGACGGGCACCGGGCGGCCGCTTCGGTTTTCCGTGTGGCGATGGCCGAGGTAGCAGCCGGGATCGAGGCGTCGCGGGCCGTCAGGCCCGAGGTCAGCTTCGATAACGAGCCGCCGCCACGACGGCTGGCACCCGAGGCGATGGCGATAGCGGCAACTGTCGAGATCGGCGGAGAAGAGATCGGCGCGGGACGGTTCGTGTTGTTGTATGACCCGGCGGGCCAGGAGGGATGGGCCGGGCCCTTTCGCGTTATCGCTTACCTCAGGGCCGAACTAGAGCCGGAGATCGCAGCAGACCCGCTGATCGGCCAGGTCGGCTGGAGCTGGCTGGTCGAAGCGCTCGATACCATGCAGGCGGGATACGCCGCACCGAGCGGTTCGGTCACCCGCGTGGTGACCGAGGGCTTCGGTGCCAAGGCGGATCAGCCGATCACCACCGAGTTCGAGATGCGGGCGTCATGGTCGCCGACGGGTCATGGCCGCGATGGCTACGCTCTGAACAAGCACGTGGCGGCCTGGGTCGACGCGCTCTGCGCGGCGTGCGGAATGCCGCCGCCGCCGCCCGGCGTGGCACAGCTTCCGCCACCCCAACTCAGGCCGCTACGTCAAGGGCAGACTAGGCCAAGGCACCGTCAGTGAGCGTTCCGCTGCTCGAGCCCAAAGATGGGCTGCCTCCGCTCGTCAGCACCGCCGAAGCGCTGGCCGAGGCGACGAGCAGGCTGGAGGCTGGGACCGGTCCGGTGGCGGTCGACGCGGAACGCGCCTCAGGTTTCCGCTACGGCCACCGCGCGTTCCTCGTGCAGCTCCGCCGCGAAGGCGCCGGCACCGTCCTCATCGACCCCGTCGCTTGCCCGGATCTTTCTCAGGTGGACACCGCGCTCGCGACCGTTGAAGCGGTCTTGCACGCCGCGGGGCAGGACCTGCCGTGCCTGGCCGAACTTCGGTACCGGCCCAGGCACCTCTTCGACACCGAGCTGGCCGGGCGGCTACTCGGTTATCCCAGGGTCGGGCTCGGCACGCTGGTCTCTGAAGTGCTCGGCCTGACGCTTGAGAAGACCCACTCGGCCGCTGACTGGTCAACCAGGCCGCTGCCATCTGAGTGGCTCATGTACGCCGCGCTCGACGTCGAGGTGCTCATCGAGCTGCGGGACGCGCTAGCCGGGCAGCTTGCCGAGCAGGACAAGACCACTTGGGCCGAGCAGGAGTTCGCCGCGGTGCTTTCCGCCAAGCCCGCTCCCCCGCGCCAGGATCCCTGGCGGCGGACGTCCGGCATCCACCGAGTCAGAAGCCGCCGCAGCCTGGCCATGGTCCGTGAGCTGTGGCTCGAGCGCGACCGCATCGCGCGGCATCGCGACATCTCACCGACCAGGATCTTGCCTGATTCGGCGATCGTAGACGCCGCCAGAGCCGCACCGAGCACCACGACCGAACTCGCCGCCATCGCCGGGTTTACCGGGCGTGGGGCGCGCAGGTACGGCCAGAGCTGGATGCGTGCCATCCGGCGGGCAAAGGCGCTGTCCGATGACGAGCTCCCGGAGTCGTCGGCACCGCCGACTGACGGTCCGCCTCCAGCCCATCGCTGGTCGGAGCGCGACCCGGTGGCGGCAACCAGGCTCACGGCCACACGTACCGCAGTGGCGGCTCTCGCCGACGCCGGACGCCTGCCGGCCGAGAACCTGCTCGCGCCTGACACGGTGCGCCGATTGGCCTGGCAGCCGCCCGAGCCGGTGAGCGCCGAGTCAGTCGCCGACGAACTGCGCCGCTATGGCGCCAGGCCGTGGCAGATCGAGATCACGGCCGTTCCGATCGCGATGGCATTGCTCAGGCTGATCGAAAAAGGCGAGGCCTGAACGGGGCAGCGTCCGATCGCAGCCGCCTTGCTCAGGCTGACCGAAAAAGGCGAGACCTGAGCAAGGCGGCGACCCTAGCGGGAGTGGCCTGATCCGGAGCCGGAGGCGCACGCGATGACCGGGGCGCCATGGCGGGCTAGGCGATACGTCGCAGCGTGCGCAGGTCACACGGCTTAGCTGAGCCTGGGCGCGTCACCCCGGCGCACGGCAGCGGCGCCACTGAGGGCGGGTAGTCAGGGAATACGTTCAGCAAGATCTCGCAGTCGCAGCAACCTCCGCGCAGCTCGAACTGCCGCAGCAGCCCTCCGGGCTGCGCTGCGCGCATGTCCCGCCACCTGATCGTCCACCGGTAGCTGCCATCGCAGCCGAACTCGGTGATCATGCGCAGTAAGAAGCAGCGCAGGCACTCCGATTCTCCGGGCGCGGTTAACCGCTCGGCGAGATCGGTGAGCTCGTCCCACACCTGCGCTGACATGTCCTCGGCCATCCGCTGCTCCCTTCCATCGGCCGATCTCAGTCAGCTGATTCCTATCGCACGGCTACGACATTTCTCCGGCCAGCCGAGACCGATCGGCAGCCAGGCATGACGGTCTCCCGATCCCTGCTACTCGGTCAGATCCTGGCGTTCTGACGAGACCAGGACCCCGTCGGCCGATTGCAGCACCACAAACGAGCCCTTGCCGAGCGGCGGCCCGCGCGGCGGCCCGAGCGGCGGCCCGAGCGGCGGCCCGGGCGGAACGTCAGCCCCAGCGCCGAACGCCGTCATGGCGGCGCCGAGCATGACAGGCAGGTTCTCCCTGTGCGCGCAAATCAGCGTCGGCTGCCGCAGTGCCACCAGTTCAGCCGTCCGCCTCGCGGCCGACAGGTAGTCGCGGTCATCGTCAGGCTGGTCATCGGCGCTGGTGGCGGTGAATTCCGGCTCGATCTCGACCACCGTGCCAGTGGCCTCGGCGTAGGGCCGGACGGAGGCGATGCATCGCTCTGCCGCCGAGGAGATCACCCGGCAGGATCCGTAGAGGCTTAGCAACTCGGCAAGCAGCTTCGCGTCGGCCAAGCCCTGCCGGTCAAGCGGCCTGGCCAGATCGGTTTCAGCGCCGCCCACCTTCGTGCCCGCCTCCGCGTGTCTGAGCAGTATGAGCGGGACGGTATCCGCCGGAGCTGCCGCGAACTCGGCGAGCAAGATCCGGTCTCGCTCATAGGACAGGAGGACCGCTGCCTGCGGCACTCCCAGCCAGGCGAGGTTGTCGATCTCACGGTTGGGCGTGAAGCCGAGCGACTCGGCGCAGCGAGCCGCCCAGTACCTCACCTTCTTCCGCCTGCCGTCGACTTCGTACTGGCAGGAGGTCAGCCGGCGGCCAAGCACCACCCGCAGGCCTGCCTCCTCGGCCACCTCCCTGGTGGCGGTGAACAGCAGGTGCTCGCCCTGCTCGCTCTTGCCCTTCGGAAACGACCAGTCGTCGTATTTCGGCCGGTGCACGAGCACGACCTGCATGCCGTCCTGGCCAGAACGCCAGACCACGGCACCGGCCGCGCGAATCGTGTCCTGCGGCCGGTCGCTAGCCACGTGCCAGGCGCTCAGGGCGTGGCCGACTCTTGGCGGCGGCCACGTCGCCGTCGCCGGAACGGCTCTGCCGCCTCCTGATCAGATAGTCCTGCAGGTCGAGCAGCGGGGCGCCGGATTCGTCCAGGTGGTGCCTGGTCCAGTTGCCATCGGGGCCGAGCCACCAGGAGGCAGTGCCAGCGTCCATCGCCCGGTTGATGAGCGTCCTCAGTTCGCGCTCCTGGTGGGCGTCGGTCACCCGGACGAGCAACTCGACCCGCCGGTCCAGGTTCCTGTGCATCAGGTCAGCGCTGCCGATCCATACCTCTTCGTCGCCGTCGTCACCGCCGACGCCAAACGCATAGATCCTGGAATGCTCAAGGAACCGGCCGACCACGCTGCGCACGTTGATCGTCTCCGACAAGCCTGGCACCCCGGGCCGGAGCGAGCAGATGCCGCGCACCCACAGGTCGATCGGCACGCCCTCGATCGACGCACGGTAGAGCGAATCGATGATCGCTTCGTCGATGATCGCGTTGCACTTCATCTGAATCCTGGCCGGCTTGCCCTCCCTGGCCAGCCTGACCTGCTCGTCAATCCGCTTGATCAGGCCCGACCGCAGGCCGGCCGGCGCCACGAGCAGCCGCTGGTACTCGGTCATTCGGCTGTAGCCGGTCAGATGGTTGAACAAGTCGGTGATGTCCTCGCCGACCTGGCGGTCCGATGTCAGCAACCCGTAGTCCTCGTAGAGCCTGGCGGTCTTCGGGTGGTAGTTGCCGGTCCCGATGTGGCAGAACCGGCGCAGCGACCCGTCCGACTCCTCGCGCACCACGAGCACCATCTTGCAGTGCGTCTTGAGCCCGACGAACCCGTAGACCACGTGGCAGCCGGCTTCTTCCAGCTTGTGCACCCAGGCGATGTTGGCTTCCTCGTCACCTCGAGCCTTGATCTCGACAACGACCACCACCTGCTTGCCGGCCTCCGCGGCGTCGATCAGCGCGTCCACGATCTCTGAGTCGCCGCTGGTCCGGTACAGGGTGTGCTTGATAGCGAGTACACGTGGGTCGGCGGCCGCGGACACGACGAGTCGCTGCACGCTGGCTGTGAACGAGTCATACGGCAAATGCACTAGCACGTCGCGCTCAGACAGCGTGGCGAACACGCTGCGATCCTGCGGCAACGCGCCTTCCGCCGGGACGAAGGCCCGGTATTTGAGCCTGCGCAGGTCAAGGTCGGCGATCACGGAAAGCCCGGTCAGGTCGAGCGGACCAGGAAGCCGGTAGACGGCGCGGTGGTCGACGCCAAGCTCGGTCACCAGCTTCTCGAGCACGTCGCCCGATATCGACTCCTCCACCTCAAGCCTGACCGCCTGGCCGAATCTGGTCCGTGCCAGCTCTCGCTCAAGCGACTGGAGCAAGTTCTCAGTGACGTCCTCGTCGATCTCAAGGTCACGGAACCTCGTGACACGGAACGCGTGGTGCTCGATCACCTCAAGGCCGGCGAACAGCTCACCGAGGTGGGCGGCGATGACGTCCTCAAGCGGAACGAACCTGCTCGGTGACACGGTGAGGAAGCGCGGCAGCAGCGGAGGAACCTTGACCCGCGCGAACAATGTCAGGCCAGACCTTGGGTCGGTGACCATGACGGCGAGGCTGAGCGACAGCCCGGAGATAAAAGGGAACGGGTGTGCCGGGTCGACGGCAAGCGGCGTGAGCACCGGGTAGATCCGCTCCCTGAACAGCCGTTGCAGCATTGCCTGCTCGTCGGGAAGCAGCTCCTTCCACCGCAATATTTCTATTCCTGCCTCGGCCAGCGCGGGTACAAGCCGCTCGCTGAAGCAAAGCGCGTGCCTGGCGGTGAGGTCGCGGGCCATGTCCAGGGTGTTCTCGAGTATCTGGTCGGGCGCCTTGCCTGATACGCTCTCGACCGGCAGGCCGGTGGCCATCCGCCGGATCCGGCCGGCTACCCGCACCATGAAGAACTCGTCGAGCGCGCTGGCGAATATGGACTCGAATCTGACGCGCTCGAGGAGCGGGACGCCCGGATCCTCGGCCAGCTCAAGTACCCGCTGGCTGAACCGCAGCCAGCTCTCCTCCCGATCCAGGTACCTGTCGGCAGGCAGGTCGGCCGCTAGTTTCTGGCGCTCGTCATTCGATGGGGCATCCTCACCGATACCTGCCAGCGCCACCGTAACCTGCTCGCCGCTATCGATGTCGTGATGGCGCTCCGCTGACTCGCCGGAGCACTCCGATGCTCCGCTTTCCACCGTAAAGTCGTGCGCCGTGTCCATGCTGCTATCCTCCCCAGGCCGACAGTGATCCAATACCCCGGCTGTGCGCGGTTGCGGCAATGCAGGCTAACCGGTCAAGATTCTCAGCATTCGGCCGAACGGAGAACACCAGATGCACATCGGGACATCGCTGCCAGAGCCCGAGGGCCCGCAAGCGCTCAGCCTGCTGCGCGACAGCCTCTCCAAGGCCGCTGACGATGGTTTCGCGTCCGCCTGGATGGCAAATATCTTCGGGCTCGACACGCTCACCGCGCTGGCGGTGGCTGGGAGCGGAATCGGCATCGAGATCGGCACCGCGGTGGTGCCCACGTATCCCCGCCACGCCGCCGTGCTCGCTCAGCAGGCACTCACCACGGCGCTGGCGCTTGACGGCCGACTCACGCTCGGCATCGGCCTGTCACACAAGATCGTGATCGAAGACATGTACGGTTACAGCTTCGACGCACCAGCCACGCACATGAGCGAGTACCTGTCGATCTTGCTGCCGGCACTCGACGGCGAGCAGGTCAACGTCACCGGCAAGACGATGCGCGCCGCGATCGGCCTGTCGACGCCACGACTTGGCCGGATGCCCGTACTGCTCGCCGCGCTGGGACCGCAGATGCTCAAGCTGTGCGGTAAGCACACCGATGGCACGATCCTCTGGATGACCGGCCCGGCCACGGTCAGGGATTACGTCGCGCCGATGATCAACGCGTCCGCGCAGGCGGCCGGGCGCCCGGCACCACGAGTGGTCTGCATACTTCCGGTCTGCGTGACCGATGACCCGGACGCTGCCAAGGCCCGCGCGGCCAAGGCATTCGAGATCTACGGCTTCCTGCCGTCCTACCGCGCCATGCTCGACCGCGAAGGCGCCGCAGGCCCCGCCGATATCGCGATCGTCGGCGACGAGGACACCGTAGCCGCTCAGATCGCCGCTCTCGCCGACTGCGGCGTGACCGACTTCGTCGCAGCCGAGTTCGCCTCGCGCAACGAGCGCCAGCGCACCAGAACCCTACTCAAGCACCTGATCGCCACCTAAATCCTCCCGCCACCGCAACCACGAGGCCACGCTGTCCCTGGCACCCGCCCCGCGACGACAGCTAGGTTCCCACGCCCTCCGCCCGGGGTTAGGTTTTGACGGAGATCGCTATGTGCGGGTGGTCGGCTGGGCGCAGCCATAGGAGCACGGCGAGCAGCCTGCGCTGAGGTAGCGACACGCAGCCTGCCGTCGATGAACCGGTGCTGACGTGCAGGAAGATGGCACTGCCAAGGCCAGGCACGCGCTTGGTGTTGTACGCGATCACCGCGCCGTAGTTGTAGGCGGGCTGATTGTCCATCGGCTCGGGCTGGTTGCCGGGGTCGCGGTAGCGCGTGTCGACCCACTCGTTGTAGTTCCGGCTTGACGGGTCGTCGTCCCAGACGTCGTAACTTCTGGCCCGCCGGTAGCTGACCGCGACGCCGGGATTGGCCAGCACTCCGAAGTCGAATCCGAAGCCGAAAGATCCCGACGGGGTTTTGCCGTCACCCTCACGCTTGGCTCCGCGCCTGGCGATGCCGTTGTAGCCGACCCTGGCTGTCCACGGCCCGAATACCTTGACCCAGTGCCGATGCGACCAACGGTAGGCGACGAACCTGGCGTACGTGGCCGAGTATGAGTGAGCGGTCACCGTGATCATCTGGGTGACCTTGGGCGGTCGCGGCTTCGCGCTAGGCGCCGGGCTGCGGCGGCTCGGGTCGTTCGCGGTCTTGGCCCGGTCGACAGCTGCTGGCTTGGCCGAGCCGGAAACCGGCGCCCCGAAGCTGCTGCACGCGGCGGTGACCAGCGCGAACAGCGGGAGCACGGCCATGGTCGCGAGCAATCGCCGTCCAGACGAACACATCAGCACGTGCTTAACGGTAGTGGGCTGGTGGTCGGAACACGACTAACTCGAACAGATCTGAACGCCGAGCCGGATCGGCCCGCTGATGTCGGAACGTCCGGCTACGCTGCCCTCATGACGGTTACCCAGGAGCAGTTCGGCTCGTTGAAGGAAGACATCCGGGCTCTCAGCTGCACGGTCTCGGAGATTCTGCATACCGTCCGGGATCAGGGCTTTCACCTCATGAGAATGGACGAACGCCTTTCGCGCGTGGAGGGCGGTCTCAACCTGATGGACGGGCGCCTGACTCGCGTCGAGGGCCGTCTCGACAAGGTGGACGGCCGTCTCGACACGGTGGACAGCCGTTTCGACAAGATGGACGGTCGTTTCGACAAGGTGGAGGGCCGTCTCGACAAGGTGGACGGTCGTTTCGACAAGGTGGACGGGCGTTTCGACAAGATGGACGGGCGAATCGACGGGCTGCAGAGTTCGGTCAGTGAGATCTTGACCCTGGTACGGAGGGACTCAGCGGGCGGTCAGGCCGCAGGCGGCGTGGATGTCGGCCCGGCTGGCCAGCTTGACCCGGGTGCCGCGGCCGAGTTCGGCGGCTAGTTCCTTTTCCGCCGTCTCGATTTTCAGCCAGTCGGCGTAGCTGATCGGCTTGATGCCGCGTTCGGCCAGCAGGGCGCCGAACCTGGACGACCACGGCTCGTCCGGTCCGGGCCCGCCCGCACCCAGCTCCGCACCACCAGTGCCCGTGGCATCGGGCATCCTCAGCAAGCCTGGTCGCGGCAGTTGCACGTCGCCGGCGCCCGGCCCGCCCGCCAGGTCAGCGAGCAGCGCACGAACCGTCTGCGCCGCGTCGGACTTGTTGGTGCCGATCACGCCGGTTGGGCCGCGCTTGAGCCACCCGGCCACATATTCCCTTGGCAGCGGCTCGCCGTCCGCGCCGAGCACCCTGCCCTCGGTGTTCGGCACGATGTGCGACCGGTCGTCGAACGGCACTCCTGGCAGCGGCACGCTCTGATAGCCGACACTGCGCAGCACCATCTGGACACCGAGCGTCTCGAACTGCCCGGTCCCCTTGAGCCGTCCGTCGGCGTCCAGGCTCGTGCGCTCGACAGTCAGCCCGTCGACCCTTTCCGTCCCGTGAATTTCTACCGGGCTCAGCCAGAAGCGCACGGTCAGCCTGCGGGCCGCACCAGCCGGCCCGCGGGATGCCCAGTCGCTGATCACCGTGTAGTTCCCGCGCACGTGCCGGTCAGAGGTGGCCAGCTTCGCGCTCTGACCGCTGGCGTCGAACGCGTCAAGGTCGGCCTCACCGTCGCCGACGACCACGTCGACGCCGGCAAGCTCGCCGAGTTCGCGCAGTTCCTTGGTGGTGAACTTGGCCTGGGCCGGGCCGCGCCGCCCGATCATGTGCACTTCGCGGACCTTGCTGGCCGTCAGCGCGTCGAGCACCGGCTGGCTGACGTCGGTCTCGCGCAGCTCGTCCGGGTCGCGGATCAGGATCCGCGCGACATCGACGGCCACGTTGCCGACGCCGATCACGGCCACTGACTCCGCATCGAGAGTGAAACGGTCAGGGTCAACGTCGGGATGCCCGCAGTACCAGTTGACGAAGTCGGTCGCCGCATAGCTTCCCTGCAGGTCCTCACCAGGTATGCCAAGCCGCCGGTCTCGCATCGCGCCGGTCGCGTAGACGACCGCGTCGTAGCAGGCCAGCAGGTCGTCCCTGGTGACCTCGTCGCCGAGGTGCACGGCGCCGACGAACCTGACGCCGTCGTGCTCAAGGACGCCGCGCAGGTAGTCGGCGATCGATTTGATCGACTTGTGGTCCGGAGCCACGCCATACCTGACCAGCCCGTATGGGGTAGGCAGCCGGTCGATGACGTCGACGCGGATCGCGCAAGGCGGGTCGATCGCCGATCCCTGCTTGATCAAGGCTTCGGCGGTGTAAAGGCCAGCCGGCCCTGACCCGACCACGGCCACGGTGAGGGTATTCATGAACGCGATTCTGCCAGGACCGGATGAGTGCTCGCGCTCAGGCGGGCTAGCACTCGCGGCCTTGTGCCACCGAGTCGATGACGAGCTGGGACTCATATGCCATCGGTGCCAACCCCTTTCGCTCGGTACAGGTCTCGGAGCAGCAAGATCTCCGCGCCGTGGTGCAGCACCTCGCGGTTGATGTGCAGGACGAGCGCGGCCAGCGAGTACTCCGCGTATGGTCCCTCGGCCGGGCCGCAGGGCCGGGCCAAACCGTCAGCGCCGAGCCCTCGTACGCCCTTGATCCAACTGGAGTAGCAATCATCCAGCTGGGACAGCGCCTCAGCTGCGGTTCCGGCGTAAGAGGCGCTGTCCCAGTCCATCGGGGGTCCGCCGAAATGCGACGCGTTCCGCGCGCCGATGCAACCGACAATTATGTGGCCGAGCCGCCAGGCGATCGTCGTCACCGGCGGTGGCGTCGGCTCTGGGCTGACGTACTCGAGCACGAACTGACCTGAACCGAGCCTGTCTTTGGGCTCTACGGCGCTCGGCGCGCTACGCGGGCGGATGCTCCAGCAGCCCGTGACCGGCTCCCAGAAGTATTCGTCGTCGGTCAGCCCATCGAGATTGGGCCGTACGTGGTTCTGCCACCACCAGTCGAGCTGATCGACAAGCTCGGCGTTCCAGTCGGCGGCCTTGGGTTGGGTGGAGGTTTCGGCATTCATGACAGGCACACTAGAGTGCATTGCGGACAGATACGGTCCTCAATGTGCCGAATACTTGAGATGTGCTCGATACGTCGTCCAGGCTGCTGCGCTTGCTTTCGCTGTTGCAGGCACGTCCTGAGTGGTCGGGGGCTGACTTGGCGGCGCGCCTTGACGTGACGCCGCGTACGTTGCGCAGGGATATACAGCGGCTGCGCGACCTTGACTATCCCGTGCACTCTGTGCCCGGGGTGGCCGGCGGCTACCGGCTCGGCTCTGGCGCGGCGCTGCCACCGCTGCAACTCGACGACGACGAGGCGATCGCGGTCGTCGTGAGCCTGCGCAGCGCGACAAGCCACACGGTGACTGGTCTAGCCGAGGCATCGGTCAGCGCGCTGGCCAAGCTCGACCAGGTGCTGCCTGCCGGGCTCAGGGAACGTACCGCCGCGCTGCAGCAGGCCACCGTGCCACTGACCGGACCGACGCCTGCCATCGACCCGGCGTTGCTGACCGCGCTGGCGGCCGCGTGCCGCAGGCACCAGCGGCTGCGGATGAACTACCGGGACTTCGGCGGAGCCGAATCAGTCCGGGTCATCGAGCCGTATCGGCTAGTAACTGGCGGTTACCGGTGGTACCTGATGGCGTTCGATGCCGACCGTGACGACTGGCGGACGTTCCGGGTGGACCGGATCAGCCAATCCGAGGTGATCGGCCGGTTCGCGCCGCGCGACCCGCCGGACCCGGCCAGCTTCGTCGGCGCGGCGATCACCACGGCGCCTTACCGCTACCGGGCAAGGGTGCTGCTGCATGCCGCGGCCGAGGCGCTCGCTGGTCAGGTCGCACCGACGACCGGGATGCTTACCCCTGCGGGCGACGACTGCTGCATGCTGAACACCGGGTCTGACTCGCTCAACGCGATGACCTATCATCTGCTCGCGCTCGGCGTCGAGTTCACCGTGCTCGAGCCTGATGAGCTGATCGAGCACCTACGCGCCGTCGCCGAACGGCTCGGCCGGGCTGTCGGCCCGGCTGTCGGGATACCTTAGCGCTCGGGCACCAGGTCGGGGTCGAGCCTGGCCACCGCCTCGGTGATCGACAGCGCCAGGCTTTGCGGGGTCAGGCCGACCTCGGCCAGGATCTCTGACCGGTCGGCGTGCGAGATGAAGCTCTGGGGCAGCCCGAACGTCCTGATCGGGACGTCGATGTCGTGATCACGGAGCAGCCGGGCGACAGCGTCGCCGAAGCCGCCGACGATCCCGTTGTCCTCAACGGTGACAACGAGCCGGTGCGCGGCAGCGGCCGGCGCCAGCGCCTGGTCGATCGGCTTGACCCAGCGCGGGTCAACGACGGTCACGCTGATGCCCTGGTCAGTCAGCCGTCCGGCCGCGTCGACCGCGACCGCCGCCATTGGCCCGGCCGCGATGAGCAGCACGTCAGCGGCGGTCTCATCGGCTCCGGCGGTGTCGCCGGCCTGACTGGTCACTGGCCTGGCCAGCACATCCATCTCGCCAAGGCTGTCAATCGCCGGAATGTCCCCGGACACCGAGCCGCGCGGGAACCTGATCGCTGTCGGCCCGTCGCTGACAGCGACGGCCTCCCTGAGCAGCTCCCTCAGCCTGGTGCCGTCTCTCGGCACGGCAACCTTGATGCCAGGCACGACCTGGAGCAGCGATCCGTCCCACATGCCGTGATGGCTGGCGCCATCCGGGCCAGTGATGCCGGCCCGGTCGAGCACGAAGGTGACTGGCAGCTGATGCATCGCCACATCCATCAGCACCTGGTCGAACGCGCGGTTCAGGAATGTCGCGTAGATCGCGACCACCGGGTGCATTCCGCCCATGGCAAGGCCGGCCGCGCTGGTCACCGCGTGCTGCTCGGCGATGCCGACGTCGAAGACCCGGTCGGGGTAGACCTCGGCGAACGGCGCGAGTCCGGTCGGGTGCAGCATCGCGGCCGTGATCGCCACCACGTCGGGCCTGCGCGCGCCGATCGCCAGCAGCTCCTCGGTGAAGAAGCTTGTCCAGCCGCGCTTGCCGCCGGTGGCAGGCTTCGTCGCCATCGCCTGCGACGCGCCGTTGACGTGCACCGGCGCGCCCGGCTGCACCTGGTGCAGGCAATCCTCGTCGTTCTCTTCGGCCAGCGCGTAACCGCGGCCCTTCTGCGTGATCACGTGTACGAGCACCGGTCCGCCGAAGTCCCTGGCCCGGCTCAGCGCGTGCTCGGTGGCCTGCTCGTCGTGGCCGTCGATGGGGCCGAGGTACTTGAGGCCGAGATCTTCGAACAGCACCTGTGGCTGCAGGAAGTCCTTGAGGCCCTTCTTGATCCCGTGCAGCGTCTCGAACAGCGGCGGGCCGACCAGCGGAGTATTGGACAAGGTGGTCTTGACCAGGTCGAGCACCTGCTCGTAGCGCTGCGACACCCGCACGGCGGCGAGGTGATCGGCGATCCCGCCGATGGTGCGCTGGTAGGAGCGGCCGTTGTCATTGACCACGATCACGACCGGCCGGTCCTTGGCGGCCGCGATGTTGTTGAGCGCCTCCCAGGCCATCCCGCCGGTCAGCGCACCGTCGCCGATGACGGCAACCACTCGGTGCTGCTTATCGCCGCGCAGCCGCATCGCCTTGGCCAGCCCGTCGGCGTAGGACAAACTGGTCGATGCATGCGAGTTCTCCACGAAATCATGCTCGGATTCCGCCCGGTTCGGATAACCGGAAACCCCGTCGCGCTGACGCAGCCGCTCGAAGCCATCCACCCGGCCGGTGAGCAGCTTATGCACGTACGACTGGTGACCTGTGTCCCAGACGATCTGGTCAGCCGGCGAGTCGAACACCCGGTGCAGCGCGATGGTCAGCTCGACCACGCCGAGATTCGGGCCTAGGTGACCCCCGTTGCGCGACACCGCCTCGATCAGGAAGTCGCGAATCTCGCCTGCGAGCGTGGATAGTTCATCTGGTCCGAGCGCCTTGACATCTCGCGGGCTTTTAACCGATTCGAGCAATGTCATCTCATGCGCTCCTCACAGTCGTCGTTATCACAATTGTCGACGACGCCACCGGCATCGCTGCGGCGCTAATCATCGCGAGTCTAATTCGGACCCGGTATGGCGTGTGCGGCACGTTAATCTAGCGACGCGAGGACGATACTCGCGCACAAGGTACAGACGTACACCATACCCGGGCTGGCAGCGATCACCGCGGAGGCACCGATTCTCCCAACGAAGGTCACCAGATTCACCGCCGCAGCGGCGGCCGTCGCGGCGGTGGCCGCCGCGACGGCGCTGACCTGCGGCGCCTTGGCCAGCGCGGCGACGCCGAGCCCGCGCTGGGTGCTCAAGCTCGCGGTGCAGTACCTGCCGCCCAGTTCGAACCACAGCCAGTACACCACCGTCCTGGTGGCGGGCCGCACGATCTGGTTTTTCGGCGGCTCGAGCTTCACCGGCCACGCGATACGCGGGGTACCCGAGGTCGAGCGGCGAACGAACGGCAGGTGGCATTCGTCAACTCTGCCGACGGGGCTGCATAGCTGGATCACCGGGGCAAGCGCCGTCGCACCTGGCGACATCTGGGCCGCGACCTACCTGGGCGGCAAGGTGCTGCGCTGGAACGGCGTCACCTGGTCGGTCGAGCCCAAGGGAGGCTGGAACCCCCGCGCCAGGTTCACCAGCATCGTCGCGCTCGGGCCGCGCGATGTCTGGCTGTTCGGCTCGAGGGGAGGCAACCATCCAGGAGCGGGCACCTGGCACCTGTCGGGCACCAAGTGGACCGAGACGAAAGGCATGGCCGGCCACATCACCAGGGCCAGCGCCACCTCGCCGCGCGACATGTGGGCTATCGGCGACATCGGCGGCACGAACAACGCGCTGCTGCGCTTCACGGACAACAGATGGCTGCACGAGGAGCCTTCCTCGCTGGCTGGCTTCACCTATTCATACGTGCTGGTGCTCGGGCCAAGCAACGTCTGGGTCAGCGGAACCGTCGCCGACACACCAGAAGTCGCCCACTACAACGGCCAGGGCTGGACCACGATCGTCATGCCAACCCTCGTGCCAGCGATGGGGATGTGCCGTGACGGCAGGGGCGGCCTGTGGGTAATCGCGAACCAGGGCTTCGGCCCGTCGTTCGTACTCGACCTTTCGGGCAAAGGAGTGTGGACTTCCTCGCCGGTCAGCTCGACATCAGCCGATGAGGTGTTTGCCTGCGCGCGGCTGCCTGGCCGCCCGGCGATCTGGGGGGCTGGCAGAGCCGCCGCGCCAGCCGGCACCGCCGCGGCCGCGTACGGCTTCGGCAAAGTGCGCTAACTTCCCCCTGGAGGTCGTGGTGATCGGCGCGGCCTGCATTCCCGCACCGATCGTGAGCGCCCGCCCGCCGCGCAGGCCGGCCGCGAGCTGAGCGACGGCGACGCCGAGCAGAGCAACGGCCGGCACGGTCCAGCCGCCGGTCGCCGTGTGCAGGAAACCAAGCAGCAGCGGCCCGGCGCTCGCGATGAGGTAGCCGACCCCCTGGGCGAACCCGGACAGCGCGGCCGCGGCCTGCCCGTCAGCCGCTCTGGCCGCGAACATGAACACGGCCAGCCCGAGCGAAGCGCCCTGGCCAAGGCCGAGCAGGCTCACGAAGACCGCGACGACGGCGTTCGGCGCGAAGGCCGAGCCGGAGATGCCGATGATGATGAGCGCCACGGCGGCGGTGACGAGCAGCCGCTGATCACGAGCTCGCTGCGCGAGTACCGGCATGACCAGCCCAGTCACCGCGTTGCCGAAGTTCATGAGCGCGAGCAGATTGCCGGCGGCGGCGGCTCGGATCCCATGATCGATGAACATGGTCGGGAACCAGGAAAGGGCGGCGTAGTAGGACAAGCTCTGCAGGCCCATGAACAAGGTGACCTGCCAGGCCAGGGCGTGCCTGCTCATCGCGATCACGCCGCGCCGCGGTGCCGTTCCGGGGGGACGACCCCCGGAACGGCACCGCAGTGCCTGCCCGGGGGGACGACCCCCCGGAACCCCCCGCGGAACCCCCCGCGGTGCCTGCCCGGGGGGACGATCCCCCGGAACGGCCCGCGGTGCCTCCCATGGGGGACTTGTGCGGAACCTGAGCTGCGGCGCCCATACCAGTGCGGCGACCGCCGCCGGAAGCGCCCATATGCCGAGCGTCAGGCGCACCGCCACGGCCGACCCGCCGACCGCGTTGAACACCGGCACGGCGATGACAGCGCC
>DATNEK010000313.1:0-3112 GCA_035553055.1 Streptosporangiaceae bacterium | reverse complement strand
TACCTGCGGTTCGTGCGCGGCGTGCTTGACTCGGCCGACTTGCCGCTCAATGTGTCGCGCGAACTGCTGCAGAGCAGCCAGCTCGTGGCAAGCATCAAGACCCAGGCCGTCAAGACCGTGCTGCGCCTGCTCAAGGAGACGGCCGAGAGCCAGCCTGATAAGTACGCGACATTCTGGAGTGCCTTCGGCGGCGTGCTCAAGGAGGGCGTCGTCGAGGACTACTCGAACCGGGAAGCGATAGCCGGGCTGCTCCGCTTCGCCTCGACCGGATCAGCGGGGATCGACCAGGACGTATCTCTGGCTGACTACGTGAGCCGGATGAAGGAAGGCCAGGACAAGATCTACTACCTGCTGGCGCCGACACGAGAACTCGCGGCTAGCAGCCCGCACCTGGAGATCTTCAGGAAGAAGGGCATCGAGGTGCTGCTGCTCGGCGAGGAGATCGACAACTGGGTCGCCGGCAGCCTGCCGGAATTCGACGGCAAGCGGCTCCAGTCGGTCGCGCACGGCGACGCCGACCTCAGCCAGCTCGATGACGACGAAGCCTCGCAAGCGAAGGAGCAGGCCAACGCTGACTTCGCGGCGCTGGCCGGCAAGCTCAAGGACGCGCTCGGCGGCAAGGCATGGGACGTGCGGGTCAGCAGCCGCCTTACCGATTCGCCGGCGTGCATCGTCGCCGGCGGTCCTGACATCGGCTTCAACCTCGGTCCGAGGACCGGCGGCCCCTCCCTGCCAGCGCAGCCGGTGCTCGAGATCAATCCCGCCCACCCGCTGGTAGAAAGGCTCAACGCGAACCAGGACGACCCGCAGCTGGCCGATTGGGCGAACGTGCTGTACAACCAGGCGATCCTCACGCTCGGCGCCAGGATCGACGATCCGGCCGCGTTCGTGACCCAGCTCAACGGTCTCCTGGTATCGCTAGCCGAACTCCGCTCTTAGTGATTGGGTTCCAGTTTGGCGGCTGGGCTGTCGGCCGGGTGGAAGACACCTAGCACCCGCAGCGTCTGCGGCCCGGTGTTCTCCAGGCAGTGCACGAGGCCTGGCGGCAGGTGCGCGCACGCCCCGGCGGTCAGCGCGTGCTCGACGCCGCCAATGTGGGCGATCCCCTGGCCCGCCAAGATCAGCACCACCTCGTCGTACGGGTGGCTATGGTCGGGTGCCCGGCCTGGCGGGATCTCGCCGACGAACTGCGTCGCCACAGCGCAATCACGTCCAGGGCCGAACAAGACACGGAACTGCCGGTCTCCGGTCGTCTCGACCTCGCAGTCAGCGAAGTCTCGGCTCAGCGGGCGGCCGGTGGCCGCGCCGTGCCCATGAGGCAGCGACACGGTGTCAAGCCGCAGGCCCGCTGCCTGTCCTGCGCTGGCCCGATAGGCGCAACCAGGCGGCAGCAGGAATCCGCGATCAGGGCGGAGCGCTACCTCGGGCTGGCCGTCAAGCGAGACTTGACCCGCCCCTTCGATGACGAACCACAGCTCGCCGCCAGCGCTCGCCGAGCCGCTGAGCTTGGCGAGTGGCGCCAGGTCGACAAGTCGCCTGACGAGTCCTGGCTCGTCCGCGCTGGTATCGACCAGCCTGCGGACGCTGGTGCCTGAGGCGCTCTGGTCAGCGGGGACGTCCGCCGCCTGGACGACGGTGCCCGCCGCCCCGCTCATCTCGGCTCCCCCGTCGTACCCGCCTGCGCCACCAGCCGCGCCAGCACCTCATTGAAGCGGTCGATCTCTTCCAGCGTGTTGTAGTGCGCGAGGCCGATCCGCAGGGCTTCGCCCCAGCCGATCCGCTCGTGCAGGCCGAGCGCGTAGTAGCTGCCGTGATTCCAGACGCCGAACCCGAGGTCGGCTAGTTCCAGGCTGAGCCGCGCCGAAGGGACGTCGGCGAAGTTGATCAGGAAGACCGGGAGCCGGCCCTCCATCGTGGGCAGGCCGTACAGTCGGGTGCCCGGCGGGAAGCCGGCCAGCATGCGCTGGCCGAGCTGGCGCTCCCACTGCGCGAGGGCTGCCATGCCGCCCAGGCTGTCCAGGTAAGCGTAGGTGGCCAGCAGGCCGCCGAGCAGCTCGAAAGGCAGCGTGCCGGTCTCGAACCTGTGGCCGACCGGCTCGAACGAGACCGGCCTGGCCTTGTAAGGCCGCCACGATTCGAGCAAGTCCCTGCGACCGAACGCGATGCCAAGGTGCGGACCGCAGAACTTGTAAGAGGAGCACGTCACCACGTCCGCGTCGATGGCGCGGGCGTCCATCGGCTCGTGGGCCGCGTACTGGACGGCGTCCACCCAGGCGAGCGCGCCGGCCTGGTGCGCGAGGTCGCAGATCGCGCGGGCGTCCACGACCGTACCGGTCGAGTTCGCCGCCCAGGGGAAGGCAACCACCTTGGTCCGCGAGCTGAGATGGCGTTCGAGGTCGCTCAAGTCGAGGCTGGTGTCCGAGCGCACGTCAGCGTGCAGCACTCGCAGCTGCCTGTCAGCAGCCAGATCGAGCCACGGCGCCACGTTCGCGTCATGGTCAAGCCGGGTCACCACGATCTCATCGCCCGGCGCTAGCTGGCGTCCTAGCGTGCGGGACAAGGTGAAATTCAGCGACGTCATGTTGGCGCCGAAGATGACCTCGTCGAACGTGCAACCCAAGAAGCGCGCCGACGCGGCACGGGCTTCGTCGACCAGTTTTTCGAGGCGCTGGCCCGTAGCGTAGTGCGCGCCCAGATTGCCGCTCGCCCGCAGGTACACGTCGGCGACGGCCGCGCCTACCTCGTCGGGTGTCTGGGTACCGCCGGGTGCGTCGAAATAGACGAAGCCGTCGCGCAGCGAGCTGAAACGGTCGCGGGCGGCGGCTATGGCAGGCGGCGGGACAGGTCCGTCGCCGGAGCTTGGGTCGTGGTGGGTAGACACTGGGGCAGCGGACGAGTTGCTCATTAAGTGAAAAATAGGCTGTAAAGTTTAAAAGGTCAACGCCCCGGCGCGTACTACTTGCCCGCCTACGCGCACCTGCGCTACTCGCCACGCAACGACTCGGCCGGGCTGCCTCCGAGCACGATCTCCCTGGTGAACTCCGCGCGGGATTCCGAGTACCACAACGCGGACAGCGCTAACATCGGATGGCCGCTGAAGCGCGCTAAACTT
>DATNEK010000312.1:0-26516 GCA_035553055.1 Streptosporangiaceae bacterium | reverse complement strand
CTGATGGAACCCCGGATCCATCGCATCGTAGCCGCTGGGCGAGGTGCTCGGGGTGCGATGGATTGCCAGTTTCATCGCGCTGGCAAGGCCGCGGCGGGGTGCTGGGGCGCGATGGATTGCTGGTTTCATCGCGCTGGCAGTTGATCATGGAGAGGGTACTACTCCGCAGGGTCACAGGGCAGCAGCCAACGAAGCCACGCTGTCCCGGCCCGCCACCAGCACAACCCCGCAGGACTCCGCCCGACTAGACGACCGCTTCCTTTCGTCAACCTCTCCCAGCAACCTGCCTGTTCACGCCGGGCAACGGCCCTGCGCCGTTCGGGCCACCCGGCCCCACCGTCCCGATCGGGCCGGCATCCGCGCCCACACCCGCAGGCCCGACCGCACCCGCAGGCCCGACCACGCCCCCAGGTCCGGCCACGTCCCCAGACCCGACCACGCCCCCAGACCCAGACCCGACCTCTCCAGCAAGGCCGTCGACGCCGACAGGCGCGGCCGCGCTGACGGGGGCGACCGCGCTGACGGGGGCGACCGCGGACACCGGGCCGATCGCGGACACCGGGCCGACTGCGGACACCGGGCCGATCGCGGACACCGGGCCGGCGAGGGACGAGTCGTCGGGCGACGCGGACGTGCCGGCAGCCAGCGTCCTGGCCTTTCTCAATCTTGTGGCCTTGGCCAGCTCGCCGGCGTCGCGTTCGGCCTGGACGGCTCGTTTAGCCTCGGTTCCCTTCTGCACGCCGGCCTCGCCGAACCTGGCCAGCGCGATAGCGCTGACCAGGGCCATGATGAATCCGGCGATCGCCGGGGCGACGAGCCCCGGCTTGGTGGAGTCGCCGAGGAACAGCACGCCAATCAGCGCGGGCGGCGCGGTCTCAAGCAGGATCACCGCCGCGGTTGCCACTGTCACGCTGCCGCTCTCCAGCGCCGAGGCGTACAACATGAACGAGATAATGCCGGCCGCCGCCAGGGTGTAAGCGGCCGGTGACTTGATCAGCACGGCCGGGGTGAAGCCCGGCAGGATCCTCGCGCAGATGGCGAGCACCGCGTAGCCAAGGCCGGCCATCGCGCCGAGAGCGACCGTACGGTACTGGTTCGGCAACCTCGCCGCCGCTAGCCCGGCGACGGCGATCGCCGCGAGCGCGACGATCAGGGCGATGTGAAAGTCGATGCCAACCTTCGTCGCGCCTTCTGAACCGGCCGACGAGCCGAGCAGTCCCACGCCGACGACCACGGAGACGACCGCCGCCCACTCGCGCAAGCTGAGCACCGTATGCATCAGCCAGGCGGCGAAGGTGGCCGTGACGGCCAGGTTCGAGGCGATAATGACCTGGACCTCGAAGATCGGCAGCCGCCGCAATGCGATGAGCTGGCATACGAACCCAGCGAAATCAATGGCCAGGCTCAGCACGAATGGCCACTGCCTGAACATCCTGATGACCAGCCCAGGGTCTACCCGGCCTGCGACGCCAGCAGCAGCGAGAACAGGGCGTCGCGATGCGGCGCGGACGGCGATGGCCTGCATCACCGCGCCGATGCCATAACAGAACGCCGCAGCCAAGGCTGCAGCGAGACTCACAAACACACTGAAGACCTTACGCCGTCACAGTGCGTGGCGACCCGATTACGTCAGACGCACGACGTGGGCATCCCGACGACGCGGGACTCACACCCCGGCCGCCTGCATGCCGCGCAGCTCCTGCTTCAGCTCCCTGATCTCGTCCCTGAACCTAGCCGCCAGCTCGAACTGCAACTCGGCGGCTGCCGCGTGCATCTGGTCCGTGAGCGCCGTGATCAGGGCGATCAGGTCGTCTCGCGCCGCGCCGCCGCGCCCTGGCTCGCCTTCGGCGTTCCACACCCCGGCAGAGGCGGCGGCCGCCCTGGCCCTGGCGGCCATCCCTGGGACCGGAGCCTTGCCGCGGCTCTGGCGCCTGCCAGAACCACCGAGCAGCTTGTCCGTGTCGGCGTCCTCGCGCGCTAGCTGGTCGGTGATGTCCGCGATCCGCTTGCGTAGCGGCTGGGGGTCCACGCCCTTGGCGAGGTTATAAGCGATCTGCTTGGCCCTGCGCCGGTTCGTCTCGTCGATCGCCTTGGTCATCGACGGCGTCATCTGATCGGCGTACATGTGCACTTGACCCGACACGTTACGCGCCGCCCGGCCGATGGTCTGAATCAGCGACGTGCCCGACCGCAGGAATCCCTCCTTGTCGGCGTCAAGGATCGCGACCAGCGAGACCTCGGGCAGGTCAAGGCCCTCTCGCAGCAGGTTGATCCCGACCAGCACGTCGTATTCACCTAGCCGAAGCTCCCTGAGCAGTTCGACTCTGCGCAGCGTGTCGACCTCGCTGTGCAGGTACCTGGCCCTGATGCCAAGCTCAAGCAGGTAGTCGGTCAGGTCCTCGGCCATCTTCTTGGTCAGCGTGGTGACGAGCACCCGTTCGACCCGCTCGGACCTGAGCCTGATCTCGTGCACCAGGTCATCGATCTGTCCCTTGGTCGGCTTGATGATCACTTCTGGGTCGACGAGCCCGGTCGGCCTGATCACCTGCTCTACGACCTCGCCGCCGACCCGCTGCAGCTCGTACGGGCCGGGAGTCGCCGACAAGTACAGCGTCTGATCGATGCGGTCGCAGAACTCCTCAAAAGTCAGCGGTCTGTTGTCGATCGCGCTCGGCAGCCGGAAGCCATGCTCGACAAGCACCCGCTTGCGCGACACGTCACCCTCGTACATCGCGCCGATCTGCGGCACCGTCACGTGCGACTCGTCGATGACCAGCAGGAAGTCCTCAGGGAAGTAGTCGAGCAGGGTGTTGGGCGGGCTGCCTGCCTCGCGACCGTCGATGTGGCGGGAGTAGTTCTCGATGCCGGAGCAGCTGCCAACCTGCCGCATCATCTCGACGTCGTAGGTGGTCCGCATGCGCAGCCGCTGCGCCTCAAGCAGCTTGCCGGCCTGTTCGAGCTCAGCTAGCCGCAGGGCAAGCTCATCCTCGATGCCGGCGATCGCGCGTTCCATCCGCTCCGGGCCGGCCACGTAGTGCGACGCAGGGAAGATGTACAGCTCATCGTCGGTGGTCAGCACCTCGCCGGTAAGCGGGTGCAGCGTCATCAGGCGCTCGATCTCGTCGCCGAACATCTCGATCCTGACGGCGTGCTCCTCATAGACAGGGATGACCTCGATCGTGTCTCCCCTGACCCGGAATGTGCCGCGAGTGAACGACATGTCGTTGCGCTGGTACTGCATGCCGACGAGCCAGCGGAGCAGCATGTCCCTGTCGATGGTCTCGCGGAGCTTGAGCTTGAGCATCCGGTCCACGTACTCCTGCGGGGTGCCGAGACCGTAGATGCACGACACCGAGGCGACCACGATGGTGTCACGCCTGGTAAGCAGCGAGTTCGTCGCCGAATGCCGCAGCCGCTCGACCTCGTCATTGATCGAGCTGTCCTTCTCGATGTAGGTGTCCGTCTGCGGCACGTACGCCTCAGGCTGGTAGTAGTCGTAGTAAGAAACGAAATACTCGACCGCGTTGTTCGGCAGCATCTCGCGCAGCTCGTTGGCGAACTGCGCCGCCAGCGTCTTGTTGGGCAGCATCACGAGCGTCGGCCGCTGCAGGCGTTCGGCCAGCCAGGCGACCGTTGCGGTCTTGCCCGTGCCGGTCGCGCCAAGCAGCACTGTGTCAGCGGCCTGCGACCTGATCCGTTTCTCAATCTCAGCGATGGCCGTCGGCTGATCACCGGCCGGAACCATATCGGTCACGACCTCGAATGGCGCGACTCGTCGCTGAAGGTCAGTCACCGGGCGCATGAGATCTCCTTAGCGAACACCCCTCCACTGTAGGCTGAGCCTCTGACAGCGCCACGGCGTGCTGTCCGCTTGACCGCGAAGGAGCAGCCATGTATCAGCCCTACCCCAAGGGTGGCGGCCAAGGACCGGTCGAAGACCGGCCGCCGGTGCCGCAATCCGTGCTGAACGCGGTCAAGTTCATGTACGCGGGCGCCGCTGTCAGCCTCATCGAGATCATCATCTCGCTCACCACGATCGGCGGCCTGAAGAGCGCGATCGAAAAGGCGTACCCGAAATACACGCCTGCGCAGGTGCATACGACCGAGCTGGCCAGCATCACCGGACTGGTGATCTCTGGCCTGATCGGGGTCGGCCTGTGGATCTTGATGGCCCGGCTCAACCTGTCGGGCAGGAGCTGGGCGCGGATCGTCGCCAGCGTCCTTTTCGGCATCAACACGCTCCAACTGGCCGCGACCTTCACCCGGCCGGGGACGGTGCTCGGCACGGCCTTTGCCGTGGTGCTCTGGGTGGCCGGCCTCGGCGCGACCGTTTTCTTGTGGCGCCGGGAGTCGTCGGGCTTCTTCCAGCCAAGCGGGCCGAGGTAAGGGCGCGCGCCGTCGCCGGGCCGGCGATGCTGGTGGCACCGGGAGCTTTACGACCTCGCTCGGCCGACGACGCTGCGCGCCGGATCGAGAACCCGCATGTTGTTCCTGGACGCGCTTACGCCTCAGGCGTCCCTGCGCTGCAGCAGCCAGGCGGCCGCCGCGAGCAGCACGAGCGTCCACAGGCAGAAAATACCGAAGCCCTGCCAGGCCGACAACAGCTGCGCGACCTCAGGACGAGCGCCGAATACCTTGGAGCCTGCCTGCTCTGGCAGGTAAGCGTCGATGTGCGCGCCCCAGCTTCCTGGCAGCAGGCTGGTCAGGATCGGCAGCACGAGCACCGCGCCGATCACCGTAGCGATGCCGCCTGCCGTGTGCCTGATCAGCGCGCCGATCGCCAGCGAGAACAGGCCGAGCACGGTCAGGTAGAGCCCGGCCCCGACCACCGCCCTGGTCACGTTGTGATCGCTGATCGACACGGCAGCCATGCTGTGCAGCAGCGCCGAGCCGACGAAAAACGAGCCGAACGACACGATCTCGGCGAGCACCAGCATCAGCCCGGCGAATACTCCGATCTTCGCCAACAGCATGGGCAGCCGCCTGGGCACGGCGAGCAGCGATGCCCTGATCACTCCGGTTGAGTACTCGGTGGTGATCACTAGCACGCCGAGCACGCAGATGGTGAGCTGGCCAAGGCCAATGCCCGCGCCAAGTATGAATCCGACGGGATCGGCGATGATGCGCGCGTCTCGCTCGGCCGCGCGGGGGCCGTTCGGACTGTGCACGACCAGCGCGGTCAGCAGGGCGGTGAGCCCAACCGTGATCACCACGAACAGCAACAGGGTCCATACCGTGGAGCGCACGGACCGGATCTTGGTCCACTCAGCGCGGAGCAGGCCGGCGAACCTGAGCCCGGCGCCCCTGGTGTGGGCAGCCGACAACACGCTGACGTCGGCGCCTGGCTGCGCTGTCGCAGGGTCTGCGGTCACTGGGCTGTCCCTTTCGGCGCGAGGAGCGGGCCGGTCTCGTGCACACCGAACTCAAGACTGCCCGACGTCAGTTCCATGAACGCCTCCTCGAGCGAGGCGAGCTGCGGCGTCAGTTCGTAGAGCACCACCGAACCTGACGCAGCGAGCTCGCCGACCCGCCTGGCCTCCATGTTGGTCACCGTGAGCAACTGGGCGCCGTCAGTGCCCGCTGCGGACGCGGGACCGGCGGACGCGATTTTTCCGCCATCAGAAACGATCAGCTCGGTCAGCCTTCCGGCGTCCGGCGTGCGCACCAGTACCGACTTCTCCGTGCCACGGGCGATCACCTCGGCGGTGCTCGAATCGGCGATCAGCCTGCCCTTGCCGATGACGATGAGATGGTCGGCGGTGACCGCCATCTCGTTCATCAGGTGGCTGGACACCAAGATCGTGCGGCCCTGCCCGGCTAGGTGCTTCATCAGGTTCCTGATCCAGAGCACGCCCTCCGGGTCAAGGCCGTTCACAGGCTCGTCGAGCAGCAGCACGTGCGGGTCGCCGAGCAGGGCAGCGGCAATGCCGAGTCGCTGGCTCATGCCGAGCGAGAAGCCGCCCGCACGCTTGCCAGCGACGTCCTGCAGGCCGACGAGTTCGAGCATCTCCCCCACCCTGCTGGCCGGAAGGCCCTGGCTCTGGGAGAGGAACAGAAGGTGATTACGGGCGCTACGTCCGGTATGCGTCGACTTGGCCTCGAGCAGCGCGCCAACCGTGCGCAACGGGTCCGCCAGGTCGCGGTAGAGCCTGCCGTCGATCGTGGCGCTGCCGCTCTGCGGCCGGTCAAGGCCGAGGATGATGCGCATCGTGGTGGACTTTCCCGCGCCGTTCGGCCCGAGGAACCCAGTCACCTTGCCTGGCACCACCGTGAAGCTGAGATCGTCGACGGCAGTCTTGCTGCCGAAGCGCTTTGTGACCCCGCGTACCTCGATCAAGCGCCGCCTCCTCGTCGGTCGCGCCCAAGCAACTCTAGTCAGCCCGATCCTGGCCGGCACGGCTCCTGGCGAAACACGCGATATAGCTTAACGCCAAGGCGGTCGTTCCGGTCATTCGCTCACCGAGCGGTCAAGCCTGCGTACTCTGCGCCGCAATTCGGCCCACAGGTCGCCAACCTGGCGATCAAGCTCGCCAAGCGAGCCGGAGTTGTCGATCACGAAGCCGGCGATCGCCAGCCGCCGCTCGCGTGTCGCCTGGGCAGCCATCCTGGCCCGTGCCTGGTCCTCGCTCATGCCGCGCAATTTCATCAGCCGGTCGAGTTGCAGCGCGGGCGGCGTGTCAACAACAACGACGACGTCGTATCCGGGTGCCAGGTCGTTCTCCGCGATCAGCGGTACGTCGTGCACCACGATCGCGTCGGCGTCCGCCGTGGTCTCCAGTTCGGTCATCCGCTTGCCGACCAGCGGGTGCACGATGCCGTTGAGCTGCGCGAGCTTAGCCGGATCGGCAAAGACGACCTCGCCGAGACGCTCCCGGTCCAGCGCTCCGTCAGCGCGGAGCATGTGCGGCCCGAACACCGCGATCACCTGTTCAAGCCCCGGCGTGCCCGGCCCGACTACCTCTCGCGCGATCGCGTCGGCGTCGATGACGATGGCTCCTTGCGCGGCCAGCCGCCGCGAGACCTCGCTCTTGCCAGCGCCGATCCCGCCGGTCAGCCCGACCCTGAGCACCGCGCCAACTCCCTCGTGTTGGTGATGGCTTGCTACGTACGTCGGCCCGGCCTTGTCGTTACGACAACGCCGGGCCGACGAAGGTTTGTGCTTGGACTAGTTGCGGCCGCCTGACAGCTTCTCGCGCAGCGCCGCCAGCGCTTCGTCCGAGGCTAGAGCGCCGCCTGCGTCGCCCGAGTCCGTTGAACCCGAGGTGTGCGAGCTGGCGCCTGACTCGTCGTCGCCCTCTTCGCCCTCGGCCTTGCTGCGAGCTTCGGCAACCTGGCGCTGGTGCGCTTCGAAGCGGGCACGAGCCTCGGCGTACTGCCGCTCCCACTCCTCGCGCTGCGCCTCGAAGCCCTCGAGCCACTCGCCCGATTCCGGATCGAATCCGTCCGGGTAGACGTAGTTGCCCTGCTCGTCGTAGGTGGCCGGCATGCCGTAAAGGGTCGGGTCGAAGTCATCGCCGGTGATCTCGCCGGTCTGACCCTCGTTGGCCTGCTTGAGCGACAGGCTGATCCGGCGACGGTCGAGGTCGATGTCGATGATCTTGACGAAGATCTCGTCGCCCACCTGGACGACCTGCTCGGGAATCTCCACGTGCCGGTCGGCGAGTTCGGAGATGTGCACCAGGCCCTCGATGCCCTCCTCGACCCGCACGAACGCGCCGAATGGCACCAGCTTGGTGACCCGGCCAGGCACGACCTGACCGATCTGGTGCATCCGGGCGAACTGCTGCCACGGGTCTTCCTGCGTGGACTTGAGCGACAGCGAGACCCGCTCGCGGTCCATGTCCACGTCGAGCACCTCGACGGTGACCTCCTGGCCCACCTCCACCACCTCGCCCGGGTGGTCGATGTGCTTCCAGGACAGTTCGGACACGTGCACGAGGCCGTCAACGCCGCCGAGGTCGACGAAAGCGCCGAAGTTCACGATCGAACTGACGACACCCTTGCGAATCTGACCCTTTTGCAGCGTGTTCAGGAAGTTCTGACGCACCTCGGACTGGGTCTGCTCAAGCCACGCCCGGCGAGACAGAACCACGTTGTTGCGGTTCTTGTCCAGCTCGATGATCTTCGCCTCGATCTCTTTGCCGACATACGGCTGCAGATCGCGGACCCGGCGCATCTCAACCAGCGACGCTGGCAGGAATCCGCGCAGGCCTATGTCCAGGATCAGGCCGCCCTTGACGACCTCGATCACCGTGCCGGTGACGACGCCGTCCTCGTCCTTGATCTTCTCGATCGTGCCCCAAGCGCGCTCGTACTGCGCACGCTTCTTGGACAGGATCAGCCGACCTTCCTTGTCCTCCTTTTGCAGGACAAGGGCTTCGATGTGATCGCCGGTCTTGACGACCTCGTTCGGGTCGACATCGTGCTTGATCGACAGTTCTCTTGACGGGATGACACCCTCGGTCTTGTAGCCGATGTCGAGCAGGACTTCGTCTCTGTCGACCTTGACTACTGTGCCGTCGACGATGTCTCCGTCGTTGAAGTACTTGATGGTCTCGTCGATCGCGGCGAGGAAGGCCTCCTCCGAACCGATGTCGTTAACGGCAACCTGAGGGGTCGAGGTGGCCTGCGTGCTACTGGTCGTCATGTGTGAGTGGGCTCCGGATACGGACAGGATTTGTTTTGGGCGCGATGTGCTGTGCGTCCGACATAGAGGCTGGAGTGCCTGGTCATCAACACCGGCCTGGCACTCTCAGCGCCTGCGGCCTCTCTGACCATGGCGGACTGCGAAAGATCACAACGCACCGATCAGCATATGAGAGCGTGGGCGGACGGTCAATCGCAGTGGCCTCCGACGAGGCCCGTCTGATCCCTCAATGGGCGGCATCGGCCCAGCTTCTGCCGGTGCCCATGGAAACTTCAAGCGGTACCGTCATCGAGAAAGCGCCGCACATCGCGGCGGCAACCAGGTCACGCAGTCGATCAAGCTCCCCGGACGCGACCTCGAACAGCAGTTCGTCGTGTACTTGCAGCAGCATCCGGGATCGGAGGCCGCTTTCGCTGATCGCCTGGTCGACCGAGAGCATGGCGACCTTGATGATGTCGGCGGCCGACCCTTGGATCGGAGCGTTAAGCGCCATCCGCTCGGCCATCTCCCTGCGCTGCCTGTTATCTGAGGTCAGGTCGGGCAGGTACCTGCGACGGCCGAGCATGGTCTGCGTGTAGCCGTCCTTGCGCGCCTGGGCGACCACCTGGCGCAGGTAATCCCGTACACCACCGAACTGCTCGAAGTAGCCCTCCATCAGGTCGCGAGCCTCGTCGGTGCTTACCCGCAGCCCCTGGGCCAGGCCGTAGGCGGACAGGCCATACGCCAGGCCGTAGTTCATCACCTTGACCTTGGCCCGCAGGTCGCCGGTCACCTCATCGGCTGGCACGCTGAACACGCGCGCCGCCGTCGCCGCGTGGAAGTCATGGCCAGATCCGAACGCGGCGGCCAGCGCCTCGTCACCGGATAGGTGCGCCATGATCCTCAGCTCGATCTGGCTGTAATCGGCGGTGAGCAGGCACTCGTACCCGTCGCCCACGATGAAGCCCTGCCTGATCCGCCTGCCCTCTTCGGTCCTGATCGGGATGTTCTGCAGATTCGGGTCGGTGGAGCTGAGCCGGCCTGTGGCGGCGATCATCTGGTTGTAGGTGGTGTGTATCCGGCCGTCGTGACCAGCCATCGGGATGAGCGAGTCGACGATGCTCTTGAGCTTGGCCACGTCGCGGTGCCTGAGCAGGTGCTCGAGCACCGGATGACCGGTGGCCGCGAGTAGCCCGGTCAGCGCTTCTGAGTCGGTGGTGTAGCCGGTCTTGATCCGCTTGGTCTTCGGCAGTCCGAGCTCAGTGAACAGGACTTCCTGCAGCTGCTTGGGCGAGCCGAGGTTGAACTCGTGCCCCGTGGCGGCGAACGCTCCCTGCTCAGCCGCCTTGACCTCGCCGCCCAGGCTCGCCGACATCTCGGCGAAGTGCTCGATGTCGGCGGCGATCCCGGCGTTCTCCATCTTGGCAAGCACGGTGACCAGCGGCAGTTCGACATCGGCGAGCAACTCGGTGGCGCCGCGGTTGCCCAGGTCGGCGTCGAGCGCATCGGCAAGCTCGGCGGTGGCCAGGCCGCGCTCGGCCAGCGACATCGCGACTTGCGAGTCCTCGGCGACCATGTCGAGCGTCATCTGACCGGTAGCGGCCTCGCCGCCGTCTCTCAGCTCGTGCCCTGTGTAACGCACCGCGAGGTCGGCAAGGTCGAAGGAACGCTGCCCAGGCAAGGCCAGATAGGCAGCCAGCGCGGTGTCGCTGGTCAGGCCGCGCAGCGGCCAGCCGTGCGCCGCGAGCGCGTGGATCGGCCCCTTGGCGTCGTGCATGGCCTTGGGCGAGGACTCATCGCCGAGCCAGTCGGCGAGCGCCCGGTCGTCTTCCTCGGTCAGCGTCACCGGGTCGATGTAGGCAGCGGGACTCGTCTTGTCGTCGATCGCGAAGGCCAGCGCCAGGCCGGTAAGCACGCCAGTGCCCCTGCCCCACGTGCCGCTGGCGGCCAGCCCGGCCCGGCCGGTCTTCGCGTGCTCGGCGAGCCACTCGGCTACCTCGCCGGGGCCGAGCCTGGCCAGGTCGACGTCGAAGCCGCCTTGCGCGGCCGCGGGAACGGCGGCGGTGAGCTGGCCCAGGATCCCGTTCGGCAAGGTCGTGTACAGGCGGTCGCGCAGCACTCGGAACTGCAGCGTGTCGAAGAGCTGGTGGATCTGGTCCCTGTCCCAGGAGGCGGGAACCAGGTCGCGCGGGCCGACCTCGAGCGGCACGTCACGGGAGAGCTCGGTTAGCCTCCTGTTGCGCAGCACGCTGTCCAGGTGCTCGCGCAGGTTGTCACCGACCCGGCCCTTCACCTGATCGACGTGATCGACTAGCTCAGCAAGCGAGCCGAAATCGGCGATCCACTTCGTCGCCGTCTTTTCTCCGACGCCTGGGATACCTGGCAGGTTGTCGCTCGGGTCGCCGCGCAACGCGGCGAAGTCCGGATACTGGGACGGCGTCAGCCCGTACTTGGCTATCACCGCCTCTGGGGTATACCGCGCCATCTCGCTTATGCCGCGCATTGTGTAAAGGACCGTGACGTGGTCGGTGACAAGCTGGTAAGTGTCTCGGTCGCCAGTGACGATCAGCGCCCGCATTCCGTCGGCTTCGGCCTGCGTGGCCAGCGTCGCGATCACATCATCAGCTTCGTATCCAGGCGCGGACAGCCACTGGATGCCAAGCGCGTCGAGAACCTCGAAGATCAGGCTCAGCTGATTCCTGAAGTCGGCCGGGCTCTCCTTGCGCGTCGCCTTGTACTCGACGAACTGCTCGTGCCTGAATGTGGGCTCGCTCCGGTCGAACGCGACGGCGACATGCGTCGGCTTCTCGTCCCGCAGCACGTTGATCAGCATCGCGGTGAAGCCGTAGACCGCGTTTGTCGGCTGGCCTGTCGTGGTTGAGAAGTTCTCGATCGGCAGCGCGAAGAAAGCGCGGTAGGCGAGGGAATGCCCGTCGAGCAGCAGGAGCAGGTCACGCCGGTCGGCGCTTGAGTCAGCCACCCGGTAATCCTAGTGCGACGCGGCGACAAACAGGCTGCTGTCGCCGACCACTACGCTGACCAATGGGTCCCGCGAACGGTGCCCAGGAGCCGAGTTGGGGGATTAAGGCGTGACGATCAGGGATTCCCGGCCCGGAGCGGACGACATGAACCTGGCGCTCGGGCAGTCACTCGCACAGCGCCTTGGCATCACGATCACCGAGGCGTCGCCGCAGCGGGTCGTTGGCACCATGCCGGTCGAGGGGAACACCCAGCCGTACGGGCTGCTCCATGGCGGCGCGTCGTGCGTGCTTGCCGAGACGCTCGGCTCGGTTGGTGCGGCCCTGCACGCGGGAAGCGACAAGTTCACGCTCGGGATCGAGATCAACGCCACTCATCACCGCGCGGCCGCGGCTGGTTATGTGACTGGCGTGGCCACGCAGGTGCACGCCGGACAGACCCTCGCCACGTACGAGATCGTGATCAGCGATGATCATGGCCGCCGGGTCTGCACGGCCAGGCTCAGCTGCCTGCTGCGCGACGCGATGCCTCGCGGCGGCGGCAGCCGCGCCACCGCGGCCGGCAACCAGCCGATCTAGGGCCGGCCCAGTTCAGGGCCAAGCACCGAACGGATGTTTGGCTCATACCGGCCGGGTAATCGCAGTGTCCGCGCGCGAGATCGCGCCGGTCGCTACGGTGTTCCCCGGAGCTTGAAGATCCGAGTAGAGAACGTGCCGACCCGGGGAAGGCCGACACGGCACCAAAGGACCGGCTGGCTCCGTACCGTCGCTGCCCGACGCAGCGGACGGCAGCAAGCGAGCGGGCGCCGGGTCTGCGCGGGGGTGAGGACCTGGCCCCGCTCGCTTGCCTAAAAGACGCGGACTGCCGGCGTTCCGCTAAGCAGGCGGGTCGGTTGGCACCCCGGTGGCATCAAGCGACTCAGCGGCACCGCCCGCGTCGGCCTCGGCCGGATCCGCAGGCCTGACCTGCTGCTGATGCTCGTCGAGTATCTCCTGGGCAAGCGCTCGCATGGTCATCCGGCGGTCCATGGACGTCTTCTGTATCCACCTGAACGCCTCTGGCTCGGTGATGCCGCGCGCGGCCTGCAGGATGCCCTTCGCCCGGTCGAGCAGCTTGCGCATCTCAAGACGATCACGCAGGTTGGTGACTTCTTTCTGAAGAGCGCCGACTTCGGCGAATCTGCTGACTGCGATCTCGATCGCCGGGATCAGGTCGGCCTTGGTGAATGGCTTTACCAGGTAAGCCATGGCTCCGGCGCTGCTCGCCCGCTGCACGAGGTCGCGCTGGGAGAAGGCCGTGAGTATGACCACGGGCGCCAGCCGACGTGCCGAAATCTGCTCGGCGGCCGATATGCCGTCGAGTACCGGCATCTTGACATCCATGATCACCAGATCTGGCCGCAGCTCGGCGGCCAGCTTGACGGCAGCCTCGCCGTCGGATGCTTCGCCGACCACGACGTAAGCGTCTTGACCCGGCTCCTCAAGCATCTCCTTGAGGTCAAGCCGGATCAGCGCCTCATCCTCGGCGATAACCACTCGGTAGGGAGTCTGGCTCACCCACTAAAGACTATCCGTAGCCGCTACATTGAACAGATGCACGGCGCGCCGCAAGCGCCTGCGAAGTCCCCAGATGTCACGCCCCGGTAGACCAACGGCAGAGTCAATGGCCTCAAAATCCATCAAGTGTGGGTTCGAATCCCACCCGGGGCACCGTCACGGGCATCGTCCGCAGAGCCCGTCTGCGCCGGCGAGACCGGCACGGCAGCGAGTTTTCCGCTCGCAGGCCCTCCAGGGTCGGCAGTGCCCCCAGGGTCGGCAGAGCCCCCAGGGTCGGCAGCCAGCGGCTCTGGCCCTAGCCTGGCCCTAGTCGCGTACAGGAACGCGATAGCACCCGCCAGCACGGCCACGGCAGCTAGTTGCTTGACCAGCATCCCTGATTGCTGCTGCGGGCCGGTGAGGGCCGCGGATTGCGCGCCGAGCATGCCGACCGCGTAACCGCCGATGCAGATCGCGAGCGCGCGGTTACCGGTCAAGCTGAGCCTGCGGATCAGGTACGCCAGGGTCACGGCGACGGCGAAGTCCCAGATGGCCTCGTAGAGAAATATCGGCTGGAACGTGTTGAAATCCTGGTAGCCGGACACCCGGCTGGCCGGCGAGATCGGCACCGCCCACGGCACCGTCGCCGGCGGCCCGTACAGGCTCTGGGCGAACCAGTTGCCGAGCAGGCTGATCGCCGCGCCAATCGCTATTCCAGGCGCGGCCGCGGCGAGCACAGGCCCAGCCGCCACGTTCTGCTTGCGGCACCAAAGGCAGGCGGCGGCGATCCCGGCCACGGCCGCGCCTGGCAAACCAAGGCCACCGTCCCAGATACGGAAGATGCCGACCCAGTCTTGACCATGACCGAAATACCTGTGGTAGTCGATGATGATCCGGTAGACCCTGGCACCGACGAGGCCGACAGGAACCGCCACGGTCGCGATGTCGATCATCAGCCACGGCCGGCCGCCAACTGCCCTGTACCTGCGCTCGGTCAGCCAAAGCAACGCGAGCACCCCGAGCACGACGCACAGCGCGTAGCCGTGCACGGCCACCGGACCGAGACGCCAGATCCCGCTGACTGGACCTGGCAAGGAGGCGACCGACATGTCTGGTGACGTTACCCCCGACCGTCGCGAGTTAGCCAATTAGCCCGAGGCGGGAGAAGAGACGCGCTACGGGCCGGCGCGCAGAGGTGCTGCTGAGGAGGGGATAGCGACTGGCAATTCTGTCCCGCCCGACAGGTACAGGTCGACCGACGCGGCGGCCGACCGGCCCTCGGCGATCGCCCATACGATCAGCGACTGGCCCCTGCCCATGTCGCCGGCCACGAACACGCCAGGCACCGACGTGGCGTACCCGTCGTCTCGCGGCACCCGCCCGCGCTCGTCCAGGCCTATGCCGATGCCGGAGAGCAGTCCGCGGTCCTGCGCCCCGGTGAAGCCCATCGCCAGCAGCACGAGATCGCATGGCACCTCGCGTTCCGTCCCTGGCCTTGGCTTCATCCCGCCGTCCGCCAGATCGACCTCGACCAGCCTGAGCGCGCGTACCCGGCCGGACTCGTCGGCGAGGAATTCCCTGGTGGACACCGCGTACACCCGCTGGCCGCCCTCCTCGTGCGCGGTCGAGGTGCGGAAGATCATCGGATAGGTCGGCCAGGGCTGGCTGGCCGGCCTGCGGTCAGGCGGCCTCGGCAAGATCTCGAGCTGAACCACCGACGCGGCGCCTTGCCGGTGCGCCGTGCCCAGGCAGTCCGCGCCCGTGTCGCCGCCGCCGATGATCACCACGTGCCTGCCGCGCGCGGACACCACTAGGGGTTCAGGTGGGTCACCGCCAGACCGGGCCGACCTGGCCACAGCCTGGTTCGCCAGCGTCAGGTACTCCATCGCCTGATGTATCCCGGCCAGCCCGGCGCCGGGCACGGGCAAGCCTCTGGGCACCCGGGCCCCGCAGGCGAGTACGACCGCGCGGAACTCGTCGAGCAAGACATCCGCGCCGATGTCGACGCCGACCCTGACGCCGCACGTGAACGACGTGCCCTCGCCGCGCAGCTGCTCAAGCCGCCGGTCGAGCAGTCGCTTCTCGAGCTTGAACTCGGGTATTCCGTACCGCAGCAGGCCACCAGGCAGATCGGCTTGCTCGAACACGGTCACCGCGTGACCAGCCCGGGTGAGCTGCTGGGCAGCGGCAAGTCCAGCAGGTCCCGACCCGACCACGGCGACGGGCTGGCCAGCGGCGACCGCGACCCGGCCGGGTGGCTCGGCGACCACCCAGCCTTCGGCGAACGCCCGGTCGATGATCTCCACCTCGACTTGCTTGATCGCGACCGGGCCGGAGTTGATGCCGAGCACGCAGGCTGATTCGCATGGCGCCGGGCACAGCCTGCCGGTGAACTCGGGGAAGTTGTTGGTCGCGTGCAGCGCCGCGACCGCGTCCTGCCACCGCTGGCGCCGCACCAGGTCGTTCCACTCGGGGATCAGGTTGCCGAGCGGGCAGCCGTGGTGGCAGAACGGTATGCCGCAGTCCATGCACCGTCCCGCCTGGCGCTCAAGCTCGGCCGACCCGAATTCCAGGTGGACCTCACGCCAGTCCTGAATTCTGACATCGACTGGCCGCCTGGCCGCCGTGCGCCTCGGCGTCGTCATGACCGCACCGCCGCCATGACCGCGTCGGCCACGTCGATGCCGTCCCGCTCGGCCCGCCTGGTCGCGGCGAGAACCCGCTTGTAGTCCTTCGGCATGACCCGGCTAAACCTGAGCACCGCGCTCGCCCAGTCATCGAGCAGGGCGGCGGCCACCGGTGAGCACGTGCTCGCGTAGTACCGGCCGATCAGGTCATGCAGGAACTCGGCGTCGACCGCGCTCAGCGGCTCCAGGTCGGCCATTTCGGTGTTCACCAGGCTCGGGTCAGCGTCGAGCAGGTAGGCGATGCCGCCGGACATGCCGGCGGCGAAGTTCCTGCCGACCGGGCCGATGACCGCGACCCGGCCGCCGGTCATGTACTCGCACCCGTGATCGCCGACGCCCTCAGCCACCGCGGAGGCACCGGAGTTGCGCACGCAGAACCGCTCACCGACAACCCCGCGGAAGAACATCTCGCCGCTGGTCGCGCCGTAACCGATGACGTTGCCAGCGATGATCTGCTTGTGGGCCGCGAACGTCGCGGCCGGATCTGGCACCACCACGATCCGCCCACCTGAGATGCCCTTGCCGACATAGTCGTTGGCGTCGCCGCTGAGCCTTATCGTGACGCCTCGGGGCAGGAACGCGCCGAGCGACTGGCCGGCCGAGCCTCGCAGCCGGACCACGATCGTGTTGTCTGGCAGGCCCTCGCCGCCCCACCGTCTCGTCACCTCGTACCCGAGCATGGTGCCGACCGTCCTGTTGACATTCCTGACCGGCAGGTCAAGCCGCACCTGCCTGCCTTCCTCGAGCGCGCCATCGGCAAGCTGGATCAGCGTCTGGTCGAGCACCCCGTCCAGGCCATGCTGCTGGTGCCGCATGCGCCTGCGGGCCGCGCCAGGCGGCAGCGCGGGCACGTGCAGCAGCGGCGACAGATCCAGGTAGGACCCAGCCTGGTGGCCGGCCGGCGCGACCGGCGTGAGCAGCTCAGCGCGCCCAACTGCTTCATCAAGGCTGCGCAGCCCAAGCTGAGCCAGGTACTCGCGCACTTCCTGCGCGACGAACTCGAAAAAGTTCACCACGAAGTCGGGCTGGCCGCTGAACTTGCGCCTCAGCTCGGGATTCTGGGTCGCGACGCCGACCGGGCAGGTGTCGGAATGGCAGGCCCGCATCATCACGCAGCCCGACGCGACGAGCGGCGCGGTGGCGAACCCGAACTCCTCGGCGCCGAGAAGCGCCGCGATGATCACGTCCCTGCCGGTCTTGAGCTGCCCGTCGACCTGAACGATGACCCGGTCCCGCAGCCCGTTGCGCAGCAGCGTCTGCTGAGTCTCGGCTAGGCCAAGCTCCCACGGCGCCCCGGCATGCTTGATGCTGGTCAGCGGTGCCGCTCCGGTGCCGCCGTCGTGACCCGAAATCAAGATCACGTCGCTGTGTGCCTTCGCCACCCCGGCGGCGATCGTGCCGACCCCGACCTCGGCAACCAGCTTGACCGAGATCCGTGCTGCCGGATTGGCGTTCTTCAAGTCGCTGATCAGCTGGGCCAGGTCCTCGATCGAGTAGATGTCGTGGTGGGGCGGCGGCGAGATCAGGCCAACCCCAGGCGTCGAGTGCCTTGTCTTGGCGATCCACGGGTAGACCTTGTGGGCAGGAAGCTGACCGCCCTCCCCCGGCTTGGCTCCTTGTGACATCTTGATCTGCAAGTCGTCGGCGTTGACCAGGTACTCGCTGGTCACGCCGAAGCGGCCGCTCGCCACCTGCTTGATCGCCGACCTGCGCAGGTCGCCGTTGGTGTCGGCGGCGTACCTGTCCGCGTCCTCGCCGCCCTCGCCCGAGTTCGACCGGCCGCCGAGCCTGTTCATCGCGATCGCCAGGGTCTGGTGCGCTTCGGCGGACAACGAACCGTACGACATCGCTCCGGTGCAGAATCGCCTGACGATCTCGCTGACCGGCTCGACCTCGTCGATCGACACAGGCTCGTCAGCCTCGCGGATCGCAAGCAGCCCGCGCAGCGTCATCCGCCTGGTCGACTGATCGTCGATCTCCTTGCTGTACTGACGAAAAATAGCCTGCTGACCTGACCTGGTGGCGTGCTGCAGCCGGAACACCGCCTCCGGGCTGAACAGGTGCGGCACGCCGTCCCGACGCCAGGCGTACTCGCCGCCCGCCTCGAGTCGCAGCGCCGCCCCGCCGCCCGACCCTGCCCGCCCTACTGGCCGCGCTGGGTAGGCGGCCGCGAGCCGAGCGCGGACTCCATCGGCGAGCTGGTCGTAGCCAATGCCGCCGAGCCGCGACGATGTCCCGGCGAAGCAGTCGTCGATGACCTCGCTCCCGAGCCCGATCGCCTCGAAAATCTGGGCGCCGGTGTACGACGCGACCGTGGAGACTCCCATCTTCGACATGACCTTCATCAGGCCCTTGCCGAGCGCCTTGATCAGGTTGGCCGTCGCCACGGCGCCGCTGACGCCGTCGAGCAGGGACGAGCGGGCCATGTCCTGTACGGTCTCGATGGCCAGGTAGGGGCAGACCGCCGCCGCGCCGTAGCCGATCAGCAGCGCGATATGGTGCGGCTGGCGCACATCGCCCGCCTCGACGATCAGCCCGACCATGGTCCGGCTCCGCTCGGCGATCAGGTGGTGATGAACGGCACCGGTCAGGAGCAGCGAGGGAATCGGCGCCCACAGGCCCGCTGCGCCCGCGTTCGAGCTGCAGGCGCGGTCCGACAGCACGATGATCTTCGCGCCGCCTTCGATCGCCTTGGTGACCTCGGCCCTGATCTCGTCAAGCCGCGCGCGCAGCCCCTGACCGCCTCCCGAGGCCAGGTACCGTCCGTCGACCACGTGCGCGGCGAAGCCGGGCAGGTCTCTGTCCTCGTTAATGTGGATGATCTTGGCGAGGTCGGTCTCGCTGATCACCGGGTACGGCAACACGATCTGCCGGCAAGACGCTGGCCCAGGCGCGAGCAGGTTGTGCTCTGGGCCGGTCGCCGACGACAGCGAGGTAACGACCTCTTCCCTGATCGCGTCCAGCGGCGGATTGGTCACCTGGGCGAACTGCTGCACGAAGTAGTCGAACAGCAGCCTGGGCCGGTCAGACAGCGCGGCCAGTGGAGTGTCGTCGCCCATCGAGCCAATCGGCTCGGCACCAAGGGATGCCATCGGGCCGAGCAGGACCCTGCGGTCTTCCTCGGTGTAGCCGAACAGCCGCTGCTGGACCGCGAGTGCCGCGCTGTCTGGTAGCTCGCGATCTCGATCGGGCAGATCGTCAAGGTGCAGCAAGCCGGCATGCAGCCAGTCGTCATACGGGTGCTCGGCCGAAAGCGCGGCCTTGACTTCGTCGTCTTCCACGATCCGGCCGGCGGCCGTGTCGACCAGGAAGATCTTGCCCGGCTGCAGCCTGCCCTTGGCCACGATCCTGGCCGGATCGATGTCGAGCACGCCTACTTCGCTGGCGAGCACGACCATGCCGTCGTCGGTAACCCAGTACCGACCAGGCCGCAGCCCGTTGCGGTCAAGCACCGCGCCGGCCAGCGTCCCGTCGGTGAACGCGATCAGCGCCGGCCCGTCCCACGGCTCCATCAGGCAGGAGTGGAACCGGTAGAACGCCCGCAGGTCAGCCGGCATCCGCTGGTCGTTCTCCCAGGCTTGCGGGATCATCATCAGCACGGCGTGCGGCAGCGACCGGCCGGTCAGGCAGAGCAGCTCAAGGCAGGCGTCGAAGCTAGCCGAGTCGCTCGCGGTCTCGTCGAGTATCGGCAGCAGCCGCTCGATGCCCGCACCAGCACCTGCGCCGTCAACACCAGGCGGGATGACCTCCGTCGCCAGCATCGCCTCGCGCGCACGGAGCCAGTTCCTGTTGCCGCGGATCGTGTTGATCTCGCCGTTGTGCGCGATGAACCTGAACGGGTGGGCGAGCGGCCAGGAAGGGAACGTGTTGGTTGAGAACCGCGAGTGCGCCAGCGCGATCGCCGAGGTGTACCTGGGATCGGTCAGGTCGGGAAAGAACCGCTTGAGCTGCGGCGCGCTCAGCATCCCCTTGTACCCGATCGTGGCCGATGAGAGCGTCACGATGTAGGCCGCGGTCTCGCGCTCAGCCCGCTTGCGCAGGCAGTACGCGCGCCGGTCGAGTTCCAGACCATGCTCGCCAACCGCGGAAGCCACGAACAACTGCATAAATCGCGGAAAATTGGCTCGGGCACCTGTGCCGCAAGAAGCCGGATCATGCGGCACGGCTCGCCAGCCAAGCACCACCAGATGCTCGGCGGCGGCGAGCTGCTCGATCCGGCGAACTTCTTCCTTCTCTGACCCCTCACCGGGAAGGAAGACGAGCCCGGCCGCGTAGTGCCCGAGCGGCGGCAGCGGGAAAGCGCAGACTTCCCTGAAGAATTCGTCGGGGATCTGGGTGAGAATCCCGGCGCCGTCTCCCGTCAGCGGATCGCTGCCCTTGGCACCCCGGTGATCCAGGTTGGCAAGCACCGTGAGCGCCTTGACGACGATGTCGTGCCCGCGCCTGCCTGACAGGTCGGCAACTAGGCCAACGCCGCAGGCATCATGTTCGTATCGCGGGTCGTAGAGGCCGCGGTGCAAGCACTGTTCCGAATTTCGGGTAGGGACCATCGGTTCTCCTGTCGTCTCGTCCGCCACGCGTGTCGCGGATAACGGGAGGGACGACTTTGGCCCACCAACCCTTGCTCAGCCGATCGCCTGCGTGCATCGGCTAAGCCACATAAGCACATCATACGTGACCAGCCACTTTAGTTACCGGCGAGTAAATTCTGTGTTTCCTTGGCGTCACGCGCGTGCGCCGCGCACGCCGGCCGCCAGCTCGGTGGCGAGCTCGCTGACGGCCTCCCGCCCGGCCGCCGGCTCAGCGGCGTCGAGCAGCCGCTTGACGAACGCGGAGCCGACGATCACGCCATCAGCGAAGCCAGCGACCTGCTCGGCCTGCGCGCCCGTGCTGACGCCGAGACCGACGGCGACCGGCAGCGTGGTGTGCTGCCTGACCCGGGCGACGAGCCCGGCCGCGGCCTGACCAACGCTGGCCCTCGCACCAGTAGTCCCCATAACCGAAGCGGCGTAGACGAATCCGCGGCAGACCGATGAGATCAGCGCGATCCTGTCGTCCGGCGAACTCGGCGCGACCAGAAAGACCGGATCGAGCTCGTGAGCCTTGGCCGCATCGAGCCAGCCGGCCGCCTCTTCTGGCGGCAGGTCGGGGGTGATCATGCCGCTGCCGCCGGCACTGGCCAGATCCGCGGCGAACGAGTCGACTCCGTAGTGGTCGATCGGGTTCCAGTACGTCATCACGAGCACCGGCGCCCCGGTAGCCGCCACTGCCTCGACGGTGCGCAGCACGTCAGTAACGCGCACTCCCCCTTCGAGCGCCCTGTGCACGGCCTCCTGTATGACGGGACCGTCCATCAGCGGATCGGAGTACGGCAGCCCGATCTCCACCACGTCGACGCCCGCGCTGACCATCGCCGTCGCGGCGTCGATCGCCGCGTCAACCGAAGGAAATCCGGCCGGCAGGTAGCCAACGAGCGCGGCTCGCCGCTGCGCCGCCGCCCTGCGGAACGCGGCGGTCACCTTGGTTGTCGCCTGCGGAGTGCTGGTCCCGGTCACGAGCCGGCCTCCTCGTCCAGGTGACCGAACCACCGCCCGGTGATGTCAACATCCTTGTCGCCCCGTCCCGACAGGCAAACAACGAGCACGGCGCCGCGGCCGAGCTCGCGGCCGACCTGGAGCGCGCCCGCAAGGGCGTGCGCTGACTCGATCGCGGGGATGATGCCCTCGGTCTTGCACAGCAGCGAGAACGCGGCCATCGCATCGGCGTCGGTGATCGCGCGGTAGCTGGCCCTGCCGGTCTCGTGCAGCCACGAGTGCTCTGGGCCGACGCCCGGATAGTCCAGCCCAGCCGAGATCGAGTGCGTCGGCAGCGTCTGACCGTCACTGTCTTGCATCAGGTAGGTGCGCATGCCATGGATGAACCCAGGCGATCCGCCGGAGATCGTGGCCGCGTGCCTGCCGGTCTCCAGCCCGTCGCCGCCGGCCTCGCAGCCGATCAGCCGGACCGCCTGATCGTCGATGAAGGCGTGGAACGCACCGATCGCGTTCGATCCGCCGCCGACGCAGGCGATCACAGCGTCAGGCAGTGCGCCGGTCTTGGCGAGCACCTGCTCCCTGGCCTCGACGCCGATGATGCGCTGGAAATCTCGCACCATCGTCGGGAAGGGATGCGGTCCCATCACAGAGCCGATGCAGTAGTGGGTGTGCTCGACGCTAGCCACCCAGTCACGGAAGGTCTCGTTGATCGCGTCCTTGAGCGTCCGGCTGCCGATCGTGACCGGCACGACCTCAGCACCGAGCATCCGCATCCTGGCTACGTTGAGCGCCTGCCTCTTGGTGTCCTCGCTGCCCATGTAGACCACGCAGTCAAGGCCTAGCAGCGCCGCGGCCGTCGCCGCCGCGACGCCGTGCTGCCCAGCGCCGGTCTCTGCGATCAGCCGGGTCTTGCCCATCCGCTTGGTGAGCAGCGCCTGGCCGAGAACGTTGTTGATCTTGTGGGATCCGGTGTGGGTGAGGTCTTCGCGCTTGGCGAATATCCGGCAGCCGGCCTGCTCGCCGAACCTGCGCAGCTCGGTCAGCAGCGTGGGCCTGGCCGCGTACTCGCGCTGCAGCCTGGTCAGCTCGGCCTGGAACTCCGGGTCGGTCTTCGCCGACTCGTAAGCCGCGGTAAGTCCTTCGAGCGCTGACATCAGCGCCTCGGGAGCCAGCCTCCCGCCAAATGGGCCGAAATGTCCTGGCATATGCGCGACCGGCATCTGGGTCGGCGTCATGGTCATGAATTGCCTCCTCGGTCCGATCGCAGCGCCGGGTGCGAGCCAGCGGCGACCAGGTCGGCGACCGCCGACCTTGGGTCTCTGCCGACGACCAGGCTCTCGCCGACCAGCACGGCGTCGGCGCCAGCAGCGGCGTAAGCGAGCAGGTCGTGCGGGCCGCGCACGCCAGATTCGGCGATCTTGATCACGTCATCGGGGATCCGCGGCGCCAGCCTGGTGAAGATCGACCTGTCGACGGCCAAGGTGGCCAGGTTACGCGCGTTGACACCGATCACGTCGGCTCCAGCGTCGAGCGCCCGGCTCAGCTCGGTCTCTTCGTGCACCTCGACCAGCGGCACAAGGCCGATCGAGCGCGCCCGCTCGACCAGCGAGACCAGTGCGTTCTGCTCAAGCGCGGCCACGATCAGCAGCGCCATGTCGGCGCCATGCGCCCTGGCCTCCCAGAGCTGATAGGAGCTGATCACGAAGTCCTTGCGCAGTAGCGGCACGTTCACTACGTCGCGCACCGACGCCAGGTCCTCCAGGCTGCCGCCGAAGCGCCTGCCTTCGGTCAGCACGCTGATCACTCGGGCGCCGCCGGCTTCGTAGTCGGTGGCGAGGGCGGCGGGATCGGCGATCGCCGCCAGGGCGCCCTTGGACGGGCTGGCGCGCTTGACCTCCGCTATCACTGCGACGCCTTCGGTTCGCAGCGCGGCTTTCACATCGCGGGGTGACTGTGCCTTGCCGGCTGCTTCCTTGAGCTTCTCGAGCGGTTCGGCTTGCTGCCGTACCGCAAGATCAGCGCGCACGTCCACGAGAATGTCATCGAGCACGCTCACGTGGTCTGCTGCCCCCTCGGGGTGGGATGCTTGCGCCCTGATCGTACCTAGGCGATTTTCGCCGCCGGGCGCCGCCCCTGGAAGGTTGGTTGCGCAGCGATACGAACCGGTTTCGCTGCGTATCAGTCCGGCCCGGCGTCGCCCGGCGTCGCCGTCGGATCGACGCCGGCGTTCAGCGAGTCCCACATGCTCGCGGCTGCCGCCGCGGGAGGCGAGACCGGACGGGCCGACCTTGGCACGCTCGGTCGGCCGGCGCGCTCGAAGCGGCTCGACATCGCCGGCAGTCGTCCGGCGCGCGCGATGATCGCGCAACCCACGGTGATGATCAGCACCGCACCCACCAGCATCAGCAACCGCCAAGCCGAGCCGGCGAACTCCACATGGGCGGGGGACCCGGCCAGCGAGCCTCCGGCAATGCCGCCGCTGGTGCCCGCGGTCGTCGACCCAGGCGCGATCCCGCCGCCCGCGCCGCTGGCTGGGGACAGGTTCGCGTGACCGGCGGCGGCGAGCACGTCAGCGGCCTTACGGCCGGTAGCGGTGGTGAGGGCTAGGCCAACCCCGAGCGCGGCGGTTATCAGCCCGGTTATCCGGCGCGGCAGGCCGCGGGTCGCGAGCACCGCGGCCAGGCTCGCCAGTGCCGCTATCGCGAGGGCCGACGCGGCCGGCAGCAGATCCTGGGCGCTAACCGGCGTGATCGTGACCGGCAACGGCCGGGGCGCGGTGACCACCACCCTGGCGACGTGCTGCCTCGTCGCGAGCAGCGCCAGCCCAGCCCCGGCCGCGCCGCACGCCAGCAGCACAGCGAGTTCACGCCGCCCCGACCGCGGATCCGCGCTCGCCCGCTCTTCGCCAGCCATCGTCCTCCACACCGGTGCGCCCATCACCTTCGCCGATCAACAGTACTCGGCCAGGCACAGACGCCGGATTCGCCGGCGCGGTCAGCCCGTGAGCGGACACTGGCCGACGGAGACGAACGCCGTTGGCTACTATCAGGTAGTGACTTATGCCCGAGATGAGCGCGTTGCTTTGTGCGCGCTGCTCGACAAGACGGGTCCTGACGCGGCGACACTGTGCGAAGGCTGGAGCACCGCCGATCTGGCCGCGCACCTGGTACTTCGCGAGCGCAGGCCCGATGCCGCCTTCGGCATACTCGGCGGCCCGATGGCCGGGTACACAGCGCGGGTGCAGCGGAAATTGCTCGCCAGAATGCCATATCCGATGCTTGTTGAGGCGATCAGAACCGGGCCTCCGCGTGCGTCCTTCTTCGGCATTCCCGGAGTCGATGCCAAGGCCAATTTCGCCGAGTATTTCGTGCACCATGAGGACGTCAGGCGGGCACGGTCGCAGTGGCAGCCGCGCGAGCTCGACGACGGGCTGACCGACGCGATCTGGGGGCTGCTTTCCCAGGCCAGGCTGATGTTGCGCAAGGTGCCTGTGGGTATCGAGTTCGCCAGGGACGACACCAGGGAGCGTTCGGACGGCAACCGGGCAGTCAGGATGACGGTGCGGGGTAGGACGCCAGTGGTGACCGTGATCGGCGCGCCAGCGGAGCTGCTGATGTGGACGTTCGGCCGGTCCGGCGCCGCCACGATCAAGCTAGAAGGCGCTGAGGCCGACGTGGCAGCGCTGCGACAAGCACGGTGGGGCATCTAAGGAATTAACTGGGAGGGACTGGCAATGGCTGATGTGCTTGGGATAGACATCGGCGGCACCGGCATCAAGGCCGCCCCTGTCGACGTAACGGCAGGCAAGCTGACCGCTGAGCGGGTTAAGTTGCCGACACCGCACCCGCCAACTCCGGACGCCGTTGCTGAGGTAATCGCGACGCTGGTCGGCAAATTCCACTGGACTGGCCCAGTCGGCGTTACCTTTCCTGGCGTGGTGGCCCGCGGCGTGATCCGCACCGCGCACAATCTCGATCCAGCCTGGGTCGGCGTCAACGCCGTCGAGTTTCTCGGCAAGGCTGCAGGCCGGCCGGCCAGCGTGATCAATGACGCCGACGCCGCTGGCATCGCCGAGATGCGGTTCGGCGCCGGCCACGGCCACGACGGCACCGTGCTGCTGCTCACGCTTGGCACCGGCATCGGCAGCGCGCTTTTCTACGACGGCGTGCTGATCCCGAATACCGAGTTCGGTCACATCGAGATTCACGGCGAGGACGCCGAGAAGCGCGCGTCGGAGCACGCACGCGAGGTGGGCGACCTCAGCTGGGGTAAGTGGGCCGGCCGGGTGGACGCCTACCTGGACAAGATGGAGGCGCTGCTGTCCCCCGATCTGATCATCATCGGCGGCGGCATCAGCAAGAAGTCGGACAAGTTCCTGCCGAGGCTCTCCTTGCAGGCACCCGTAGTGCCAGCGACTCTGCTCAACGACGCGGGCATCGTCGGCGCCGCCATGGCCGCGGCGCACCACGCCACGGCGGCTTAACGGGGCCGCCGAGTGATTGGCCTCCCGGGGCAGGGCCTTTGAGTTGTCGGTTTGGTTAGCCGCCTGGCCAGGCAGGATCGGTTCGGCAGGCGGGCGGGGCCTGGCCAAGGACAGCCGGTCCGGGTGCGATGGATCCGGGAATTCATCTGGCCGGCGCGGCCCGGCAGCGCGATGGATCCCCGAATCCACACCCGTTTTCCGCGATGGATCCGGGTATCCATCGCGGGGACAGGCCACGCCGGGCGCGATGGATCCGGGAATCCATCGCAGGCACGCCGCAACTTCTGGACCTCGCCGAGCAATTTACGATCACGTGTTTTGAGGCGCTTCATGTCCTCGCGCGCAACAGGGTCAGGCCGACGCGTTGTCGTACTCCCAGGGCGTGACCTTCCGCATGCGCCGAGCGCCCCGGCGAGCGTGGCCAGGACGGTCAGGTCCACGTGCAGCCGGAGGTGCTCGATAGGGCGCACTCGCAGAGGCCTACTAGTCAAGGGGGCGGCGACCGATCGCGGCCGGCTCGCGCCCGCCGAGCAGCCAGCCGCCGACCATGGCAACGAGCGGCATGCCGACTCCGATCAGCAGCAGGTTCGCCACCGGGATACTGGTCAGCGACGACAGGTTATCCAGCTGACTGGCCCTGAAAAAGCCGATCGCGGCGACGTACCCGGCCAC
>DATNEK010000311.1:0-9633 GCA_035553055.1 Streptosporangiaceae bacterium | reverse complement strand
GAGGCGACCACCGCGAGCTCAAGGTCGACCGCGAGCCTGGCCGCGTCGGCGGCGTTGCTGACGGCTGTCGGCAGCTGATAGGCCGCGGCCGCCGCCTGGGGGGTCGCGCCGGACGACGTGATCAGCCTGGTCAGGGCGTCTCTTGCCCGCTCATGAACGACGCAGTCGGCCGACGCGAGTTTGAAGGCCGCACCGGTCAGATGCGCGCCAACGATCCCGTATCCGTAGCTGGCCGCCTGCTCAGCGGCGAGCGCGTCCTGCAGCGCGGCGATGGCCCCGTGGTCGGTGGCCATCACGCCGCCCCAGCCCGGCGCAGGTAAACCGTATGTGCCGCCTCGGACGCGGCGATGCTGGCCATGAGCTGAGCCAGAGCGGGCGGAGCGTCGATGAGCTGACTGGTCAGCCTGGCCGCCGCGGCCCGCTCCTGTGCGGCAAGCGCGCCGATGATCCCCTCGCGGTCGGGTGGCAGCGGCGACGGCCGCCCGGCAGGGAACTTGGTCTTGGCCAGTCGCGGCGGCAGCACGAGCCGGGCACGCAGCCTGGTGAGATGGGCCTGATGCTCGGCTTGAATCTCGGTGACCGCCGCGCTAAGGCGAGCTGCCTTCCCGCTCGCCGACCCTGACGCCGCAAGCTGCTCGGCCGCCGCCCGGTAGGTGGCCACCATGAGCTTCTCAGCCGCGATCGCGTGCTCGAGCGTCACGACATCGAGCGAAGGCTTCGGCAGCGGGCCGAGCGCGGCGATCCCCTTGCACCCGGCCAGCCCAAGCGACCCAGCGGCTGCGGCAGCGAGCATGATCCGGCGCGTTGGTTCGGCCACCACTTGTCGTTCGCCTCTCCCCGTCCCGTCCGGGTCTAAAGTCACGGTAAGCCGCCAGCCGCGCGGACACTCTGGCTTGCCTTCTGACGTAGCGAAGAGCAACAGGTCAAGCCCTTGGGCGGCGGTCCCGGATAGGCTAGTGCCCTGGCAATGACAACAGCAACAAAGTCGCTGGCGAGGAGGCGTGATGCGCGAGGAATCCCATCGCGGCGCGCCGCGGTCGGCGCGGGCGCCGGGCCGGGCGGGCCAAGGACGCGATAACCGGGCGCCCCGCACAGGCGGCCGTGCCTCTGCGACTCGGGGGAGCGGTGCATCAGCTGGCGGTTCAGGGGGCTCAGGGGGGTCGTCCCCCCGGGCGGGCACGGGCTATGGGAATCCGGCGGTGACCGCTCGGCTGACCAGCCTGATCGAGTCGGTTCTGACCGCGATGGACATCGACCTCGAAGCGGTGAAGGTCACCTCGGCCGGGCGCCGGGTCGTGCTGCGGATCGTTGTCGACGCCGACGGTGGTGTCAGTCTCGATGACATCGCTGAGGTGAGCCGGGAGGTGTCAGCCAAGCTCGACGCCAAGAACGCTATGGGCGAGGCGCCTTACACGCTCGAGGTGACCTCGCCGGGGGTAGATCGCCCGCTGACGCAGCCAAGGCACTGGCGCCGCGCCATCGGTCGGCTGGTCGTCGTGCCGCTGATCACTAAAGATCAGGATCTGGGAAAAATCGCGCCGGCTGGTCCCGTTGAAGCTCTGGGGCGGATTATCGAGGTAGATCAAGATCGCGTCACGCTCGAGATCGACGGTGCGAGGCGCACGTTCAGCCTAGGCGAGTTCGGCCCGGGCCGGGTGCAGGTGGAGTTCGGACGCCTCGACGAGATAGACGACGCCGACGACTCCAGCAAGGAGGAGCCCGATGGACATTGACGTGTCCGTGCTGAAGAGCCTTGAGGCGGAAAAAGACATCTCGATGGACCTTGTCATCAAGGCGATCGAGGATGCGCTGCTCGTTGCGTATCACAAGTCCGATGGGGCGGCGCCGTCGGCCAGGGTTCAGGTAGACCGGCGAACCGGGCACGTCACCGTGTGGGCCGCCGAGACTGACGACGCCGGAGCGGTGCTGTCCGAATATGACGACACTCCGGCCGGTTTTGGCCGGATCGCGGCGACCACCGCCGGGCAGGTCATCTTGCAGCGCCTGCGAGACGCCGAGGACGAGCTGACGTTCGGCGAGTTCGCCGGTCAGGAGGGCAACATCGTCGCCGGGGTCATACAGCAGGGCAAGGACCCCAAGGCAGTGCTTGTCGACCTGGGCAGAATCGAGGCGATACTGCCGCCGACCGAGCAAGTCCCAGGTGAGCGCTATGTGCACGGCGAGCGGCTCAAGTGCTACGTCCTGCACGTCAAGAAGGGGTTCAGGGGCCCGTCGGTCACGCTGTCCCGCACGCATCCCAGCCTGGTGAAGAAGCTGTTCGCGCTCGAGGTTCCCGAGATCGCCTCTGGTGCGGTCGAGATCGCGGCGATCGCGCGCGAGGCCGGTCACCGTACCAAGATCGCTGTGATAGCGCGCGAACCGGGCATCAATGCCAAGGGTTCGTGCATCGGCCCCATGGGCAGCCGGGTTCGCAATGTGATGGCCGAGCTGCATGGCGAGAAGATCGACATCGTCGATTTCTCAGAGGACCCAGCCGAGTTCGTCGGCCACGCGCTCTCCCCGGCGAGAGTCTCGTCGGTGCGGATACTCGACGAGGCGAATCGGGTCGCCCAGGTGATCGTGCCCGACTACCAGCTGTCGCTCGCGATCGGGAAAGAGGGGCAGAATGTCAGGCTGGCCGCCCGGCTGACGACCTGGCGTATCGATATCCAGCCTGACAACCAGGTCGGTGGCGAACCGCAGCATGGTGCGGCGGCGGCGGCAGCGCCAGCCGCTAGGCGATCCGGCGGCCGCGATGGCGATTTCGGCAGGCCGATGGCCAACAAGGTGCCGGGTGCCGCAGACGCGCCGGCCCTGTAAGCTGTTAAGCGGGCGGCTATGCGGTCTTCGTCTCTCGTCATGTCCGGATCGGTGATCCGTACCTGCGTGGGATGCCGGACTCGTGCCGTCAAGTCGGACTTGCTCCGCGTAGTGGCGGTCGACGGTGAAATCGTCGTCGATCCCTCGGCGCGCAGCCCGGGTCGAGGGGCATACTTGCACCCCAACCTGGGTTGCTTGGAGCAGGCGAGGCGCCGCCGGGCGTTTCCGAGAGCGCTACGCGTGACAGGAACGCTCGCCGATGACGGGCTTGCCAGTTATCTGTCGCGAGCCTGAAGCGGGCACGGCTAGATAGGGCAGGCACGGCCAGACAACAGCGGCGACGGCGGAATGGAACGAGCGGCGCGGTACTTGCCGGAGAGACGGGCTGAGATTGTAATGAGCGCTCGATGAGCAAGCGGCGATGAACAGCAACTGACGCCGGACGGAGCATGCGCTGCCCCGGACCGGCTGACTGGCCCGGGAGATACGGGCCGAGGCAGGGAGCGTAGTGGCGAAGGTCCGGGTATACGAGCTCGCGAAAGAGTTCGGAGTTGAGAGCAAGGCCGTGATGGCCAAGCTCACTGAGATGGGCGAGTTCGTTCGATCGGCGTCGTCGACAATCGAGGCGCCGGTCGTCCGCAGGCTCAAGGAAGCGTTCGCAGGTGAGGCGGCGGCGGCCAAGACCGCTGCGCAGTCGGGCGGTGGTAGGGGCGCGGCCAACGGCCGGGGCGCGGCCAACGGCAGGGCGACGCCTGCGCCGGCCGAGGCGGTTGCCGCACCAGAAAGCCCGCCATCAGGTCCGCAGGTTTCCGACCGGCCGGCTGCCCCGCCGCAGCCCGCGCCGCAGCCTGAGGTGCCCGCCAGTCCGGTTGAGCAGGTCGAGTCGCCGCGCGGCGAGGACGAAGGCCGACCGGCCACGTCTGGCGTCCCGCAAGTGCCGTTCAGCCAGCCTGAGCAGGCGCCGGGGGACCGCGGCGAGGCGCCAGCCGGTCACCGGCCGGTTCCCGGCCCGCGGACACGCGCCGTACCAGGGCCGACCGGCACCGGCACCGGCCAGGCCAGGCCGAGCCCGGCGCCCGGTGCCAGGCCAGGACCGCCTGGCGGCCCGACGCCTGGGCCAAGGCCAGGCGCGCCCCGGCCAGGTCCGCGTCCCGGCAACAACCCGTTCAGCTCGACCTCGACGGGCATGGGTTCGGCGGGCCGCGGCCCGCGGCCCGGCCAGCCGGGCGCGAGCGGGCCAGCTCAGGGCGCAGGTCACACCGGCCAGGGGGCTCCTGGCCAGTCCACAGGCAGGCCTGGCGGGTCTAGTGCGCCTGGCGGACCCCGGCCAGCGGGACCGCGCCCGATGGGCGGCCGGCCTGGTTCTGGTGCGCCTGGCGATGCTGGCCGTCCAGGCGGCCCGCGTCCTGGCGGCCCGCGACCGAGCCCGAGCAGCATGCCGCCGAGGCCATTCGCGGGCAGAGGCGGCCCTGGCGGAGGCTCAGGTGGGCCCGGCGTTGGCACTAGGCCAGGCGGACGCGGCGGGCCGGGCGCCGGCGGTCGAGGCGGCCCTGGCGGCACAGGCACGGGTGCGCCACGCCCAGGCGCCGGGGCGGCTCGCCCAGGTGCGGGCGGTCGCGGCAGGAGCGGCACGCAGGGCGCCTTCGGCCGCCCAGGCGGCCGGCCGTCTCGCGGCAGGAAGTCGAAGAAGCAGCGGCGCCAAGAGTTCGACAACATGCAGGCGCCGTCGATCGGCGGCGTGTCGGTACCGCGCGGCAATGGCCAGGTCATCAGGCTCTCCCGCGGCGCGTCGCTGAGCGACTTCGCCGACAAGATCGGCGTGAACCCGGCGTCGCTCGTCCAGGTGCTTTTCCATCTCGGCGAGATGGTGACGGCGACTCAGTCGGTGAACGACGAGACGTTGCAACTACTCGGCGCCGAGCTGAACTTCAACGTCCAGGTCGTCTCGCCTGAAGAGGAAGACCGCGAGCTGCTCGAAGCGTTCGACATCGAGTTCGGCGAGGACGAGGGCGACGAGGGTGACCTGCAGCCGAGGCCGCCGGTGGTGACCGTGATGGGTCACGTCGACCACGGCAAGACCAAGCTGCTCGACGCGATCAGGAACACCAACGTGGTAGCCCACGAGGCTGGCGGCATCACGCAGCACATCGGTGCGTACCAGGTCACCACGGCGGTCGACGGGCAGCAGCGGACGATCACGTTCATCGACACCCCGGGTCACGAGGCGTTCACCGCCATGCGAGCCCGCGGTGCCGAGACCACCGACCTGGTGATCTTGGTTGTGGCGGCGGACGACGGAGTGAAGCCGCAGACGACCGAGGCGCTGAACCACGCCCAGGCCGCCGGAGTACCGATCGTGGTGGCGGTCAACAAGATCGACAAGGAAGGCGCTGACCCGGCGAGGGTGCGGGCACAGCTCACGGAGTACGGGCTGGTGGCCGAAGAGTTCGGTGGCCAGTCGCTGTTCGTCGACGTGTCGGCGCGCAACGGCACCGGCATCTCCGACCTGCTCGAAGCGGTCGTGCTCACCGCCGACGCGGAACTCGACCTGCGCGCCAACCCGCACCAGCCTGCTCAGGGCGTCGCGATCGAGGCGCACCTGGACAAGGGTCGAGGCCCGGTCGCGACCGTCCTGGTGCAGCGCGGCACGCTAAAGGTCGGCGACTCGATCGTCACCGGCGAGGCCTTCGGCCGGGTCAGGGCGATGCTCGACGAGAACGGCAGCCAGGTGAGCGACGCGCCGCCATCGCGGCCGGTGCTCGTGCTAGGCCTCACCGCGGTTCCGGACGCCGGAGACAGCTTCCTGGCCGTCGCCGACGACCGGGTGGCCAGGCAGATCGCCGAGCGCCGTGAAGCAAGAGAGCGGACGGCGCAGTTCGCGCAGCGTCGGCCGAGAGTCACTCTTGAAGACCTTGAGTCCGCGCTCAAGTCGGGTGCCCGCGAGGAACTGCTGCTCATCATCAAGGGTGATGTATCAGGTTCGGTCGAGGCGCTCGAGGACGCGCTGCTCAAGATCGATGTCGGCGAGGACGTCGTGCTCAGGGTCATCGGCCGCGGTGTCGGCGCGATCACCCAGGACGACGTCAACCTGGCCATCGCGTCGGAAGCCGTGATCATCGGCTTCAACGTCAGGCCCGCCGGCCGCGCCGGTGAGCTTGCCCAGCGCGAGGGCGTGGACATCAGGTACTACTCGATCATCTACCAGGCGATCGAGGAGATCGAGGCCGCACTCAAGGGCATGCTCAAGCCTGAGTTCGAAGAGGCACAGCTTGGTACCGCGGAAATCAGGGAGGTCTTCCGGGTACCGAGGATCGGCAACGTGGCCGGCTGCATCGTCCGGTCAGGCACGATCACGAGGAACTCTCGTGCGCGCCTGGTCAGGGACGGCGTCGTGGTTCAGGACAACCTCAGCATCGACTCACTGCGCCGGTTCAAGGAGGACGCGACCGAAGTTCGCGAGGGCTTCGAGTGCGGTATCGGCATCGGCTACGGCGACATCAAGATAGGCGACGTGATCGAGACCTTCGAGATGCGTGAGAAGCCGCGTAGCTGACCATGCCCGCACACTTACCACAATTAGCGGCGGTCACGGCCGACCGGAACAGCAGCACCGGCCGTGACCGGACGAAAGGGCCATGCGTGTATGTTGGAGCGCTGACCCTGGACGTCCTGCTCGGCGACGTCAGATCGCTCAAGCAGAAACGGTCAGCGGTCAGGCCGCTGATCGCTGAGGTGCACAGGAAGTTTCCCGGCCTCGCCGTTGCTGAAACTGGGTACCTGGAGTTGCATCGCAGGACAGAGATCGGCGTTGCCGTGGTGACTTCGACGGCATCGCACGCGATCGAGGTGCTCGAGGCGTGCGAGCGGTTTGTCGCCGAGCGGCCCGACATCGAGCTGCTGTCCGCACGGCGGCGCTTGTTCAACGACGAGGGGGAGTGACGCCCAATGGATCCGGCAAGAGCGCGGCGGCTAGGCGAACGCATCACTCAGATCGTCGCCGAGATGCTCGAGCGGCGCATCAAGGATCCGCGTCTTGGGTTCGTCACGGTAACCGACACGCGGGTCACCGGGGATCTTCGCGACGCGACCGTGTTTTACACGGTGTACGGTTCCGATGAGGATGCAGCCGCTTCAGCAACGGCGCTGGCCAGCGCGACAGGCGTGATCCGCTCGGAGGTCGGGAAGCAGACGGGGCTCAAGCACACGCCGTCGATCACCTTCAAGCAGGACACGCTTCCAGCGGGTGCCAAGTCCATTGAAGACCTGGTAGCCAAGGCGATCCAAGCAGACGCCGAGCTTGCAGCCGCCAGAGCCGGCGCGGTGCCCGCGGGGGACAGCGACCCGTACCGGGGTGGCACCTCCGCACCGGGGGAATCGGACGAGGGTGAGGAACCATGACCACACACGTACAAACCATCAAGTCAGACGGACGGGCGTTAGTGCCTGAGTCAGGACTGGTGATCGTCGCGAAGGCGGCCGGCATGACGTCGCATGACGTGGTCGCACGGATGCGAAAGCTAGCGGGCACCAAGAGAGTCGGCCACGCCGGCACGCTTGACCCGATGGCGACAGGCGTTCTCGTCATCGGCATCGAGAAGGCCACCAGACTGCTCGGCCATCTGGCGCTGACAGAAAAGGCGTATACGGCCACGATCAGGCTCGGTCAGTCGACAGTGACCGATGACGCCGAAGGCGACGTGCTGCCGCTACCCGACGGGGCGATTCGGGCGAGCGATGTATCCACCGAGTCGCTGCGTTCCGCGATTGTCGGGCTGACCGGGGAGATCGAGCAGGTACCGCCGAAAGTCAGCGCGATCAAGGTGAACGGCCAGCGCGCCTATCACCTGACCAGGACAGGAGCGGCTCCTGAGCTGAAGGCCAGGACCGTCACCGTGTGGCGCCTCGACTTGCTTGGCGTCCGGCCGGCCGGTGATCTGCTCGACGTCGACGTCGACGTCACCTGCTCGAGCGGCACGTACATCAGGGCCATCGCCCGCGACCTCGGCGCCGTGCTCGGCACCGGCGGCCATCTGACCGCGCTTGAACGCAGGCGAGTTGGTCCTTACACCATCGACGGGGCGAGGACGCTCGAACAGCTCGCCGAGCATTTTGAGTACATACCGCTGGCCCAGGCAGCGGCGGAGGCGTTTCCTTCCGTTCGGCTTGACGAGCGGGAGACCTGGCTGATGTCGCATGGCGTCAAGCTGGCCGCGCCCTGGCGGGCCGGCGTCGGCAGGGATCCCGTCGCCCTTGGCTCAGAAGGCACGATGGCGCACTCCACCGACCCGAACCTCGCCGGCCGGACCGCGATCGCGGCCTTCGGCCCAGACGGTTCGCTGATCGCGCTGGTCGCCGAGCAGGACGGTGAACTGCAGCCGCTCGCCGTCTTCGTGCCTTAACCTCAGCAGCGGGGCTCGCGGGCGTCGGCGCCCCCGAAGCCAGCACTTCGAACGCGCTCGGTCTTCGTGAACTGGCGGTGTGCGGTCTTTGCTTACTCGCGGTCATGGCAGGCTTGGGCTGCGGGGAAGGCAGATGGTGGCACGGCAGCGGCCGAGCCGCCTGACCGGCCGTCAGGCGAAGGGAAGCTCACGGTGTACCGCTGGAACGGGCTGCACGACGTGCCTGCCGATTGGGGCAGGTGCGTCGTCACCATCGGGGTTTTCGACGGAGTGCACCGCGGCCATCAGCGGATCATCGCCAGAGCGGCTCGCGTTGGCGCTGAGCTTGGCCTGCCGCTGGTCGTAGTCACCTTCGACCCCCATCCCGATGAGGTGGTCAGGCCAGGTTCGCATCCTTCGCTCTTGTGCACCACCCGCTTCCGGGGCGAGTTGCTCGGCCGATTCGGCGCTGACGCGGTCTGTGTCGTGCCCTTCACCTACGAGTTCTCGCAGTTGCCTGCCGAGGACTTCGTCAGGAGCGTGCTCGTCGACGGCGTGCGCGCGGCCGCGGTCGTGGTCGGGGAGAACTTCAGGTTCGGGCACAAAGCGAGAGGCAACGTCGCGTTGCTCGGCGAGCTTGGCGAGAAGTACGAATTCGCCGCCGAAGGCGTGCCGCTCTTCGCCGATCACGGCGTCACCGTCTCATCGACGTGGATCAGGGAATTGCTGCTCGCGGGCGGTGTCGAGGCTGCTGCCGCCGAGCTTGGGCGACCGCACCGGGTCGAAGGTGTCGTGGTGCGCGGCAGCCAGCGCGGCCGGGCGCTTGGATTCCCCACCGCCAACGCCGAGCCGCCGCCGTATACGGCGATCCCCGGTGACGCTGTGTACGCCGGCTGGCTGGCGAGCCTGGCCACCGATGGGGTGGAAACCGACCGCTGGCCCGCCGCGATATCGGTCGGCACGAATCCGACGTTCGACGGCGTCGATCGCACCGTTGAGGCATACGCGCTCGACCGCGATGACCTTGACTTGTACGGCGTCCATGTCGCGGTCGAGTTCAGCCGGCGACTGCGAGGCCAGATGAGGTTCTCATCGGTCGACGAGCTGATCGCGCAGATGACCGACGACGTGGCCGACGCGAGGGTCGCCCTGGCGTGAAGCGCGAGACAGCTACGGCGTGCCGTGGTCGCCGGGATGCCGGTGCCGGGTGCCGCGTGCCGGGTTTCCCGCGGTGCCGGGTTGCCGCGGTGCGGGGTGCGGGTGCTAGCGGCGTGCCCTGGCGGGCTGCCGCTCCGGGGGGTGCGATGGGTTGCCAGTTTCATCGCGCCGGGTTGGTCGGGTGCCGCGATGGATTGCCGCATTCACACCCGTTTTCCCTGATGAAAACCCGGATCCATCGCACCGGATCGCGCGGGATTAGGCGGCCAGGGCGCGA
>DATNEK010000310.1:0-3512 GCA_035553055.1 Streptosporangiaceae bacterium | reverse complement strand
CCATCGCGACAAGTGGTTGTGCCACAAGGGCAAGTGCTCCAGAGCCTATTTTGACTCTGGTAACACTTGCTCGGTAGGGTTGGCCCGCTCTGCCGAAGAGCGTGGGTTTCACCCCACCAGAGCCGCTAACCCCATCTTCCTTCTTTGGCGAGGCGCAAGTGGTTGATTTCGCGCGCGTTTCGCGGCGAAGCAGAGTCCGCTACTGGGTACGCTCCGGGCTGATCCCGAGCAGGGCGAAGGCCCTGGTCTGGAGCGGCGTGGGCCGGGCGTAGACCGTCAACTCGCCCGCGCCGGCAATCGCCGTCTCGACCGTGTTGCGGGTGAGCGTCGCAAGATCAGCGAGCAGGCTGCGGAAGCTGTGCACCGGCAGCCCGTCCGCTGTGATCCCGCGGGTCTGCTTCGACAGGGCCGCCGGCGAGCGTTGCGCCGGGCGCACGATGCTCTCGCGTAACGCCGCGGCGGCGGTGCGATCGTCGTCCTCGTAGAGCATCGGCGCGAGCTTGCGGCGCATGTGCCACTCGACATGATAGGCGAGCAGGCACAAAAACACGTGCGCGCGCACCCGCAGCGCCAGCCAATGAAACAAGGGCCGGATGCGCAGGTCGATGCCCTTGAGGCTCCGGAACGCGCGCTCCACCTGGGCGAGCGACTTGTACGCCCGCACCGTCCCGGCATCGTCGAGCGTCGCCGCGGGCAGGTTCGTGCGCACCACGTAGAAGCCGTCGAGCGCCGCCTCGGCCGCGAGCGCGGCCGTGTTGCGGCGGAAGCGGAACGCATCGTCCGTGATCGTCAGCTCGAAGTGCTTGGCCACCTTGTGACGGTTCAGCACCGCCCCGGCCGCGAGCGCGATCGCCGCCCGGCTCCGCAGCGGCTTGCGCGCGCGGGTGACGGCGCGAGCGACCGTGGCGAGGTCGCGCTCGGTGGCGCACAGCAAGTCCTCGCGCTTGCGCGCCCGCTCGCGGGCAAGGTCCGGATTGCGGCAGACGATCAGCCGCTCGCCGGGATAGTCGGGCGAGGTGATCGCCGCCATGTCGCGCTCGTCGAACAGCGACAGCTGCAGTTGCCCGCCCTCGACGAGCCCGCAGAGGGCCGGGGCGCGCAGCGCCGTGATCCAGTCGAGGCCGGCGGGCGTGAGATCCGCGTCGATGCGCGCTTGCGTAATCAGGCCGCGGTCGCCGACGAGCACGACGTGCGCGAGCCCGAAGCGCTCCTTGAGCTTCGCGATCTGGGCGGAGAGCGTCATCGGGTCGGCGGTATCACCCGCGAACACCTCGACGGCGATTGGGCAGCCGTCGGGCGCGCACAGCAGCCCGTAGACAATCTGCAGCTTGCCTCTCTTACGGTCGCGATTGTAGCCGAGCCTGGCGAGTTCGCAGCGGCGGCCCTCCACGTAGCTCGAGGACACGTCGTAGAGCACGAGCGTGCCGTCGTGCAGGTGCCGCCTGGCGAGCGCCGCTTCGACCGCGGCCTGGCGCTCCGCGAGCCAGTCGAGCGCGTTGTAGAGCTCGTCCTCGTCGACCGCGCCCAAGCCCATGATCGCGCCGAGGCTCGAGGCGGCGGTCTCGGGCGAGAGGGCCTTGGCGGTGGCGAGCTTGGAGGTGGGCTCGGTGAGGCGCGCGGCAACCATGGCGATGACGAGGTCGCGGCAGCGGTTGCCGTCGGGTCCGAGGATCCGGTCGAGCCCGATCTGGCGCAGGGTGCCGAGGACGGCGGCGACGTGACCGTGCGGCAGCGCGCGGCGAATGGTGAACACCTCCGGGGCGGCCGGGGCCGAAATGACGGTTCCGCCCTTGAGCAGGGCCTTGAAGCCTTCCAGGAGACTGGGGGGCCAATGGGTGAGGTTGCACAGCGTGCGTTTCTTGACCTTTCCGCCCTCGCGATAGGACTCGCGCAGGAGGATGGCGGGAGGCGAGCCGCGGTTGGGGATCACCTGGATGAACATGCACACCCAGAATGCCACGAACCGCCGCTGTTAACAAGACCACGAACGCGATTTACATGCCTACAATCCGGGCGCTAGCCGACCGAAATTCATGCGATCTCACTCACTTGCGCCAATCTCAAGCAAGAAGTTCGGCTTAGTGACTGTCAGGGAATAGGTGAATCGGGTGGAGGGTTGGATTCTCGGCAGTGGAGTGATCCCGTAGCGTGTTGGGATGATCGATCCGACCGGCATTCGCGCGCGTTTCACTTTACTAATGCCCGATCTGGATGAGCGTAGGCGGCGGCTGTTTGCGGCAACCGAAGCGCGTACGGCTGGGTATGGCGGTATTGCCGCCGTGTCGCGGGCCACCGGCATCGCGGTGAGCACGATCGGTCGGGGCTTGAAGGAGCTGGCCACCGCTGCCCAGCTGGACGCCGACCGGGTTCGCCGTCCTGGCGGGGGGCGCAAGCCCCTGGTGGCGACGGACGCGGCTCTGCTGGACGACCTGCTGGCGCTTGTGGCGCCGAGCGAGCGAGGCGATCCGATGTCGCCGCTGCGCTGGACCTGCAAGAGCCTGCGGCGGCTGGCGAGGGAACTGGCAGCGCGTGGCCACCGGATCAGCCACACGGTTGTCGGGGAACTGCTGAAGCAGCAGAAGTTCAGCCTGCAGGCCAACTGCAAGACCAGGGAGGGCAGCGGCCACCCGGATCGCGATGCGCAGTTCGCCTACATCAGCCAGAGCGTTTCCGCGGCGCTGGCCGAGCAGCAGCCGGTGATCTCGGTGGACACGAAGAAAAAGGAACTGGTCGGCGACTTCAGGAACGGCGGCCGGGAGTGGCACCCGCAAGGCCAGCCGGAGGAAGTTCGGGTGCATGATTTCCTGATCAAGGAACTGGGCCGGGCAGTGCCGTATGGCCTCTACGATCTTGCCGCCAATGCCGGCTGGGTCAGCGTCGGTATGGACCATGACACGGCCGCCTTCGCGGTGCAGACGATCCGTCGTTGGTGGCACGAGATCGGCTATGTCCGATATCCAGACGCCAAGCGGCTGGTGATCACCGCGGCAGCAACGGCTCGCGCGTGCGGCTGTGGAAGCGCGAGTTGCAAGGCCTCGCGACCGAACTCGGCATCGACATCATGGTTCACCACCTGCCGCCCGGCACGAGCAAGTGGAACAAGATCGAGCACCGCCTGTTCTCGTTCATCAGCATGAACTGGCGGGCCAAGCCGCTGGTCAGCTACCGTGTCATCGTTGATCTGATCAGCGCCACCACCACTGATACGGGCCTTACCGTGCACTGCGAACTCAACGCCAACCCCTACCCCAAGGGCATCGCTGTCTCCGACCAGGAGATGGCTTCCATCAACATCACCCGTGCCGATTTTCACGGCGAGTGGAACTACACGATCCAACCCAGCAACCGCTCAAATACAGCGGTTGATCCCTGACAATCCCTAAGCACTTCGGTGCCTTCGACCAGAACCTGATGACTAAGTGGCACGCCCGCTATGGCGGGCGCGGGGTGATGATCTACTGGCACGTCGAGCGCGGTTCGGTGTGCATCCATTCCCGACTGCGGCGCTGCTC
>DATNEK010000309.1:0-29147 GCA_035553055.1 Streptosporangiaceae bacterium | reverse complement strand
AGAGCAGGTCATCGGCGTTCCAGCCTGGGCAGGTCGGCACCTGGGTGTCGGGCGCCGTGGCGGACAGAACGCTGGCGAACCGAGCGGACTCGCGAGCCAGGTGATCGAGGTAGTTGAGGTCACGCATGGACCGAAGCCTATGATGGCCGGCCGTCCGGCCTCACAATCCCCGTGATCACGGAAGGCGGCAGCGTAGATCGCGGAAGGCCGCCGCGTGCCGGAGACTTCACGTCCTCAGCACGGAGCCTTTTCGCGTGGCTCGCGGATGATTGTCATGTTTCGGAGATTTTTTGGCGCTATCGCACGAAAATTATCTGTAACGCGACAACTCTCCGATGTAAGACCACGTCAGTCTCCGATGTAAGACCACGTCAGCCGGATCCTCGCGGTCGGCAACAGCAGCATCGGTCCAACGCTGCTGTCGCTCACCGCAGGTCAACAACAGCAACGGTCCAACGCGGCTGTTCCCACGACAGCAACGTGCACAACGCTGTCGCGCACTGGTGCGCCAACCCGCCCGCACCGGCCCGGATTTCACGCACCACGGCCACCCCCACCGGGATGAAGAGACATATCACGGGTTAGCGCCGTTACAAAAGCCGCAAAAGACCAACGGGAACGACGTCAACCCATGCTATGAGCCGCGACGGCCGCCCGCGCCGGGCAGTGCCACCGGTTTCAGCGAACTCCTGCGCGCTACGGAGCGTTAGGCTGACTGGTTGCCTTCCTGATTGACGGTCTAGGGTTTGGCCATGCATCGGGCTGAACTGGTCGCTGAGCACCAGGGAATGCGATTGGACCGGGATATCTCGCCGGATTCCCTTCAGCCATCGCCGCGCTTTTGCTTCCGGGGCGGCCAGGTATTCGCGCTCGACGACACGCTCGCCGCGACGGCGCGGAAGAGCGTCACGCTTTCATCGTGCGCCAGGGTTCTTAACGCCGTGCCGGACCTGTCGATCGTCGTGGGCGCCGACGAGTCTGATTTGGTCGTGGCTACGACCGCGGCCACGGCTGGCGAGTTTCGCCTGCCGCTGCCAATGGCGGAAGTGGCTTGTATCTTTCCTGGTGGTCACGTTCTGGTGACCGCGCCCGTGATTGAGCACGCGACATTCCAGGGCGCGGATTACGCCTCCCGCAGCGGCCATCGGGTGCTGCTGATAGATCCAAGTAAGGGACGCGTGGTTGATGAGGCGGCGCTTGACATTCCTGAGTCCTTTATATCGACGACCCAGCATCCCACCGCGCCGCTGGCGGTGCTGACCGCTAGTGAGGGGCAGGATGGGAATCGCGTGTTCTCGGTCGCCGAGGCAGATGGTCGGCTGGTTGTCGAGGCGTTGGTGGAGAACGCGGTCGCGGCCAGCTTCAACCCATCTGGAACGCGCTTGCTCCTGACCCCGCATCCCAGTTTCGGCCCCGAGTTGCGGGTGCTGAACTGGCCGGATGGTAGTCAGCTCAGGTCAGCGACCGCGCCGGACCTTGACCTGCCTGACGACGACAGCTTCGACATCTGTGGCTGTTACCTGAAGGATGACCTGATACTGGCGATGACCTCGGCGGGCAGACTCATAGCACTCGATGACCAGCTTGACCTGCTCGGCCAGATCGGCGTGAGCGCGGTTAGGCAGAGGCCAAGCTACATGATCGGCGTTAGCACAGCGAACTTCGCGCTTGAGACCTGGCGTCACGGCGCGGCAAGCGCCTCGGTTTGGCGCCTGCCGCCCGTCACGAGATGAATCAGAATCTCCAGAACATGCGGAAGGCAGTGTTCTGGGCAGCGTGAGCGAATGTTGGACCACCCAGGGTCAGGCCAAGCCCGCGTAGCATCCTCGAACATATCGCGATGCAGACGTTCCGTGAGGCACCGCCCTCGATGGGCTCCCATCCATTGGCGGCCGCCCAGTTCAATATCGTCTCCTCGGCGTGCCCTGCCCCTGGTATGAAGTTTTCTCCGTTCTTCAGCATTCCTGCCCATTCGGCCGGCATATTGCGACTCTCAGTGGCTATCGCGTCCATAATGTCTCCGGTGCTGCTGTTCCACAGCCGTATAACGGCCGTGGTTCCCTCGTTGCCCATGCGTCCCGTGCGCAGGGACTGCAGGTAGCCAGCGCGCGCCTGGCGCACGAACGCGCCGGTCAGCGAACCCTTGGGGCAGCTGTTGTGCACAAGCACCGCTGCCGGGCCGACGGCGACATAGTAGGTGTGGACGTCGGAGACAGACAGGTTGAATGCGGTGAGACTGGCCCGGTAGGCCCGGGTTGCGGTGATCTGGATCAGGTGCCCGCCTGGTTCGGCGAGCCTGTTGCCTGGCTTGAGCGCGCTGGCGTAGGCGAACCGGCTGGCCGTCGCATCCCATAGCAGGTGGTGGGCGGTAGCCCGGATGACGAACCCGCCGAGCAAGGTGATCGCCACCATGGCGTGGACGCCCGAGTGCCTGATCACGTGGGTGATCTTGTGCGGGCCGCTCGCGCCGGTGCGGGGATCGGCGGCGCGGACCAGTTCACCCGCCCTGAGCTTGTCGATCGCCACTCGCCTGCCGCTTGCCAGCAGGACCTTCGTGCTGCCGGTGAACGAGTTCACCGAGCAGGCCATCGCCGGATCCTCCTCGGAGGCGGGTTCGGAGGACGTGGGCTCAGAGGACGATGGTTCAGAGGACGATGGTTCAGAGGACGGTTCAGAGGATGATGCGGGGTCACTGGAAGGCTCGGTCGAGGCCGGGTCGGCCGCACCAGTGTCCGAGGCCGCCGAAGCGTCAGACGCGCTGGAATCCGCGGCTGTGCCAACATCGTTGCTCGCGCTGTCAAGCGCGGTGTCCGTCACGTCGTCGGCCAGCGCGTCCGCGGCGTCGTCGACGAGCGCTGGCCCGAGCCGGGATGCCACCGCGTCGACGACCGGGCCGAGTAGCTTGCTGCCCAGCGGGCCGAGCAAACCGCCGGCCGCACCTGCCGCCGCGCCCTCAAGGGCAGTCGTGGCGAACCCGCCCAGGCTCCACTTGCTGACCGGGGTGGTCATCGCGTACGTGACCGCGTTGCCGACCGCGCCAGCCAGGGCGCTGCAGCCCACCGCGCCAGGCAGCGACGCGGCGCCGGCCGTGAGGGCGCTGACCGCGGCTTCGCAGCCCATGAACACGGCGGTGCTCGCGACGAACGAGACGATGGCGGCCGCGTGCTGCTGCACGAACTTGGTCGCGGTGCTCACCGCGTACTTGACCGCGTGATAGGTCGCGGTGACTACCTTGGTCGCTTGCTGTTTGACGTAGTTGTAGGTATTGACAACAGTGTTCTTGACGACGTTGTACGCGTCATTGACCTTCTGGACGACGGTGGTCAGTACGTGCACCGCCGAGGTGGCCAGCCTGGTCAGTCCGTTCCAGGTCTGGGCCATGAAGGTGTTGAAGCCCTGGCTGACGCTGTTCCACGCCGAGCTCGCAGCGGTGGTGACCGTGTTCCAGGCCGTGCTCGCCGCCTTGCTGACGCTGCTGACGACCTGGGCGGCCCCGCAGATCGGGTTCCACCAGTCACAGGTACCGCTTGGGTCGTAGGCGGTTAGCGGGTTGTCGTCGCCGTAAGCGAAGGTGTTGGCCGCGGCGGAGTTGGGAATCGCGCTGTTGCCCGCCGAGTCGCGGCTGAGGAACTGGCCGGTGGCCGGGTTGTACCAGCGCGAGCCCATGTTGACATTGCTGGTGACCGGGTCAGTCCAGCCGGACTGGTAGCCGAGGTTACCGATCTGACCGGTGGTGGCGACGACATTTCCGAGCGGGTCATAGGTCGTTGATCCGGTCAGAGCGGACCCGGTGGCGGTGAACTGGCCTACGACGTCGTGGTGGGCGTCGGTCAGGGCCAGGACCGCGGGTCCCGAGTTGCTGCCGATTCCGATCAGGCCGCCGGCTGGGTCGCGGCTGTAGGTGAACGTCCCGTCGGAGGCGACGTTGGTGCTAATGCCCGAGTAGGCGAAGGTCGCCCCCTGGCCGGTAAGGACGCGGCCGAGAGCGTCGTAGCTGAACTGCTGCGAGCCCTGGGTGATCAGCTCGTTGAATGCGTCGAACGCCCAGTTGGTTGTGCCGCTCGACGTGGTGCCAGAGGCGAGGGTGCCGCGCGGGGTGTAGGTGTAGGTTGAGCCGCCGCCAGAGAGCAGTTCGTCGCGGCTGTCGTAACTGAAGGTCGCCGAGCCGACCTGGGTGCGGTTGCCGTCGGCGTCGTAGCCGTAGCTGACGGTAGTGACGCCGTTGTTCCAGGAAGTGAGCCGGTTCGCCTCGTCGTAGGTGTAGGTGCTTGACGACGCGCCGTCGACGCCGGTGGTGGTCTTCGATGTCTCGTCGCCGCTGGCGTTGTACCCGTAACTGATCGAGGCTTCGGTGCCGCCCCCTGGTGCGGTGAGGGTGTCCGAGGTGACCTCGTGCAGGCCGTTGTAGCCGAACGTCTGGGTGGCCCCGCCGGTGCCGTAACTGATCGAGGTGGGCAGCGAGTCTGAGTTGTAGGAGTACGTCAGCGTCGAGCCGGTGGCGGCGTCGGTGAGCGTGGCTGCCCTGCCCGCGTTGTCGTAGCTGTAGGCGGAGGTGCCCGCGGCCGTGGTCTGGGAAGTCGTCTGCCCGGCCGCGTTGTACCCGAAGGAGGACGTGCCTGATGGTCCTGAGGCGGTCAGCATGAGGCCGCGGTCGTCATAGGTGAAGGTGTCGGCGCCGCCTGGCGTGCTCGCCGAGGTCATGTCGCCGACCGCGTCGTAGCCGAACGACCGAGCCGTCGTCGGTGCCTCGGCGCCGGATCCCGCTTGGCTCGTCAGGTTCCCGAGCGCGTTGTAAGTGCTTGTGACGGTCACTCCACCGGGTGACGTCTGGGTCACCGGGCGGCCGTCAGCGTCGTACGACGTCGTGAACGTGCGGTCACTCGGGTCGGCCGCTGTCGCCGGCACGGTCGTCGACTCCGGCAGGTTCCAGCTGTTGTAGGTGGAGATAGTGCTGTTGCCGTTGCCGTCGGTGTACCTGGTCATGTTCCCGGCCGCGTCGTACCCGAACGATGTGGTGATCGACGTGGTCGATGAGACCGGCTGCACCTCCTGCGTCGCGAGCCCGAGCGCGTCGTAGCTGAGGGTTGTCGTATTGCCCATCGGGTCAGTCGACGCGGTCATGTTGCCATCCGCGTCGTAGGTCGCCGACGCCTGCTGCAGCGTGGTGCCTGAGGCGTCAAGCGACGCCGTCCCGATCGTGTTGCCGGCCTCGTCGTAGGTGGCGCGCTGGCTGGTGCCGTCCGGCATCGTGACGACGGTCCGGCGGCCGAGGCCGTCGTAGCTGTACCTGGTGGTGTCGCCCGCGCCGTCGGTCGTCGCCGTTGTCTCTCCGGCCGCGTCGTAGGAGTAGCTGGTGACCACGCCGGTCGGGCTGGTAACCGACGACAGGTACCCGGCCTGGTCGGTGTAGGCACTGGTCGTCGTGTCGGCGGTGGTCGTCGGCTGGCGGACGATCTGGGTGGCGGTCAGCGTCCGGCCCATGAAGTCGTAGGTGGACTGCGTCTGGGCGCCAAGCGGGTTCGTGGCGGAAAGCTGCTCGCCGTCCGTGTCGTAGGTGTAGTGGGTAACGCCGCCGCCCGGCTGGGTCGTCGTCGCCACATCGCCAAGCTGGTCGTAGACGTAAGAGGTGGTGTTGCCGAGAGCGTCGGTCGACGAGATGACCTCGCCGATCTTGTCGTAAGCCTGCGTGGACGTGGCCACGATCGGGGTCGAGCTTCCTGGCGGGGTGTACGGGGGCATCACCGTCGAGACGGCGCGGCCGTCGGCGTCGTAGTTCGTTGTGGTGATGTTGCCGTTGGGGTCTTCCCTGGTGACCTTCTCGCCGAAGGTGTCGTACCCGTAGGTGACGATGGGATGCACCGTCACCGGCGACCCGCCGTCTACCTCGGTGCTGATGGCCGGGGCGGTGACCTGGGCTAGCTTGCCGGCCTCGTCGTAAAGGTAGGTGGTCGTGTTGCCGTTCGGGTCGGTCATCGACGTCGGCAGCCCGCGCTGGTCAAGCGTCCAGGTAGTGGTGAGCGCCCGGGCGTCAAGCGTGCCGCCGGTCCGGCCGCCGGTGTACAGGGTGGAGACTTCCGACCCGGACAGCGCCCGCTGGTATACCTGGACGTCGGCGACCTGGCCCTTGAAGAACGCCGACCGAGTACCGCCCGCCGTCTCGTCGCCGCCGATGGTGAGCGGTCCGCTTCCGGTCCACGGCGACGGGTCGGTGGCCGTCGCGGCGAGCGAGCCATTGACATAAAGGCTCATCGCGCCGTTGCTCGCGTTGAAGACACCGACCAGGTGAGTCCAGGTGCCGACGGCTGGCTTGGTGGTCTGGTGCGCGCCGTAATAGGTGGGGGACGAACTGTCCGCGCTCGCGGTCGTGAACGACCAGGCGTCGTAGCCGCTCGAGTACTGGATGGCGAACGAGCCGATGTTGTTGCCGCCCTGCGAGACAACGTCGCCAAAGCTGTCCGAGGCGAGGTTGACCCAGGCGGACACCGAATAGGACTTGGTGGTGTCAAGCACCGAGCCGCCCGTCGCCAGCAAGCCGGTTCCGCTGAAGCTGGCCGCACCGGACGTCCAGGTCACCCCCGGTGACATGAACGCGGTGTGGCCTGACCCTGACTGATCGGCGGCCGAAGTCGGCGAGAAGGTCGCGGTGCCTGCCGATCCGTCGGTCAGCGGCCACCAGCCGACCGGGTGGCCGGCCGTGTCATCGTGCACGGTCGATGAGGTGGGGCGTCCGAGAGCGTCGTAGGTCTTATCGACCGAGGAGTACACGGTGCCGCCGCTTGAGACGCTCGTGTTGACCACGAAGTCATCGGGGTTGAACGCGTAGCTGGTGACGCGGTCAAGGCCGGACGGGTCAAGGGCGGTTGAGGTGGTGCGGTCAGCGGCGTCGACGGTGTAGTTCGTCGTGGTGGTGCCATTGTTCGTGACCCGCTGGGTCAGGTTGCCTGCCGGGTCGTAGGTGTTGGACTGGATGACGAACGACTGGCCGGTCGCCGGGTTCGACCTGGTGACGGTGGCGACCAGCCCGTTGTCGCTGTAGGTGTAGGCGGTCACGCGGCCCATCGAGTCGGTGATCGAGGCGAGCCGTCCGTCCGGGTCGTAGGCACGGGATTGCTCAATCAGGTTCACCGGCGATGACGGATTGACCGGGTCGCCGGTGTACCCCATCAATGTGACGGTGAGCAGGTGCCCGTCGGCGTCGTAGGCGTAGTCGGTGGTGGTACCGTTCGCGTCGGTCTGGGCGATCTGGTTGCCGTAACCGTCGTAGCTGAACGTGGTCTTGTTGCCGAGCGCGTCGGTCTTAGACGCCATCTCGTCCTGGGCGTTGAACGTGTAACCCGTGGTGCGCGACGCGTCGCCGCCGGTGGAGTCGCCGACCGTGACCGAGGTTAGGTTGCCGTCCGCGTCGTAGGTGTTGGTGGTCTGCGGCGTGTGGACCGCGCCGGTGACGTGGTCGGTGACCGGCGGGTCGGTCTCGGTGAGCACCTGCCCGGCGCCGTTGTAGGTGTAGGTGGTGGTCAGCCCGCTCGGGTAGCTGCTTGAGGTGACCGTCTTGGAAATGACCCGACCGATCGCGTCGTAACCATACTTGGTGACCTCGCCGGCTGGGTCGGTGACCGAGGCGACGTCACCGTCGGCGTAGTAGCTGATGGTCTCGGTAGCGCCGCCTGGCGTTATGGTCGTGGCCAGCAGCCCGGCCGGCGTGGTGCCGCCGCCTGTCGCCGCCGTAGTCGACGTCGTGTAGGTCATCGTGGTGGTGCGGCCATTGGGGAACCCGGGCACCGGCGGGGTGGTGGCCGAGGTCTGGTTCCCGGCGGCGTTGTAGGCGTAGGTGGTCAGGTACCGGCTATCCGTGGCGCTGGTTGACCGGCCGTCCCGCAAGGTGAGCACCAGGTCGTTGCGCGGATCGGGCGACAAGTTGGTGGTCGTGTCGTCCGGGTAGTAGGTGTAGTACTCGGTCGAGCACTGGTTCGCCGCCTGGTTCTGGCAGGTGGTCTGCGACACCATGTTCCCGCGTACATCATGCCCGGTCGTGACCACGTTGCCGTTGGGCTGGGTCGTGGTGTAGAGGAAGCCCGACGTGTCGTACCCGTAGGTGGTGCGGTTGCCAAGGCCGTCGGTCTGCGCGATCAGCCGGTCACCTTGCAGCGGGTCATACGTATAGGTCAGCGGGTGCCCGCCAGGATCGGTCACCGTGATCGTCTCGGTCGGCGCCAGTCCGTTCGACGACTTCGCCGCCAGCCACTGCGCCAGCACCTGGTTCTGGCTTAGCTGTGACTTGTAGAAGGCCACCTCGGCGATCGATCCGGTGAAGTACCCGAGCGTGTTGGTCGGGTGGTTGGGCCATGAACTGGCCGACTCGCCGGCGCCGATGTAGACGTAGTTGCCGGCCGACGGGGCGAGCGCGGCCGACGAACTTCCGACGAGCGTGCCATCCAGATACAGCGACTGGCCAGTCGAGCTTGCGGCGAGAACGGCGTAATGCCAGTTGCCGTTGTTGACGGTGCCCGACGATGTAATGGTGTTCGTGCCGCCATTCCAGAATTCGCCGCGCAGCTTGCCGTCGGTTCCGACGTAGAGCGCGGGATCCCACTGCCCGGTCGGCATGCCAGGCTGGTTCAGCGGATAGGTCTCGTAGTCGTAGAGCACGCCGCCGGCGGTGTTGCCGGACGGCACCTTGAACCACAAGCCGACCGAGGCCGGGCCGGTGCCCGGTGCGTCCGATGACGGGAGCTGCACGTAGGAACTCGTGCCGTTGAACGACGCCGCGCTCTCGTCGGAGAACGGCCCGGTCGCCCCGAGCGTGACGTTGCTGTAGTTGCCAGGGCCGCCGAGTATCTCATCGGTTGCCTGCGCCGGAGTGCCCGAGTCGCCGAGCCTCCAGTAACCGGCCGGGTTCGCGCCGAGCACGGCGGACCGGAACACGGCTGAGGAGCCTGCCACCGTTGGCGCGCCGATCGTCCAGGTGCCGCCTTTGGCGTCGGTCACCGATGTGACCCTGTCGGTCACTGAGTTGTAGCTGATTTGCGCCTTGGTGTTGCCGAGCGGCGTGGTGACCTTGTTGAGCAGGCCGGCCGAGGTATGCCCGGTGGCGTAGATGGCGGCTACCGACTGGGCGGTCAGGTAGTGGCTGTACAGCGCGACGTCGGAGACCTGGCCGTTGAAGTAGGTGGCGTACCCGGTGGTGCCGCTCTGCAGGTGGTGCGATTCGTCTGGCCAGTTGCCGCCGATGTAGCCGGCGCCGACGTAGGCGTAGGACTGCCCAGCTAGGCCGACCAACCCGGACTGGGTGCCGACCAGCGACCCGTCCAGGTACACCGATTGCGTGTTCCCCGCCGCGGTGAGCACGACATAGTGCCAGTTGCCGTCGGCGACCGATGAGGACGACAGGATCGGGCTTGAGCTGCCCCATAGCTCGCCGGCCAGCTTCCCGTCACTGCCGACATACAGGGCGGGAACATAACTGCCCGTAGTGGTCCCGGCGGTAATCGGGCTGTTCTGGTAGCTGAACAGCACGCCGTTGTCCGTGGTGGTCTTGAACCACAGCGACACCGACAAGTAACCGCCGGCCAGGTAGCTGGCATTGCTGGCCAGGCTGGCCGGAAGCTGCATGTAGGACGAAGTGCCGTTGAACGACGCCGACGTAGCGGTCGATCCGGGCAGCGGACCCGGCTGGCCGAGCGTGACATTGGCGTACGTGCCGTTGTACACGCCCTCGTTCGGTAGCACGGAGTCGACCGCGGTCCCGCCTGAGCCCTCGTTAAGACGCCAGTACGCGGCCGGCCCGGTGTCGAGCACTGCCGTCGGGAAGTGCGAACCGGTCGCGTACGAGTACCCGGCGCACTGCGCGGGCGACGTCGGCGGGCAGACAGACGTCAGCTCGTCGCCGGTGTAGTTGTAGGTCCAGGTCAGCGCCGTCGAAGGCTGGCCGGCCGTGGCCGGGTCCGTTGACACGCTGGCCACGTGCGGATACTGCGCGCCCGACGGGGTTGACCAGCTGAAATGCAGCGCGCGTCCTGACACGGCGTTGGTGACCGTGGTGAGCTGGCCGCCTGAGTAGGCGAATGTCTCCTTGTCGCCCTGGTAGTCGGTGATCGAGGAGACGTCGAAGATGTTGGAGGCCGAGCCGGCCTGGGCGAAGGTGTAGGTGGTGTCGCCCTTGTCGGTCAGCGTGTAGCCGCCGTGACTGGGCAGCGCGGTCAGCGTCGAGTACCGTCCGAGCGGAGAGGCGAACGTGCCGTTGTTGTCGCCGTAGCCGACCTCTGATCCGTCCGGGTAGGTGATGACCACGCTGGTGATGTTGCCGCTGGCGTCGTCAACCTCGGTGGCCTTCATGTCCTGCAAGCTGGACCAGCCCGCGCCGAACGCCCCCGAAGTGCGCGGGTCCAGGCTGTTGTAATCACGCACCACAGAAAGCGACGGCCCGGCGGTCTGCACGCTGGCGTCCGTCTGCGACGTGGTGTAGTTGCCGACGCTCTGGTCGAAGCCGTGCCCGTCGGAGTTCTGCGCCAGCGTCGATGTGATCAGCGGCTGCGGCACCTGGGTGGTGAAGTAGCTCGCGTTGACCGCGCTTGAGTAGTCGAAGCCGTCGTAGTCCTGCACCGTCCAGTAGTAGGTCTGCGCCCACGACAGCTTGCCGGCCGGCACCACCCAGTCGCCCGACGAGATCAGCCCTGAGGTGGCGACCTGCGTGCCGGTCGGCGTGTAGACGGTGAACACGTACTTGATCGGGCTCGGCCAGCTGTCAGGGTCGCTGCCCGAGGCGAGCAGTTCGGGCGTCAGCGTCGGCGAGTTGTAGTTGCCCGGCGGGTACTGCGAGTTGATCTGCGGCGCGACGTCCGGGGTGTAGGTCAGGGCCAGGTACGGCGCGTGGCTGGTGTGGTAGGAGTCGAACCGCTTCCAGGTGAAGTTGGTGGTCGTTCCCGCGTATATGCCAAGGCCGTAATCCGCGCCGCCGGTGGTCCATGAGTTGAACGTGGCGGTTGACAAGGTCACCGGCATGTCGCCGCCGACGTTGGTGTTGCCGCTGGTGTTGTTGATGCACTGGTCGCTGGACGGGGTATAGGTCGCCGACCCGATGGACGATCCGAGCGACGGCCCCGGATACGACTTCGCCCCCGTCACCGACCAGGACTGCGTGATCGGCGCGACGTAGAAGGGCTCGGGCGTAGTACACGACGACGCCCAGTAGTCCCAGATGTGCAAGGACGCTGCGGTGACGTGGTCGCCGGCCAGGCTCGAGCCGAGGCCGGAGAAGGCGATGAACGACCGGCCGATCTCGCCGCCGTTGTCCCACGTCCCGACGTCAAGGTCATCCCAGGACGAATAGTCGGTGTTGGGGATGTCCGAGAGCACCTTGGTGGTGCCGTTGGTGCCGAAGTCCGGGTCGACGGTGACCGGGTACACGCGGGCCGGGTTGTCAAGCCACGCCGTGCTCGCGGTCATCACGATGGCGACCTGGCCACCGCGCGTGGTCACGAGCCGGTAGGTGATCGCGGTTGAGCTAGCGGGCAGGCCCGACCGCTTGTTGAACTTCGAGTCCTGCATGTGGGCTGGCGGTATCTGGGCCACGATCTTGCCGGTCGCGCCGATGAGGTCAACCGCGCCGTGACGATCAAGTTTCGCCGTGAGCCCGTGCAGGGTGAGCGGGAAGGTCCAAGACGATGGGGCGGCAGGCGAGCGCAGGATCAATGACTCGGTCAGCCCGCTGAACACCGTGGCAAGCTCCAGGTCGGTATGCGGAAGCACGGACCGGTAGGTCGCGGTGTTGGCGCTGGCGACGGCGCTAACCGACCGGGCGCCAGCAAGCCCGTAAGCGACCTGCTCGGACGGCGTGAATCCCACCGAGACGAGAGCGCGATCCGACGCCTTGACGGCGAGGCTCATCGACAGCGAGTTGGCGGTCTCGTCCAGCCGGCCGTCCCCGCCGCGAGCCAACCGCAAGTTGATCGGATGCCAGGCGCCGTTGGCGGTCCGGTAGTTGACCGGCCCCGGGTAGAGATGACGGGTGTAACTGCCGTCCGCGTTGCGGTACAGCGTCGAGGTCGCCGTCGACCTCCACAGGAGCGGCTTGCTGGTCCTTGGGTTGAAGCTGCGCGCTCCGCTGCCGACGAACCGGCCCGTCTTCGTCGTCCGCCTGACCGGGGCGTGCAGCCTGAACGGCGGAAGCTGGCCGTGGCCGCGGCCTCTCGGATAACCGCGGCCACGGAGTCCTCTGGTCGCCGACGCCGGCACGTAGTGCGGCAGGCCCCTGGCGGTTCCGGTCTGCTGAGCGGGCAGGCGAAGTGTCGGCCGGCCGCTGGTGAGCCAGTCCCACACCCCCGACCAGGACACGCTGGCGTGCTGCGTATCCGCCGCCATCGCCGGCGTGACCGTACCGGCCAGCGCGGTTGCCAGCACAACCGCGGTCACCGTCGCCCGGCCGAGCCGCCGGGCCCTGGTGCGCCTGCGGGCGAGGCAAGCGAGGTGAGGATGAGTGCGTTCGGTCGCCATGGTGACCCCTGTCGTTCGCCGCCCGGAGGGAACTTGTCGCCGCAGTACTGGCCGGCTAGCCATTGACTGCCGCGCTGACCGCCGCCTGCACGGCCTGATGGACCTGGGCGGTCGGCCCAGACGCGATCTGGACCACGCCAGAGGCCGCCGGGCCGACCTGGCCCTGGCCCGGCGAGATCACGATGAAGCGGACGCGCCGGTATCTGGCCGCCTGCGCGGTCGCGGCCGCGACCTGAGCCGGCCCGACCGCCACGATCACGCTGCACTGCCGCTGCACCAGGCTGGCCAGGTAAGGCACCGCCGTTGCCTTGGTCGCTTGGCCGGGCACGGGAAGGTAGGAGACCATCGCCTTCGACGCGCCCGACGCGCCCTGCATCCCCGCCCACGCCGCGGCCGCGACCGGACCGCTCACGCCGTCGGCGCCGGTCAGCATGCAGGCCCTGACGTTGGTGTATTGCCTGACCCGTTCGGCGCCGGGTACGGACGGGCCTTTTGGCCATGCCAGCCAGACGACCAGCCCGATAACGACAGCGCAGATCGTGCAGGCGGCGATTATCAGCCTGTCCCGGTGAGTTCCGAGCTTCACTCGACGGCCTCCTGTGCCCGCGGCATCCTCGCGTGGTTTGCGCGGTCATTCTGCGGTTGGTGCGGCACAGAAGTTAAGATTGCTGACCAAAACCGGACCAAATGCAGACCGCGCCTGACAGCAGCGTTCCGACACCTGGGGTTCACGCATCCGCGATGCCACCGACGGACGAATCTGAGTCGGCGAGCCGGCATCTCGGCGCTTCGCTACGGAGCCTGCGCCGAAGCCGCGGGCTCGCCCAGCGTGACCTGTTGCGGCCGCTTCACCTTGGTTCGCACAGCGCGATCGTCGACTACGAGGCGGGCAGGCGAATCCCGCCCGACGCCGTCATCGCGGCGTACGAGCGGTTCTTCGAGCTTCCCGGCGGAACGCTGAGGAAGCTGCGCGAGCTGGCGCTCGCGCAGCGGGCGGCGGCAGAGGCCACCACCAGGCACGGACCGGTCCACCCGGCCGGGCGGGGCCGCGAACGGCTGGTCACGCCGAGGCAACTGCCGGCCACGCCCGAGTCGTTCACCGGCAGGGCCGCCGAGCTCGCGCAGCTCGACCGGCTCCTTCGTGACCGGGAGACGAGCACCCCGGTAGTGATCAGCGCGGTCAGCGGCATGGGAGGCATAGGAAAGACGGCGCTCGCCGTGCACTGGGCCCATCAGGCCAGGGACAACTTTCACGACGGCGAGCTTTACATCGACATGCAGGGCTATCACCCCTCCGGCCGGCCGGTCACGGCGGAAGCGGCGATGGGCCAGTTCCTGGTGGCGCTCGGGGTCGAGGTCGAGCGGATGCCCGTCGCGTTGACCGAGCAGGCCGGGCTCTACCGCACGCTGATGGCCGACCGGCGAATGCTCGTCCTGCTCGACAACGTCAAGGACGTCGGTCAGGTCAGGCCGCTGCTGCCGGGCTCGCCGTACTGCCGGGTGCTGATCACCAGCCGGTCGAGGCTGCCTGGCCTCGCCGTGCGCGAGGGCGCGCAGCGCATAGCGCTTGACAATCTCGACCTGCGCGATGCCGTCAGGCTGCTGCGTCGAACGATCGGCGCCAGGGCAACGCAGCAGCCCGGGGCGACGGTGGCTCTCGCGAGTCTGTGCGGCCATCACCCGCTCGCGCTGCTGATCGCGGCCGAGCGCGTCGTTGGCGGCGATGGTGCGGTCGCCGACGCGGTAGCCGCGCTCGCCGAGTCATCGGACCGGCTGTCGGGCCTCGCCGTTCCCGATGACGACTCGGCGGCGATAAGGAAGGTGTTTACCTGGTCCTATCTGGGACTCGATGAATCAGAACGCCGGCTGTTCAGGTTGCTTGGCTTGCACGACGGTCCTGACATCGCGCTCGCGCCGTGTGCCGCGCTGGCCGGGCTCAGCGAATCAGAATGCGCCAGGCAACTCGCGGTACTCGTCGACGCGCACCTGGTCGACGCGGCCGATGACGGCAGGTACCGGCTGCACGACCTGCTGCGGCTATTCGCCTACGAGTGCCTCGTCGAAACCGAGCCTGCCGGGCGCCGCGACGAGGCGGCCTTCCGTATCGCGGCCTGGTACCTTCGCAGCGCCTGCGCCGCCAGGATGGCTCTGGATCAGAACCTGCCGCCGCTGCCTGCTGTCCCGGCCGATCTGCCGGTCCCCCCGATGACGTTCGACAGCGAGACCGCCGCGTTGGCGTGGTGCGACGCCGAGCGGCCTAACCTGACCGCCATCGCGCTCTCAGCGAGCGAGCGAGGCTTGTTCGAAATCGGCTGGAAGCTGCCGACCGCGCTGTTCCCCTACTTCGACCGTGGCAGGCACTACGGCGACTGGATCGCCACCCACCAGGCCGCGATCGAGGCGGCTCACCGTGCCGGGGACCTTGAGGCTGAGGGCAAGGTGACCTGCAATCTTGGCAGCGCCTACCGCCCGATGCGCAGGCACGCTGAGGCGGCGGCCCACTATGAGCGGGCGCTTGAGCTCTTCCGCGAGGTCGGCTGGATCCAGGGCACAGGGAAGGCGCTCGGCAACCTGGCCAGCACCTACACCGAGACGGGGAACATCGGCCGCGGAATCGAGGTTGGCCGGCAAGCGCTCGCCGTCTTTCGCGAACTCGACGACAGGTACGGCCAGGCGCTTACCCTTTCGAACCTCGGCGGCGCGCTGTCAGAGATTGGCCAGCAAGACGAGGCCATGGAATCGCTGACTCAGGCGCTCGCGGCGTTCAGCGAGCTAGGAGACCGCCGTGGCATGGCTCGGGCTGCGGACGTGCTCGGCCTGGTGCACGCCAGATCGGGTCGCCTGGCGGAGGCCGTGCCGATCCTGCTTGAGTCGGCCGGGATTTTCGAAGAAGTCGGAGACCCGCACGAGCAGGCCACCGCGCTCGCCGACCTGGCCGAGACCTACCTCGCCCTCGGCCAGACGGAAGACGCGCGGCGCTGTGCCACCCAGGCCGCCGAGATCTTCACGCGCGTCGGCGAGGACTGGCTGGTGGCCAGGCTTCGCAATCGGCTGCCAGACCTGATGGGCTAGCTGGGAACGGCTGGCTGGTAAAGGCAGCGGAGCAGGGCCTGCGCCACGGCCATGAAACGCCCGACGTCGCCGTAGGGCAGGCAGAGCAGCATCGCGCCTTGCAGGCCGCTGATGATCATCCTCGCGGTGTCGTCGCCGCCGCCAGCGAACTCGATCGTTCCTTCCGCCTTGCCCTGCTCGAGCACCCGGGTAAGCCACGCCTCGCTTTGCTCAAAAAAGTCACGAACGGCCGCCTGCATGTCCGCCGACAGCGTCAGGTATTCGGCGGCGAGCATGGAGCACAGGCACAGCTTCCCCTGCGCGAGTGCTTCAGCCTGGATTTCGACATAACCGTCAACCTTAGATCTGGCGCTGGCGCCTGCCTCGTCGAGCGCTTCCAGCCTGGACGCGAGCCGCGACGAATATCGGGCGATGAGAGCCGTGCCGAGCTCGGTTTTGCGCGGATAGTGATAGTGCAGCGCCGCGGTCGTAATGCTCAGCTCAGCGGCGACGTCCCCGTAGCTGAAGGCGTTGAAGCCGCGTGTCTGGACGATCCGTTCGGCGGCGTCGAGTATGCGGGTCGGGGTTCGGTGAACCGAAGGCGCGGGCTGCGAGGTCGTTGACATTGGCCGCCTCCGGCGGACTAGTTCAGCTGGCCCGACAACTGACTTCTAGTAAGTAACTCGTTACGCGCGAGTGAGCGAAAGGATACCAGTGGTTACCGGCCCGGCCAATGTTTGGAACTGGTGTGCGCGGGCAGGGGGGATCGGCTAGCACACTGACGATTGGCGCGGAGGCGGCCGATGAGTACTCCACCGGGTGGCCCAGGTTCCGCCGAGCGGATAACGACGCCGCTTCGGGTACCTGACTCTGCTCAGCGAGCGCGCGGCAACCTCGGTCGCGTTATCCGCATGGGCTGGCTCACCGTCGCCGCCGTGATCGCCATTCTCGCTCTGCTGCTCGGTTTGTCGGCGATCCAATTGCTGCCAAGGCTGCGCAACCCGTTCGCCGAGACAGCTATCGACCGCAGCCAGCCGGCCTTGCTGAAGTCGATCACGGCGATGAGCCGGTATGAGGCGGCGAGCGGTTCGTTCCAGGTCATCGTCGACCTGGCCAAGCGCTCATCGCTCATCCCGTCGTTCATCGAAGGCACCGACACGCTGTTCGTCGGCGCTGGCAGCGATATCGCGTTCGTCGACTTCTCTGGCCTGCGGGGGAGGGACGTCGTCGTCTCGCCGAACCGCGCCCGCGTCACGCTCACGCTGCCGCCGGCCCAGCTTGAGCCCGCCGTGCTCAACGTCAAGCAGTCGTACGTGTTCGCCGAGCAGCAGGGCCTGCTGAACCGGATCGGGAACTTCTTCTCCAGCAACCCGAATAGCCAGCACCAGGTGTACGTGCTCGCGGTGGAGAAGATCCAGGCGGCGGCCAGGCGCAGCCCGCTCATCGCCGAGGCCGAGCACAACACCACGTCGATGCTGACCGGGCTCATGCGCTCGCTCGGATTCCGGCAGGTGACCGTGATCTTCAAGTCGAGCTGACAGGCCTGTATCTAGGGACCCTCTCGCGCCTCTTATTACACAGGTGCGAATGGCGCACTGACAATAGACTTCATCCGCGTCCGTGCCGCCCATCGAAAGGTGTCCGCAAATGCCCGAATTTAAGCTCGGCAAGAGCCCGGCTCGCCACGACCCAAGAACCTTCGATTACGCCAAGTACCGTACGGGCGCAACCACGCCACCGCCGAAGGCCCACTGGGGTCACGGCATACAGTTCCCCATGCTGGGCAACGACAAGTACGGCGACTGCGTCGAGGCTGGTTATGCGCACATGGTGCAGATCTGGGGCGACCAGGCCGGCAACCCGTTCGTTCCTGACGACGCGGACACGCTCGCCGCGTACACCGCTATTACCGGATTTAACCCGGACGACCCGAGCACCGACAAGGGCACCGACATGCTCACCGCGGTGAACTACTGGAAGTCGACCGGTATGGAAGGACATGAGATCACGGCGTTCGCCTCGCTTAACCCGCTCGACCAGAATCAGATGGAAGAGGCGGTCGCGCTCTTCGGCGGCGCCTACATCGGGCTGGCGCTGCCAATATCGGCGCAGAGCCAGGTTGGCAAGGAATGGACGGTCACCAGGGGCAAGGACGCGAAGGCCGGAAGCTGGGGCGGCCATTGCGTCCCGCTGTGCGGCTACGACGAGAGCAAGCTCTGGTGCGTCACCTGGGGTACGGAGCAGGCGATGACGTGGGAGTTCCTGTCCACTTACTGCGACGAGGCCTTCGTGCTGCTCTCCCAGACCTGGATGGAGACCAGCGGCGTGTCACCGTCCAACCTCGCGTGGGGCCAGCTCCTGGCCGACCTCGCGAACCTGTGAGCTAGGCAGTTCCTTGCGCACCTCCCTGCCCTCCGCCTCCGCCGGCCGGGCCGACGGGGGCGGAGGCGGAGGCGGAGGCGAGGACGGCTGCTGCGGCGCAGGTGGCACCGGCGACGTGGCGTCGGCCGCGTCGACCGCGTCGTCGTAGGCAGCGCGCAGCTTGGCGACCTCTGCGTTCGGGTCGTGGAACCAGTTCGTCGACCAGACCCGGTGGAAGTTCCAGCCGAGTCGCTTCAGGTGCTCGCCGCGCAGCCTGTCCCTGTCTCGCACGCTGCCCGACTGGTGATACGACGCGCCGTCAGCCTCGATCGCCAGCACCATGCGGTCCGTATCGTCTGGATGGGTGGCGGCGAAGTCGACACGGTAACCGCCGACGCCGTACTGCGGCACCACCGTGATCCCGCACTCGGCCAGCCGGTCGCGCACGTCGGCCTCGAACGGGCTCAGGTCGTCACCGCCAGAGGCGGCGGCAACCGAACCGCCTGAACCGGCGTAATCCAGGTAGTCGGCCAGCATCTTGGCTCCCGCCTTGGTCAGCCGGTCGGGGTCGACGTCGTGGCTCGAGAACGAGCTGACCAGCGTCAGCCGGTGCTTGGCCCGCGTCGCCGCCACGTTCAGCCTGCGCTCGCCGCCGTCCCGCAGCAGCGGCCCCCACTGGTAGCGCATCCGGCCGTCCGGGTGCTTGCCGTAGCCGATCGACAATATGATCGCGTCCCGCTCGTCTCCCTGCACCCGCTCCAGGTTCTTGACGAAGAACGGCTCGGCGGTGTCCTCGTTGAAGAAACCTTCGAGATCGGCATGCGCGGTCAGCGCGGCGCGCAGCGCCGTGTCGATGCGATCGGAGTGCTTGATGCCAAGCGCGATCACCCCGAGAGACTCCTGCGGCCTGGTCCTCGCGTGCTCGAGAATCAGCTCGACCACCTGGTCCACCTCGGCGGTGACCGACACCTCCTGGCCGGGTTCTGGCGTCTGCGCGACCACCACGTGCCGCAGGCAGTCGTCACGGAACACGCCGGGGAAGGTGGTCAGCGTCCCGCCGTAGATGCGGCTGTTGGAGAACGCCACCAGCCGCTCATCCCGGCTCCGATAGTGCCAGGCCAGCGGCCAGGTAGGCAGCAGCGGCTTGAGCGCGTCAAGCACAGACTCAAAGCCCACCCCGAACGACACCAGGGTCTCGTCCTCGTCATCGTCGGACTGGTTACCGTGCTGGTCAGCCCCAGGGTCATCGTCGTACTGCCGCTCCTCATCGGCTCCGGCGATCTGGCGGAAGAAGTTCGTCGGCGGCAGCTGCCTGTCGTCGCCGGCGACCACGATCTGGTGCCCGCGCATGATCGCCGGTATCGCGTCGGCCGGCACGATCTGACTGGCCTCGTCAAAGATCACCACGTCGAACAGCCTCGTGGCCGGCAGTACCTGGCTGACCATAAGCGGCGACATGGCCCAGCACGGCTTGAGCGCGAACAGGACGTCAGAGGTCTGGTCGAGCAGCCTGCGCAGCGGCAGGTGACCGCGGCGCAGCGCCGCCTGCTTGCGTATAACCCGCGCCTGCAAGGGGTGCTGGTCCTGGGCCTCGCGCAGCCGCTCAGCCCAGGCGTGCATGACCCGCCGCCGGTTGGACCGCAGGTACTCGACATCGCGCATACGGAAATCGTCGGCGACCTCATCGAGCGACCCGCCGCGTTCGGCCGCGTAGCGCGGGTCGCGGACCCTGATCTGATCGAGTATCGATGAGTACCACGCGTGGTCGAACGCCGCCGCGGCCAGGTCGGGCGACGCCTCGGTGCGCGCGAGGTCGTCGAGCAGCGGTCGCAGGCCGAGCTGGTCGAACCTGGCCGCGAGCTCATACAGTCTCGGCAGCTTCCACGCCGTGTCCTGATCGGCGGTCAGCGCGGCGAGTTGCTCGACCGCGGCATCGGCGTCGAGCCCGACGTAGCCGCGCAGGGCGTCGAGTCGCTGCGCGCATTCGCCGAGAAATTCACTGAGCGAAAAAAAGTCCGCGGGAACTGTCGGCAGGAAAGCGGTGTCCTTGGCGGTCGCGGCCGCGCTGAGCCGCTGCGACTCCCATTCGGAAAGCTGACTCGCCGCGTCGTTCAGCTTGGCGACCAGCTCCTCGCGAGACTGCTTATCAGAGCCGCGTGAAAGCCGCTGCGATTCTTTCCGCATCCTTCGTTTTTCACCCATCGAGGTAGCGGATGTGCCGGCGACGGCCTCAGCCAGCGCCTTCGGATTGGCGGCGAATACACCTTGGTCGAACGATGTGAGTGTCTGGCGCACGCCAGCGTAGAGCCGCATCCTCACGAGAACGTCCGCGTAGCTTTCCGGTGCTCGCAGGCCGACGGTGGCGCTGGCCTTGGCCTGCATGTCCATCAGCCGCGGCACCGTGTGCGAGCTGAGCTGCGCGGCCAGGTTGCAGGCCAGCCTGACGTCTTCGGCGCTGCGCAGCGCCGCGCCGAACCACGGCGTCGTGCCGGGCCGCATCGTGAAGCCGCCTAGATGCGCGAACTCCCTGAGTTCGTCGCGCAGGTCGTCGGCCACCGCTCCGGTGATCCGCTCAGGCGCCGCGAGCCGCACCTGATGGCGCGCCCGCCTCGGGATGCCGAGCAGGGCCGACTGGACGGCGAACGGGGTGAGCCCCCAGGGCGGATGCGCTTCGTGCAGCGCCTTGACGTGGTCGGTCAGCCGCCGTTGCCGGTCGGCGAGCCTGCGGCGCAGGCTGGTGTCGTCAGGCGCGGTGGTCTGGTGCGCGAGGTCGAGGCTGGTGCCCAGGTCGCGCGCGATTCGCTGCCTGTCCTTCGTGCCCTCGTGGATGTCGAGTACGTGCTCGCCGAGGTCGACGCCCTTGAGCCTGGAAAGCACCGCGTCGATCGCCGCCCGCTTCTCGGCGACGAACAGCACCTTCCTGCCCCGCGCGACGAGCGCGGCGATCAGGTTCGCGATCGTCTGGCTCTTGCCGGTTCCTGGCGGACCGTGGATCACCAGGCTCCGGCCGGACATCACGGCGGCGATCGCGCTCCGCTGCGATGAGTCGGCGTCGAGCACGGAGTAGTCGGCGTCAGGCAGATCGAGCAGCGGTTCCGCGTCATCGTCGTCGGGAGCCGAAAGCAGTTCCTGAGCGTCAGGGTCGCCGGCGATGGCCGCTACCACATCGCTGTCGTTCAGCAATTCGGCGGCGGTCTGCAGATCGCGGACCATGGGCAGCTTGGCGTAGGTGAACGTGCCGATCACAAGCCGGTCAGCGATGTCGAAGCCGGGTACCTCGGCTGTGCTGGCGGCTCGGCGCAGAAGCTGGTAGAGCCGGTCGCCGCGCTGGCCGGCCAGCTTGTCGATCGCGGCGCCGTAGACGCTGGACAGCTTGTGCAGCAACACCGGGTTGACTTCTTGCTCATCGTCGAGTGTCAGCTCGAAGTCGTCGTGCCTGGCCCTGGTCGGCGTGATCGTAAGCCCGCGCAGCAGCACGGGAGCGGCGGGCAGCAAGAACAGCTCGTCCCACCTGGCCATGCCGGTCGCGAGGTACCCGGCCCTGATGCCGCGTTCCTCGAGTAGCTCCTTCGCCTTGCGGTAGATCACCTGGACCCGGCGAATCGCGTCGGCCCTGGCGTCGACGTCGCGAAACAGTCTGGTCAGCCTGATCGATCCTGAGGCGATGAACTGCTCGACGGCGGCCTGATCGGCTCCGGCCAGGTCGAGCGTGCCCGACCTTCTGTCCTTGTAGTACAGCAACGTATTGCGCCCGCCCAGGTCGGTCAGGGCAGAAACCCAGCTCTCCTGCGCGGCTTCGATCAGCTTCGCTCTGCGGTTCGCTGGGATGGTCGGCTGCGACATGGCCGACAGCTACCCGCGATCGGGCTTGTCATTCCGCCGGCTGCGAGTCATTCGGCTGGCTGCGAGCCCGCCAGAAACGGTTGATCAACGAGCCCGTTACCCATATCAGCAGCCAGACGAACGGCGCGTACTTAGGTGCGGCGATAGCGACCGGGATCGAGGCTAGGAAAACAACGGGCACGCGCAGCATCCTCAGCAGGAAGAAGGTGCGCGCAGGAGCGGCGTCCTGGCTGGTCAGGTCGCTGGACGGGCGGGTCGCGTAGAGCCAGATACCCGCCTGCAGCAGGCCGGCGAGCGCGCAGCAGGCGGCATAGAAGATCACCGCGGCGGACGCGGAAGACGCGCTGAGCAGATCGGTCGGATAAGGCAGGAACGCGATCACGCCGAGGAAGGCCAGGTTCAGCGCGATGAGCCGCCGGTCAAGCGCTACGACGAACCTGAAGACCCCATGGTGGCCGATCCAGAAAAAGGCGATCACAAGGAAGCTGATGGCGAAGCCGAAAATGGCGGGGATCGCCTGGTGCAAATCATGAGCCGAGCCGATGTTGCCCGTACTCGGCACGTGCAGGTTGACAGCGAGGAGCGTGATCGCGATCGCGAATACCGCATCGCTGAAGAAAATCACCCGGTCATATTCGATGAATCCCGCGCGCACGACCGGATGAAGCGATGGCAGCTTGCGATCGATAGGTTCCGGGCCGTGCCGCGAGCCGGTGTGCTCTGCCACGCGACCTCTTTCGCTTAGTAGCAATAGTCCGTTACCGGGCAACGTCACAGTAACGCACCCGGCCCGCCCGCACGCGCCGACTCGCGTCGCCGGGGGCTGAGCCCGCGTCCGGCACCGGGCGATCCCCGGCGGTTGAGCGCGCGGGTGCTGAACCTGCTGGGCAAGTCTGGACGTTGTCGGATTTAAGAGTCACTATTGACGCGCCAATTGGTCTCAGGGAGAGTCGCAGGGAGAAGAGAGCCAGATGAGATACAAGCGCGTAGCGCGCGGGGCGCCAATAGTAGCGCCAGTGTTGCTTGTCGCCATTAGCCTGACCGCCCCAGCACAGGGTGCGACCAGCCACAATGCCGGAACTGCCAGTCGCGCGGTCAGCGCGCAGGGCGGCCAGCGGCCGCTGACTCCGGCCCTTGCCAGACAACTGTCGCGCAGTGTCACCGACAAGGTGATCATCGTGCTGAGGAACCAGTTCAACAGCCTCCCCGACACGCCAGCCAACTCCGCGCGCCGCGCGGCCCGCGTCAAGTCCGCCCAGCGGGGCGTGCTTGCTGAGCTAACGGCCACCCACGCTCGGAACGTCAAGAGTATCTCCCTGGTGAACGCGGTCGCCGCGACCGTCTCGCCTGGCGAGGCCAAGCGCCTGGCCGGGAACCCTGCGGTCGCCGAAGTAACGCCCGACCTGCCAATCCCGGTCGTCTCCTCGGTGCCGAAACTTAAGCCAGGGATGGCGATCGCGAAGGCGCCCGCGGCTGGGGTCGCGCCGGTGGCCGGCGCATGCCCGGCGAAGAATACCGGGGTGCAGCTCGACCCCCAGGCGCTTACCAATATCCACGCGGCGAGCCAGTCGAACGTGAACACCGCGCAGGGCCTTGGCTACACCGGGGCCGGCGTCAAGGTGGCGTGGATCGCCGATGGCATCGACATCAACAACCCCGACTTCATCCGTGCCAACGGTCAGCACGTCTTCGTGGACTACCGTGACTTCAGCGGCACCGGGACCAGCGCTAACACCAGCGGCGGTGAGGCGTTCCTCGACGCGAGTTCCATCGCCGCACAGGGCAGGCACGTCTACAACGTTCAGAACTACGGTAACGGGCTTAGCCGACCATGCCTGATCAGGATTCTCGGCGTCGCACCTGGTGCCAGCCTGGTGGGCCTCAATGTGTTCGGCTCGTCCAACTTCGCCTTCAACTCGGTGTTCCTCGAGGCGATCAACTGGGCGGTCAGCGTCGATCACGTTAACGTGCTTAACGAGTCGTTCGGCGCCAACCCGTTCCCCGACAAGGCGAGCCTTGACCTGACCGATCAGGCCGACGAAGCCGCCGTGGCGGCGGGCGTCACCGTGGTGGCGTCCTCGGGCGACGCGGGCGTGACCAACACGATCGGCTCTCCGGCCACCGACCCGAAGATCATCTCGGCTGGCGCGACTACTACGTTCCGCGCCTACGCCCAGACCAATTCCTTCGGGATCTTCGGCGCGGGCGCCGTCACCGGCTGGATCGACAACAACATCAGCGGGATCAGCTCGGCAGGCTTCGACCAGGCGGCCGGAACCGTCGACGTGGTGGCGCCCGGCGACCAGAACTGGACGCTGTGCACGCCCACGCCGCAGTTCGCCGCCTGCACGGATTTCAACGGCAACCCATCGTCGGTGCAGGAGACCGGTGGTACCAGTGAGGCGGCCCCGCTGACCGCCGGCACCGCCGCGCTGGTGATCCAGGCCTACCGGAAGGCTCACGGCGGCCGTTCCCCGTCGCCGGCGGTCGTCAAGAGGATCATCGTCTCGACCGCGCAGGACATCAGCGCCCCGGCCGAGCAGCAGGGCGCCGGCATAGTCGACGCCTACCAGGCCGTGCTCGCCGCCCGGTCCTACCCAGGCCCTGGTCGGACCCAGGCCAGGAAGGGCCATGCCATACTCGACAGCACGACCCAGCTCAACGCGATCGGGCCGGCCTCGCACGCCGAGCAGCTGAGCGACACGATCATCAACGACGGCTCGAGCAAGGTGACCGTGCACCTGTCAAGCCGCACGCTGTCGGCGCCGGTCAGGCGCGCTTCCAAGGTGTTTACCCTGACCTCGCCGGGCTTCGCCGGCTCGACCACGTTCAACGTGCCCAAGGGGCAGGCACGGCTTAGCGTGTCCATTGCCATTCCGAGCCAAGCCTTCTTGCCGGTGCTCATCCTGGTCTCACCCTCGAACAAGTTCGCCGCGTTCAACTTCCCGCAGGGAACTAGTAACTTCGGCAACGCCCAGGTAGCCGACCCGGCCAAGGGGACTTGGACGGCCCTATTCGAAGCCTTCCCGGTAGTCATGAGCCCGCCGTCGAGCGTCACCATGCGGTTCCTGGCGACCACGGCCACGTTCAAGTCTTTCGGGTCGCTGTCCAGGCACTCGATCACCCTGGCCCCTGGGGCGTCGAGCAGCTTCAAGCTGAACGTCAGCACCCCGATCAAGCCAGGCGACGAGGCCGGCTCGATCATCCTGCACGCCGCGGCGAGCCAGCCGGGATTCGCGGCGACGACTACCATCCCGGTCACGCTCCGGTCGCTGGTGCCGGTTCCGTCGCCGGCGATCACCTTCAGCGGCACGCTGACCGGTGGCAACGGCCGAGCCTCAAGCACCGGCCAGACCAACTACTTCCAGCTCAGGCTCCCGCCAGGGAAGAAGGCGCTCAACGCAAGCGTCACGACGGGGAACAAGAACAACACGGTGTTCGTGGCTCTCGTCGACCCGCGGGGCGAAGTCGTCTCCGCTTCCCAGAACGGACTGCAGAAGACCAGCAAGTCCAAGCTCATACTGGAAGACGGCGCTCAGCTTCACGTCGTCAAGCCGGTCGCTGGAGTGTGGACGCTGATCGTCGACTTCTACAACTCCGTGTCGGGCACGGCGACGACCCAGCCGTTCACGGTCCACATGAACGTGAACCCGGTCAAGGCATCGGCCAGCGGCTTGCCTGACTCCACTGGCAAGAAGCTCGCGTCGGGCAAACCGGTCACCGCCCACATCAAGATCAAGAACTCAGGTGACGTGCCAGAAGAGTACTTCGTCGACGCGAGGCTGAGCGGCAAGGTCAATCTGCCCCTGGTCGCGCAGACGACGTCGACCCTGACGCTGCCGAACCTGACCGGCGTCGTCCCGACCTTCCTGGTCCCGTCACTGACCACTGACCTGGCCGCGCAGGTCTCCGCACCCAGCCCGAACATATTCGACCTGAACTGGGCGTTCGGCGACCCGGACCTGGCATCCAACATCGCCAACACCTCGATGGTGAACTTGTCTGCCAGTGACATTCCGAACGGCGACTGGACGGTGACCCCGTTCCTGCAGGGTCCTGACGGCGCGACGGGCCCAACGCCGGTCACCGCCACGGTCTCGGCGGTCGCGAGAACCAACGCGCTGGACCCGACGGTCACCGCATCCACCGGTGACTTGTGGGATCAGAGCACCAACCCGAGCGCGACTTTGACTCCGATCATCGTGCAGCCCGGTCAGACTGTGACGATTCCGGTGACGATCACTCCGAATGGGACTTCGGGGCAGGTCGTCTCAGGAACGGTCTACGTGTCCGCCGTGTCGTTCAACCCCGCCTCGGTCACCTTCAACTTCCTGCCGAGCGCGGCCCCGACGGCGAGCACGGTGGCCAGTTTCCCCTACACCTACAAGATCAAGTAGCGAGCTAGCGCGTGACTAGCCCGGGGCTTCCCGGGCTAGTCACGCCTGGCGAAGCCCGGCGTATCGGGTTGGCAGGCCACTGGGCCTGCTCCTGGCGGACTGCCGCAGCTGCGATGAATTCCCGATTTCATCGCGCCGACCCGGCCGGACGCCGCGATGGATGCCCGTATTCACACCCGATATCCCTGATGAAACCCCGCATCCATCGCACCGAAACCGGCCGGTGTGCACGCCAAGGGCATGTCCTGACCTATTTACCACACTCATTTCAGGCGCAGGATACTAGTCACCTTTTACGTTCACGATCTGGCGCAGAGTGTGGCGGATCTCGACGAGATCCTTGGAGTCTTCCATCACCACGTCGATGTCCTTGTAGGCGGCGGGTATCTCGTCGAGCACCGCCTGTGTCCTGCGCCACTCGATACCGGCCATGGCCGCGTCGAGCTCGTCGATGCTGTACAGCTTGCGGGCTTTTGACCGGCTGCAGCGGCGGCCAGCGCCGTGCGGCGAGGAGTTCAGCGCCAGCCGGTTGCCCTTGCCGGTCACGACGTAAGAACGGGTGCCCATGGAGCCGGGGATCAGCCCGCCAGTGCCGGCCGATGCGTCGATCGCGCCCTTGCGGGAAAGCCAGACCTCCTTGCCGAAGTGCGTCTCCTTGGCCGTGTAGTTGTGGTGCGTGTTCACCGTCTGCGTGGGTTCGACGTCCGCGCCGATCCAGTCCCGCACCCGGTCGATCACCCGGTGCATCATCTCTTCGCGATTGAGCAGCGCGAAGTGCTGCGCCCAGCGCAGGTCCCTGATGTAGGCCCAGAACTCTTCCGTGCCTTCGGCGAGGTAGGCCAGGTCAGCGTCGGGCAGCTTGATCCAGTACTTTTTGGCGAGTTCGGCGGCGATCTTGATATGCCGCTGCGCGATCTTGTTGCCGACCCCGCGCGATCCTGAGTGCAGGAACAGCCACACCCGGTCCTGGGTATCAAGGCTGACTTCGATGAAGTGGTTGCCAGAGCCGAGGCTGCCGAGCTGCAGCCGCCAGTTGGGCGCGATCTTCTCGGCGCTGTCGGCCGCCTGATGCCGCTCGAGCGCCTCGATCCTCGTCGCCGTCTCCCCGTCGTACACCGAGCTGTTGTACTTGCCGGCGGACAGCGGTATCGACCGCTCGATGGCTTCGCGCAGGACCGCTAGGTCACCACGGCGCCGAACGTCGTCGACGGTGAACTGGGTGCGGACGGCGATCATGCCGCAGCCGATGTCGACGCCGACGGCGGCCGGGATGATCGCGCCGAGCGTCGGGATGACCGAGCCGACCGTCGCGCCCTTGCCGAGGTGCGCGTCCGGCATCAGGGCCACATGCGGGTAGATGAACGGCATCTGCGCCGTGCGCATGGCCTGCTCGAGCGTGCCGGCGTCGAGCACCGACGCCCAGCTCATCAGCTTCTTGCTGATCTGTTCCATGGCTACCTCCGCAAACGTGCCCACGGTAGCCGCCACTGTCGCCGTCGCCTACTCGTTTTCCTGGCAGGTGCGAGGGGCAGTGGGTTGTGCATGACCATACTCAGGACCCTGGCGCGCCCGATGCTCGCCTCAATCTTCATCGTTATGGGTTACCAGACCATGCGCTCGCCCGAGCGCCTGGTAAAGCAAGCCGAACCCGTTGTGGGTCCGCTAGCCGAGTTCGTCCCCTTCGTGCCGGAAGATACCGAGCAGGCGGTGCGGCTAAATGGCGCCGCCCAACTCGCCGGCGGCGCGCTGCTGGCAGTCGGCTGGCTGCCGAGGCTAGCGGCACTGACGATCGCCGCCACCTTGATCCCTACCACGATCGCGGGGCATAGATTCTGGGATATCGATGATCCGCAGGAGCGTGCTCAGCAACGGGTCCAGTTCCTCAAGAACCTGTCGATGCTCGGCGGCCTGCTGATGGCGGCGACGTCAGGAAACAGTCGAGGCGGGCGCGGGTTACGACGGTAGGCCAGCGAACTGCTGGTCGGCCGCCAGTTCGCTGGCCACCCATCGATCGAGCGCGTCGCTGGTCTCCCACGAGGTAATCAGCGCGTAGCGGGGACGCGGACCGGGGTGCGAGACCACGTGGTAGAGCCGCTCTGTGTCGATAAGCAACTGCATGCCCGGATGCAGCCTGATCCTCGTCTCGGTAGCCGGGTCGTCCTTGTCCTCGCGCAAGATGAACATCGACTTGCCCGCCGCGTTGTCAAGTTCGAGCCACGATCGGACGACCCAGCCGGATCCGTCGGGGTTGAGCCTGTTGTTGTCGTCAAGGTGCAACTGCCGCCGCGCGGTGGCCTCGTCGCTGGGGTTCAGCTTGATCACCCGGACCCTGCCGTAGTTGGCGCCGACCTGTTCGACGTACTTGACCAGGCTCGGCGCGAGGCCGCGGTTGGTGGTCCAGAGGCCATCCTTGTCCGCCTTGCCGTGATCCCAGAACCCACGGCAGTCCATATCGCCGGTCGCCGACGCGAGCGGCGCGAAGTTCGTGTCGCCGCCGCTCTTCCAGTCCATGTAGGTCAGCGACTCCCACTCGACCGGATGGATCATCGGCCCCGGTCGGTCGCGCAGGATCACGAAGCCTTTGTCGGCAAGGATGTCGAGCTTGCGGTGCATGCATTTCCCCCGTCTTGAAACAGATCTTCATTCCCCCGATATCCATCACCTCTTTCCAGTCACGGCACGGCTCACGCCTTAAGCCAAGGTCCCTTGGTGAGTCATGAAGCGGTCTTTGTTATCCGATGACTCCGCTGCCCACTCCCTCCTGCGGCCGGTCTTGTTTTCTGGTGTTATCGCACAAAAACTATCCGTAACCTGGGAACTGTCCGCCTGGCCGTAGCGGGCCGGTCACGGGCCAATGCGGTTGTGGCATTAAACAGCCCGGCGCTTGATGGGTGAGCCATCGAAGCGCCGGGCCGCTGATCGGGTTAGTTGACGAATACCGTGGGGCTGCCCTTGACGCTGGTGTCCTTCACCGGGCCGTACTTGGCCGTGAAGCTAGCCGGACCA
>DATNEK010000308.1:0-5732 GCA_035553055.1 Streptosporangiaceae bacterium | reverse complement strand
CACAACTTTAAGTCCTGCCGCAATTGCCGCGCCGGCCACCGTTGATCTTGCCGGACGTCGCCGCGTCACGCGAAGAACCAGCCGCCTAGCTGCATCAAGTCTGGCGAACCGGGGCAATCCACCAGTCTGCCGCGCCGCCCTGGTCGTCGGCAGGCCACCAGATATCGTGACCACGGAAAGAGTCATCTACCGGCAATGTTGCGACCACCCCTTGAACCCGCGTAGCCGATCTATAAACACAGCAAGAACCTGGTCACGTGGCCCTGAATTGCCTCAGTTCGCCAGCTAACGATCGGGTGGAGGTCCGGCACCGCCAGCGGATTGATGTTGCAGGCTCGGCGACAAGCTCGGCCGCATCGTACTTCGGACATCTTGGCGGCTCCTGGAAGGTAAACGGCGAGAATATCGCCGAACCTTCATCGGACGCTCCACGGCCGGTCAGACAGGGACGGCTGCGTGCCTACGCGCTTGGCCAGCTCGTGCGGTGGGCCACGGTAGCCGAGAGCATGACAGGTGGGCGCGAGAGGACAGTCATCCACCCGCGGAGGCCGCCTGACACCCGGCCAGCTGACCGCACCACCCATACCGGAGCCGCCCAGCCCCATACGCTCAAACCCAGCCGGCGGCACAAACCGCCGCCGGCTGCTGCCGGGCGCCCGCAAAGCACCCAATTACGTGTCAGCTGAGATCTATGGCTAGTCCTGCCGTAGCTATGCCAAGGTCACCGTGATACTCGGCGGCGGCAGCGGCTATGGCCGCCGCTTGGTCGCTCCCTGGCCACAAGTGGGTCAGCAGCAGGCGGCCGGCGCCCGCGGCTGCGGCCTGCCGTGCCGCTCCGCCCGCACTGGACATGTACTGCCGCGCATCGTCAGGGACGAGCTCGGTATAGGTGGCCTCGGCGAGGAGCAGATCAACGTCCTTCGCCAGGTGGACGACCTCCTCGCTCGGGCCTGTGTCTCCCGTATAGGCGAGCACTCGGCCGGCGGCCGACAAGCGCAGGCCGAGGTTAGGCAGCCAGTGCGGCAGCAGCCTGACATCCGCACGGAACGGGCCGATCTCCAGGCTCGCCCCCGGAGCGACGTCATGCAGTTGATAAGAACCGGCCAGTGTCTCGTGGCGATCCAGCGCCAGTACGGCATCGAGCGCGCCCGCCGGGCTGTAGATAGCCAGCGGCGGTGCCGGATTATCACGCAGCGCGCGCGCCCGCAGCAGCGGATTCAGGTCCGCGCAGTGATCGGGATGCGCGTGGCTGATATAGACAGCGTCGACGCGGCCCGCATCGACGTATTCGATCAGCCGTGGCATGGTCGCGTAGCCCAGCTCGACGACCAGCAGGAAGCCGTCGTGCTCGATCATGTACCCGCTGCATGCCTGGCCAGGTTCTGGCCAGGCGCCGCAGCCTCCAAGGACCGTTAGCCGCATGGGGCCGACCCTAGCGGATGACCGCGACGCCGCAGGATGTCTGCCACGATCTCGCCGGCCCGTACGGCGGCGACGCTGAGCAGCGAGTCCGCGATGCCGTGCGTGGCCTCATTGACGCCCTGCAGATAGCACCCGGCATCCGATGGCGGCATGACGAGCCGGTAGTTGCGGTCGACCGTCGCGTCGTCGATGCCCAGCTTGATAGCCAGGTCGGCGATCAAGGTCGGCATTTCCTTGCAGAAGCCGGTCCCGAGCATGACCCGGTCGTACCTGTATTCGCCTGGCTGCCGGGTGAGCCGGTCGGTCAGCGTCAGCACAAGCTCGTCGCCTTCCAGCCTCGCTGCCGTGACGTCCGTGTTGGTAGCGAAGCGGATCCGTTCCTCGCCGGTCACGCGCTCGATGTAGGCCTGCTCGTACAAGGTGTCGAGCAACCGGGCGTCGAGCCCTGAATAGTTCGTGCCATACATCTGGGCGAGCAGGTTCTCCCTGACGTCGGCGGGAGCCGCGTAGAACTCCTTGACAAAAGAGGGGAAATACAATTCATTAGTGAAACGGCTGACGGCGTAGTTCGCTAACCCGATCGTGCGCATGATAATGTTCAGGCTGGCCCGGGGAAACTTTTGGTGGGCTGCCCACAGCATCTCCGCGGCGCTTTGCCCGCCGCCGATCACCGCGATCCGGTAGGGGTAGCCGGCATCCATATTCGCGGTCCCGGCGCTGAAGCGAGTGCTGTGGATTACCTGGTCGGCGGGCAGGCCAGCGAAGACGGTCGGCACGAGCGGGTCCCTGCCCGTGGCTATGACGAGGTACCTGCAGGCGATCGTGGCATTGTCGGCGAACGTCGCCAGCCAGCCGGTCAGCTGGCCGCCGCTGTCGTGCGTCGGCTCGAGCCTGGTGCACTGGCTGTTGTAGCGGAGCGTCACCTTGGTCAGTGACCGGGCAACCCATCGCAGGTAATCGGAGATCTCCACCCGGTACGGCGTGAAGCTATTCATATTGATGAAATGGCTGAGCCGGCCAGCGGAATGCAGGTAGTTGATGAACGTGAATTTGCTTTGCGGGTTGCGCAGTGTCACCAGATCCTTGAGGAATGACACCTGGCTCCTGGTCCAAGCCATCAGCATGCCAGCCTGCCAGACCGTTTCCGTCTGCCGTTCGACCAGCATCGATCGCCGCGCGAGGTCATCTGGTGCCAGTTCCTCCAGGGCGACGGCTAACGCCAGGTTCGACGGCCCAGCGCCTATTGCCAGTAACTCCACCTCGCGATGGTTCATCTGGGAACCCTCTCGATGTCGGCTGCGGGATCGATTCGCGACGCGCGGTGCCTTGGCCGCAATATGGACGCGAAGATGGCGATCGCTCCCGCGCCGGCCGCCGCGCATCCCCACCACGGAACCTGCTGGCCCGCCGCATAGGCGAACACCCCTATCGCCGGCCCGCCGGTCAGGCCGGCCGTTCTGACGACCTGGAGCATTCCCTGGTAGGCGCTGGCCGAGCCGTCTGGCGCCATGGCGCTGGCAGTGGCCGACGAGAACGGAGTCACGAACATCTCGCCTATCGTCCACAGGCCAACCCCGGCGAAGATGGTCGGCAGCGTCACGCCGAACACGTAGATCGCATAGCCGCCGCAAATCAACCCGGCCCCGATGGCGAGCGGCAGCCACGCCGGCCGACGCCTGATCAAGGTCGCCAGCGGCAGCTCGAAAAGCACGACGGCGATGGCGTTGGCGCTGAGCAGTTCGCCGATGAGCTCAAGGTTGTAGTGGTGTGCCTTCATCACCAGCGGGAGCACGCCAGAACGCTGCCCGTAGACAAGCGCGATCAGGCCGAACGCCACGCACAGAGTCATGTACCTGTAATCGCGCAGGACGCCGCCGCGCCTGCGCCCGGTCTCGCCGCCGGCGTCCGCGACACGTACCGGGCGGTCGTCCGGCAGGTACAGCGACGCCAGCGTGAAGACCGCGGTGGTGGCCGCGTCAATGAGCAGCAGGACGGTCAGCGACCTGGCCAGCACGAACCCGGCGACGAGCGCGCCGCCGGCCGTGCCCAGGTTGACGGCGAGCTGGTAGAACGCGAACATCGGAGCTTGCTGATCCGGCGGTGCCAATCGCCCGACGATGGCCGCGGAGGCCGGCATGTAGGCCCGGTTGAACAGGGAGATGACTGACAGGATCGCCGCCGTGACGGCGAAACTCGATCGGATGGCGAGCAGCGCCGTGAAGATCGCGCAGCCGCCGGTCGAGTAAACGATCGTCAGGCGCGGGCCGAGGCGCACGGCGACGGCGCCGCCTACGGCCGCGCCGGCGATCCCGAACCCGCCGACCAGCGCGAGCGCGACGCCGATCTGCCAGACAGGGAAGCCACGTGCGGCCAGGATGAGCGCCAGGAAAACGACGACGAAGCCGCCAGCGCGGTTTACGAGCACGCCGAGCGTCAGCAGCTTGACCGGCCATGGAACCAGCTTCCACAACCGGTAGCGGGCTTCCCGCGTCACGACGAGCCGCTCACGATGCGGGAGTGATGGTGATCTTGGCCACCGTGTCGGCCATGGCCCGCTTGCAGGACGCGACGTCGTCGCCGGTAGTGATCGCCATCGCCGCGCGGCTCACGTAGCCGGCCGGCGGCAGCAGGAGGACATCGCCCGGCTTCGCCAGCGGGACAACGCGGTCGACGCGGGGATCGGCGAGTATCTCGTCCGGGATGTCGAGCCTGCCCAGTGTCATGTCGTGCTCGGGATAGAGGAACGCGATGGCCGCGGCACGATCCCTGGTCCGCTCGATCACCGGCGCCCGGCCGAGGCCGATGTCGGCCACGGCGGCGGACAGATCCATGCCGGTGGCCAGGAAGCCAAGGTAGGGCAGCATGCCACCGCCGAGCCTGGAGTTGACCTCCAAGATCCGGTATCCCTGATCGACTCGCAGCTCGGTATGAGTGACGCCATCGGCGAAGCCGAGCGCTTCATGGACGGCCTGCATGTACGGCCGGATGCCGGGCAGCAGGTCGAAGTTGCTGGCGGCCGAGATAGCCCCGGCTTCCTCGAAATACGGCGCCGGGCCGAGCACCTTCACCCCCACGAACAAGACCTGGACCTGACCTTGGTAGACGACGCTGTCAATTATGAACTCTTCGCCGTCGAGGTACTCCTCGACGAGTACTCCAGATGCCGAGAAGACAGGACCCGACACCGAGGCGGTCGCCGCCGTCTGATAGCCCGCGGCGACGTCGGCGATGTTGTCTACCCTAATGACGCCTTTGCTCGCCGACAGGGCGCGCGGCTTCATCACAACCGGTAAGCCGAGTTCGCCGACGGCGGCCAGCGCCTCGTCGGCCGAGTTGGCGATCCGGAAGCCGACGCTGCCGAGCCCGCGCGAATTCAGCCTGGCCCTGGTCTCTCGCTTGTCCTTGCACGCGATCGCGGACGCCAGGCCAGAGCCGGCCAGGCCGGCTTCCTCGGCTAGTTGCGCGACCGGCACGGTGTACCGGTCGTCATAGGTCACGATGCCGTCCGCTCCCTCAGCCTTCATGGCCGCCCGCGCGACTTCGAGCATGTGATCAGCACCTGGCTGCTCGAGCGGATAGAAGGCCCTGACGTACGGCTTGATCCATGGCGGCTGGTGCTTGTCAATCAGCACGAGATCCGCGCGAGATGCCATTGCGATGAGCGTGTACTCCCTGAACGCTGCCTGGCTACCCGCACCGATGAAGACGAGTGTCTTTCCACGTGCGGCTAAACGTCGGTCAGACACCGGATACCTCACCCATTCCGGAGGGGGAAACGGCCCGCAAAGGCCAACGATTGCGGCAGTGTATCGACTGTCAAGTATATCCTCGTCGCTGTCAAGTGGGCCGATAATGGTCGCCAACCAATTATAGTATGAAAAAGTAAGTCTTATAGTCCTTAGGCCATCAATCATTGTTATGCCCGATATGTAGGCGTCAAAGCAGGGACTTGACGCCCCTGATTGACCATGTAAGACTCTGCGATTGCAGCGCCTTTAGGCGATTTGGCGTCGTCCGGTTTCATGCGCAATGATTTCTGGATAGAGCGGGATACAATGCGTGGCTGGCTAGTAGAGCAGAGTTCACCGCCAGTGTCAGAATGGTGTCTCCCCTTATTAACGCGCCGAAGCTGCTTTCGTTCCTTCCTGCATCCTCGCCCTGATGGCCGCATTGAAAGGTGGGATAATTCATGGGAGAACTCTCGACGGAATCGGCTAACGGCCGGGCAGAGCGAGTCATAGTCGTCTCGCTTGCGAAGTCAGGAACTCATCTTATCCAGGAACTTATGGTTGGCCTTGGCTACGGCATGT
>DATNEK010000307.1:0-3584 GCA_035553055.1 Streptosporangiaceae bacterium | reverse complement strand
GCTCTAGCGTCCGCGGAACTAATCAGGACGCCGATTGTCCGGAACCACCGTTATTGTCAGCGCTGCGAGTATTCGTTGATCACGCCGAGCGCGCACTGACGGCCGTGGGGAAGGAGAACTGAGATGGACATCGTGCTGATCGCAGGACTGTGGCTCGACGGGTCGGTCTGGGACGACGTCGCCGTTGAGCTCAAGGCCCTGGGCCACCGCGCCGTGCCGGTCACCCTGCCGGGCCAAGGTGGCGGCAACCCATCGGCGACGCTCGCCGATCAGTCGGCTGCGGTGCTCGCCGCCGTCGACGCGGCTGTCGGCAGGCCGATTGTGGTCGGGCATTCCGCCGCCGCAACCCTGGCATGGCTGGCCGCCGACGCCCGCCCCGCCAAGGTCAGCAAGGTCGTCCTCATCGGCGGATTCCCCTCTGGTAACGGCAAGCCGTACTTCGACGGTCTTCCCGTCAAGGACGGGGCGGTGCCCTTTCCTGGCTGGGACGAGTTCGAAGGGCCGGACTCGGTCGATCTGGACGACGCCGCCAAGAAGAAAATCGCGTCGGCCGCTATCCCGGTGCCGGAAGGTGTCACTAGCGCCGTGGTCAAGCTGGCCGACGAACGTCGCTATGACGTACCTATGGTGCTGATCTGCCCGGAGTTCAGCCCGGACCAGGCCAGGCAGTGGATCGGTCAGGGCGAGATACCCGAGCTTGCGAAGAGCAAGAACGTCTCGCTTGTCGACATCGACTCCGGTCACTGGCCCATGTTCACCGCGCCGGCCGACCTCGCGCGACTGTTGGCGCAGGTGGCCGATCAGTCCTGAGCAGCCGGCCTCGTCATTCGCGTTCCACCACGCGAGGCCCCCGTTGCGGCGTCCACGACTCGATGACGAGCACCGTCGCCTCCGGATTCAGCCGGGTGATGACGACCTCGGAAATGTCGGCAAGAAACAGCTCTCCAGCAGACTCGTCATCGATTGGTCCGGAGACCATCGCTCGCCCGGCGATCTTCGCCTCGCCAGGCCACTCGGCTTCGTTGCCCTCGCGCGGGTGGCTCGTCGGGCTATGCAGGGCGAACCTGGGATCCCGCTTCAGGTCCGCGCCCTTGCGCGCCTGCGGCATCGACCCGAACCTGAGCTGGCCGTCAGCGAACTCGCACTCGATGCCGGAGATTCGCGGCGAGCCGTCGGCCCGCAACGTCGCGATCGTCTTGTGCCTGCCCGCGTCGAAGAGTTGCCGTACCCGCGCCGCGAAGTCGGGCTCGGCTTGGACCACGTCCTGCCACGCTGTCACCGCCACAGTATGCCCCGACCTGGGTCAGCAGGCCATGACCGCGGTGGGCTACGGCGCGGTGACGGTGAAGTGCGCGGTGACAGACGTGGCGCCGGAAGCGCTGACGGTGACTGTGGCCTGGTACACGCCCGGTTTGGCGTACGTATGCGTGCCGGCGAGCGTGTAGAGGCCGTTGACCGTTGTCGTGGTCGCTGCCGTGCCGGTCACCGTCGCTGCTCCGTTGGTCCCGTCGCCCCAGTTGATCGTGGCTGTCACAGCGCTTGTCGCGAAGCCGGGTGCGGCGAGCGTCGCGACGGCCCCGCTGACCTGGTCCTGGCTGCTTGCCGTCAGGTTGGGCGCGGCAAGTGACAGGCCCCACGCCACCTCGGTCGACGGGTAGAAGTTGACGCCCGCGGCCATGAGGCGCGTGCCCTGTGCGGCGAGCCGGCCGATGAAGTCGGTGTAGGCGGGGCTGGTAAGCGAGGTCCTGACAGCCTTCGGCGACCAGCCGATCTCGGCGAGCGCCGGCAGGCGCGGGAAGACCATGTAGTCCACATCGCTCAGGCTGACGACGGTCTCGCCGAATATCGTTCCTTCCACGCCGATCACGTTGGCGTCAGTGACCCCGGTGACATAGCTCCCCGGGTCCCAGTTGTAGAACTGGTCGACATCGCAGCCCCTCTTGCAGGCCCAGGTCATCCCCAGCGTCGGCGGCACCTTGCTCTTATATCTCTGGTCCAGGTACGCGTGGCTGGCGGGCGCCATCACGACCTTCATGCCCTTCTGGACGGCTTCGGTCCCCGTGATCGTGCCGCTGGCGGTACCGGATGCCGGGTTCCAGTATTCGGCGACCGACGGACCCGTCAGGTTGGTGCCCGACCCGGCGATGTCGGCCCAGCCCATGACCGTCTTGCCCTGGCCCTGGACGATCCCGGATTCGGTGTTAACGAACGATGCGTACTGGGACTGGCTGAGCAGCGTCGTGGGCACTTCGTCGCCGCCGATGTCGTAGTAGGGGCCAGGCGACATGGCGGCGAGCTGGTCGATGATCGCGGTCATGATGGCCCAGGTGTTGCTGCTGGCCGGGCACATCGCGCTGTAACCGACATCCGCGGTGTAGTCCCACACCGGAGGGTTGTTCGCCGAGCAGTTGATGTCCTGCGGATGGCCGTTCAGGAGGGAGTTGGATGTGTCGTTGTACTCGGACATGATGATCGCGTTGTTGTGGCCAGGCGAATCGATTTCAGGCACCACGGTCATGAAATGCGCGGTCGCGTCGGCGACAACGGCCTGGTAATCGGCTTGCGTCCAGAAGCCGCCCGGGTCCATGGTCCGCCCGCCGGTGCCGACCGAGCCTTGCCCGCCGATGCTGGTCAGGTTCGGGAAGCCATTGATCACGATGCGGAATCCCTGGTCATCGCTCAGGTGCAGATGAAGGGTGTTGACCTTGTACGCGGCGGCCTGGTCGATGAGCTGCTCGACAGCCGACGGCGGCTCGAAGTGGCGGGCGATGTCAAGCATCAAGCCGCGGTAGGTGTAGCGCGGGTAGTCGGTGATCTGCACGACCGGCATCGTCCACGGTCCCGGCTGCACGGACGGGCTCGTGATCCACGCGGGAAGCAGCTGGCGGATCGTCTGGACGCCGTTGAACAGTCCGTGCGGCGTGATCGCCTCAAGCGTGACGCCGCTGGTCGTGGTGTTGAGCTGATAGCCTTCGCCGTCCGGGTCGTTTTGCAGCGTTCCCGGGTCGCCGATTACGAGCTCGATATCACCGCTCTGCGGGTTTCCGCTCACGACGGGGAGCGCGTAGCCGGTCGCGGGACGCAGGTAGGCGGCTAGGTCCTGCGCCACAGGCAGCGCGGCCTGCGATCCGGAAGGCACTGCGATGCTTGCGGTCGAGGCGAGCGTGAAGCTACCTTGCCCCACCGTCATCGAGACGGGTTTCGGTATCACCTGCGGCACAGAGTTAGCGGGCGCGATATCCGCGGACGCCGGCGTGCTTCCGGCGATCTGCGCAGCCAGGGAAACCGGCAGGCCCGCGGCCAGGCACGCGGTACCGGCCATCACGATGAGCCACGAACGCCGCCAGCCGCGCACCTTATTAGCCCATCGCGGGGCTCTCGCTGTTGTCATGAACCCAGCCTTTGAGATCGCGGCGGCAAAGCCCTTTGTAAGGGAGTCTTCTTAACTAACTAGCACATGTCAAGCACGGACTACGGGCACTGCCGAAGGAAGCGTCAGCGTCGTCCAGGAACGGCGCCACTCAGTCTTGTTTAGTGATCATGATCCTGGCCTGCGGATTTGCCTCAGACGAGGCGCCCTGTGG
>DATNEK010000306.1:0-4134 GCA_035553055.1 Streptosporangiaceae bacterium | reverse complement strand
CCGCGGGTCTGGCCGGGTCATCAGGGACTGCCGGAGGGGTGGCCAGCGCCGAGCAGTTGCACGGCAAGGCCATGTCCTACAACAACTATGTCGACGCCGACGCGGCGTGGCGGACTGTGGGCGAATTCGCCGAGCCGTGCGTCGCGATCGTGAAGCACTCCAATCCGTGCGGCATTGCCGAAGGCGCCGATATCGCGGAGGCGCACAGCAAGGCGAACGCGTGCGATCCGGTGTCCGCCTTCGGCGGGGTGATCGCGTCGAACCGCGTGATCACCGAGGCGGCCGCTGCCCAGATCGCCGAGATTTTCACCGAGGTGATCGTCGCGCCCGACTTTGATGCCGAGGCGCTCGACATCCTCACCGCCAAGAAAAACCAGCGTCTGCTCCGTTGCCGTAGGCCGCGCGATGCCGCGACCGGCGGTGTGACGGCCGGCGGTGTGACGGCCGGCGGTGTCGCGGCCGGTGGTGTTGCGGCCGGTGGTGTTGCGGCCGGTGGTGTGACGGTCAGCGGGGCGGCGACCGAGTGGCGGCGGATTGGCGGCGGGCTGCTCATGCAGACGACGGACGCTGTCACGGAAGAAGGAGACCGCCCGTCCGGCTGGCGACTCGTGGCGGGTGATCCAGCGGACGAGGCGCTGCTGGCGGACCTGGAGTTCGCCTGGCGCGCCTGCCGGTCGGTGAAGTCGAACGCGATACTGCTCGCATCGAGGTGCGCATCGGTCGGGATCGGCATGGGCCAGGTCAACCGGGTGGACGCGGCGCGGCTAGCAGTGCGCAGGGCCGGCGACCGTGCGGCAGGCTCGGCGGCGGCGAGTGACGCGTTCTTTCCCTTCGCCGACGGGCTGCTCGTGCTGGCCGACGCCGGAGTACGCGCTGTCGTGGAGCCGGGCGGTTCCGTCCGCAACGCCGAGGTGATCAAGGCGGCTCAGCAAGCGGGCGTGAGCCTCTATTTCACCGGTGTCAGGCACTTCTGGCACTAACGCAGGCGCCCGAGCCGGGCCGGGGCGCGGCGGGCTGGGGGTGGGTGCGGGCGGCCGGGCGGCCGGGCGGCTGGGGTGGGTGCGGGCGGCTGGGGTGGGTGCGGGCGGGTGCACACAGTCGGCGACAATGACCCGGTGACCGCGATCATCATGGACGGTAAAGCCGCCGCCACTCAGGTCCGCGCGGAACTCGCGGGGCGGGTGGCGGCGCTGGCACTGCGCGGCATCGTGCCTGGCTTGGCCACGGTGCTGGTCGGCGACGACCCAGGCAGCGCGGTGTATGTCGCCGGCAAGCACCGCGACAGCAGCCAGATCGGTATCGCCAGCCTGCGCCGGGACCTGCCAGCTACCGCCAGCCAGCAGGAGGTCGAAGACGTCGTCGCCGGGCTCAACGCCGATCCGGCGTGCACCGGGTTCCTCGTCCAGTTGCCGCTGCCCGCCGGGCTCGACACCCAGCGGGTGCTCGAGCTGATTGACCCGGCTAAGGACGCCGACGGCTTGCACCCGATGAACCTCGGCAGGCTTGTCCTCGGCGAGTCAGGGCCGCTGCCGGGTACGCCCGTTGGAATCGTGGAGTTGCTGCGCAGGTACGAGGTTCCGATCGCGGGTTCCAACGTCACCGTGATCGGCCGTGGCATCACCGTAGGTCGGCCGCTCGGACTGCTGCTGACGAGGCGAACTGAGAACGCCACCGTGACGTTGTGTCACACAGGCACCGTTGACTTGGCGGCCCACACGAGAAACGCGGACATCGTGATCGCGGCAGCCGGAAAGCCCCGCCTGGTCACCGCCGACATGGTCAGGCCGGGGGCCGCGGTGCTCGACGTCGGCATTACCAGGACACCGGACGGGCTGATCGGCGACGTGCATCCTGAGGTGGCTGAGGTTGCCGGTTACCTCGCCAAGGTGCCTGGCGGCGTTGGCCCGATGACCAGGGCGATGCTGCTGGCCAATGTGGTGTCGCTGGCTGAGCGCGGCATCACCGAGCGGGTCGTCTGATATGGCCGGCTATGCTACTTGTGAGTAACATAGCGCGGAAGCGTGTCGCGGTACCCGCGAGTACGCTGCAGTTCTGCAAGTGAGAGCTTCTGGGCGTGGGATGGCAGTTATCAGGGAGGTCGGCCGTCGGTCATGAATATCGTCGTCTGCGTCAAGCAGGTGCCCGACACGTGGTCGGAACGCACACTCAAGGCCTCGGACTCCACGCTCGACCGTGATGCCGCCGACGCCATCATCAACGAACTCGACGAATACGCGATCGAGGAAGGGCTGCGCATCGCTGAGGCGCATGAGGGCGCGGTCACCATATTCTCGATGGGGCCTGAGCGGGCGACTGAGGCGATACGCAAGGCGCTATCCATGGGCGCGGACCAGGCGGTGCACCTCGTCGACGACGCGCTGGCCGGTTCTGACGTCGTCGGCACTTCGGCAGCGATGGCGCAGGTGCTCAGCCGCATCGGCTTTGACCTGGTGATTCTCGGTTGTGAATCAACCGACGCTAGGACCGGCGTGATCCCGGCGATGCTAGCGGAGCGGCTGGGAGTGCCGCAGCTTTCCTACGCGAGCAAGGTCGAGATCGACGGCTCCAAGATCACTATCAACCGCCAGGCCGACTATGGCTACGACCGCGTCGAGGCCACGCTGCCGGCCGTGGTCAGCGTGGTCGAGAAGATCAACGAGCCTCGTTACCCGTCGTTCAAGGGCATCATGGCCGCGAAGAAGAAGCCCGTTCAGACCTGGGGCGTGGCCGACGTCGAACTCGACCCGAGTCAGGTCGGGCTGGCGAACGCGGCCAGCGAGGTGGTGAGCTTCGCCAAGCGGCCGCCGAGGCAGGCGGGCACCGTCGTAGCCGACGAAGGTGACGGTGGTACCAAGGCCGCCGAATTCCTGGCATCGAGGAAGTTCATCTGACTGGCCGTGGCCGGCCAACCAACCGACCGACGGACGCGCGATTTTGAGCAGGAACTACACAGGCTGAAGGGCTGCCGACGACATGGCTGAGATCCTCGTACTCGCCGAGCATGACGGCGAGGCTGTCAAGAAGGTCACGTTCGAGCTTGTAACGCTCGCGCGCAGGTTCGGTGAGGCAGCCGTCGTGTGGACCGGACCAGGCGCGGAGGCCGCGCAGGCGAGGCTAGCCGAGCACGGTGCCTCGAAGGTGTACGTCGCGGCCGGCCCCGAATACGACGATTACGTGGTCGCGCCCAAGGCCGAGCTGCTGGCCGAGCTTGTCAAGCAGACCTCGGCCGCCGCGGTGCTGCTGGCGAGCACGGCGGAAGGTAAGGAGATCGGCGGCCGGCTCGCGGTCAAGACGGGCTCAGGGATACTCACCGACGTGGTTGGGCTGGCCGACGACATGACCGCCGAGCAGCTCATCTTCGGCGGTGCGATCAACGTCAACGCCAGGGTGCGGACGGGCACGCCGATCATCGCGGTCAGGCCCAACGCGATCGCGCCTGAGCCGGCTGACGGCGCCGCCGCCATCGAGCCGGTCAGCCTGACTATCAGCGACGGGGCTAAGCAGGCGAAGATACTAGAGCGGGTAGTGCAACAGCGCGGCGCCAGGCCCGAGCTAACCGAGGCGTCGATCGTGGTCTCTGGCGGGCGCGGCGTCGGCTCGGCCGACAACATGGCGCTGATCGAGAAGCTGGCCGACACGCTCGGCGCTGCCGTTGGCGCGTCACGCGCGGTGACGGACGCCGGGTGGTACCCGCACCAGTTCCAGGTCGGTCAGACAGGCAAGACCGTCTCACCCCAGCTTTACGTGGCCGTTGGCATATCGGGCGCGATCCAGCACCGGGCCGGCATGCAGACGTCGAAGACGATCATGGTCGTGAACAAGGATCCAGAGGCGCCCATCTTCGAGCTGGCCGACTTCGGCGTTGTCGGCGACCTATTCAAGGTCGTCCCTCAACTACTCGAAGAAATCGAAAAGCGAACAAACTAACCAACCGCAGCGACGCGTCGGGCGCGCGCACCCATCGCCCGGCCGTGTGCGGCGCAGCGTGGGAGCTTTGCTGCTGGCGGGCGGCGGGGGCAAAATGTGGGTTGGGGCCAAAAATGGGGCGGGGAATCGAGGCTCGGCGTGCGAGTCTGGCGGTACTAGGCGCCCGTTAGGCTGGTAACACCATGGCGAATCTCGAATCCTCCCGTG
>DATNEK010000305.1:0-18560 GCA_035553055.1 Streptosporangiaceae bacterium | reverse complement strand
TTCACCTCCCTGCCGCTCTATCGCGCGAATGTGCACAAAGCGCAATCCCCTTGAGCTTAAGATGGGCGCTCCTCGGGGTCAAGAAGAGTGGCTTAACGCCTGATCAGCCCTGATTCTCCAGATGTGATACATGACGCGCGTTACGCCAGTTACTCTTACCTCAGAGTGACAGTTGAGTCACTTTTGCCGCGTGAGTTTCCTGCCCAATTTCGCAAATCATCGGTGCCAGCCAGGCATGCTCTTTGCATAGTCGGTTCAGGATGGGCTGATCTGTCGGTGGTGTGGGGTGCGCAGGGTTGGGCGCTGACTGGTCTGGTTCGTATGCGGCGGCTGCGACTGGCAGTGCCGCCCGCTCCGGCCGCGCCGGGCCGGTTTGGCCCGATGCCGCGGCGTGCCTGCGATGGATTGCCGGATCCATCGCGCCTGGCGGGGCAGTGTCCCCGCGATGGATACCCGGATCCATCGCGCCTGGCGGGCCTGACCCCCGCGATGGATACCCGGATCCATCGCGGAAAACGGGTGTGGATTCGGGTATCGATCGCGCTGCCGGGCCGCGGCGGCCAGATGAATTCCCGGATCCATCGCACCGGACCGGGCGTCCGCAGCCGGGCTGGCCGTCCGCGGCCGGGCTGGGCGTCCGCGGCCGGGCTGGGCGTCCGCGGCCGGGCTGGGCGTCCGCGGCCGGGCCGGGCGTGCTTGGCCAGCACCGCCTGCCGCACCCGATCCTGCTTGGCCAGACGGCTAACCAAACCGACAACGCAAAAGGCCCTGGCCTGCCAGGAACCCTTCCCCGGCGGTCACTTAACCCCGCACAGAGCTAGCCGCTCGAGTAGGTCCGCGGCCCTGTGCCGACCCCCTGCCTGCGCGAACGAGTCGCGGACGCGCGACGCGGCGCCGCGATAGGCCGGATCATCGAGTACCGCTGTGACTGCCGTCCGCAGCTGGTCCGGGCTCACCCGACCGAAGTTGACCCTGATCCCAGCCCCTGACTCGGCCACCTGCGCGGCGTTGAACGGCTGATCCCATCTGATCGGAGCCACAACTAGGGGCACGCCGTGGGCAAGCGCCTCGCACACTGTGTTCAAGCCGCCGTGGCATACCACCGCGTCAAGCCGAGGCATGAGCGTGAGCAGCGGAACTCGTTCCGCGGCGAGTACGTGCTCAGACGGGTCGCCGATAACGCTGGGCGCAGTGATCATTATTACCTGGACCTGGTTGCCCAGCGAGCCAAGGGCCTCCATTGCCCGCGAGTAGAAGCTCGTCGAACCCGCCGCGAGATCCTCGGCCAGCGTGCCGACCGTGACGAGAACGTGCCGCCGAGCTGGGTCTAGCCAATCCCACGGGAAGTCAGGCGGGTCGGGGCGATCCGCGAGCGCGGGCCCGACAAGCTCGACGTGACCGGGTAACGTAACCCCGGTCATCAGCGACCGGCTGACGAAGCCGATCACGAGGTGCGGCGAGAATCGCACTTCCTGGCCGGGCAGCCCGGCAGCGCCCCACACGGTGGCCCGCTGCCGCATGACCCAGGCGTCGAGCTTTGGAAGCAGCTTGAGCGATTGCGACAACTCCAGCGTTCCTGACAGCGTCGCCCACGGCAGGCTATGGCGCTGCGCGACGATCGCACCCGCCAGCGCCAGCCCGTCGGCCACAACGACATCAGGCCGGTACTCGTGAACCGCATCGTCGACCGCGGGCAGCATGTTCCTGGCGAAGGGTACGACGAAACCGTCCCACAGCGATTTGACCGCAGTGACCCCCACATCCATCTGGCTGCGGTAAGCGCGCATGCCGGTCGGCCGCACCGTGGCGTCCGGCCCGACGAATGGGCGCAAGAGGGCCTGCGAGCCGACCCAGGCTACCTCGTGGCCTCGCTCGCTTAGCGCCCTCGCCACCGCGGCAGCCGGATGGGCATGCCCGGCCAGTGGCGGCACGACGAACATGAACCGGCTCATGACAGGTCAAGAATCGCCGCTGCTACGACAAAGCACAAGGACTCAGGGCGACCTTTCAAACTGGCGATCGCTGTGCTTTCGTAGATGTGTGATCATAGCGCCGAGCAAGAGCGGTCCGCCCCATCAGGATCTGCTTGCCGAGGTCATCGCCATGATCGCGCAGGCGACGGGCGAGAATGAGGCGTGGGTGAGCGCCGTGACCGCGTCCTGTCGGCTGGAGAGCGATCTGTGGCTGGACAGCCTTGAATTGGCGGCGCTAGCCGAGTTGCTTGTGTCCGCCTACGGCAACGAGATCGACCTCGCGACATTTCTTGCTGGTCTGGAGATCGATAGGCTCATCGGGTTTACGGTAGGCGACCTGGTCAGCTACATTGCCGGCTGCCTGAACCCGGGATAGCTGGAAGCCGGAAGGTGGGATGGGCGTGGCCGATGGCCTTATCGTGCCGTTCAGCGGAGAAGGCTCGGGCACTGCCAGGCTGACCTGGGGCCAGCAGGCGATCTGGCGGGCATTCGAGGTGTGCGGGCAGCCTATCTGGCTCACCGGCATCACCCAGGTGCCCGTCGGCCTCCGCGCTTCTGACCTAGCAGACCGGATGGCGCACCAGATGAGCCGGCATCAGTCGCTGCGCACCCGACTGATCGTCGCCGACGACGCGCCGGTCAAGCAGGTCGTGGCGGCGTCGGGCGAGCTTGAGCTGAACATCGTGGACACCGCCGATGGCGATGACCCGTATCAGGTCGCGAAGGCGATCGAGTCAGGCTGGGCGGAGGGTGACGGCAGCTACGACTTCGCGACCGCCTGGCCAGTGCGCGTCACCGTCGTCAGGCACCGGGGCGTCCCCGTCTACCAGGTACGGGCGCTCAGCCATATCGTCGCCGACAGCTTCGGGGTGCTGGCTTTGCGCAGGGACCAAGCGGAGTGGACGCCAGTCAGTGGCGAACCGCCCAGGCCAGTTACCGCGATGCAGCCGCTGGAGGAGGCGCGGTGGCAGGCCAGCCCGGCCGGTCAACGGCATAACGAGACAACAGGGAAGTACTGGCAGCGCCTGCTGCGCACCATCCCGGCACGTAGGTTTCCCGAGCCGGCCGACAAGCCGCAAGAGCGCTACTGCCGGTTTTTCTTTGACTCGCGAGCGGCTCACCTCGCGATTCAGGCTATCGCCGCGCGCACCAGATTCGGCACTTCGTCGGTGCTGCTGGCCGCCTTAGCCGTCGGGATGGCCCGCGCGTCCGGTGTCAACCCGCTGGTGCCGCGGTTGTACGTCAGCAACAGGTTCAGGCCAAGGCTTGCCGACGCGGTCAGCCCGATCGCGCAGACCTGCCCGCTCGTAATCGACGTGGCCGGGGTCACGTTCGACGAGGCGGTCCGCCGTGCCTATTACTCCTCGCTCGTCGCGTACAAGCACGGGTATTTCGAACCAGTCAAGATCAGGGAACAGGTCGCGGCCGTGAGCGCGGAGCGTGGCGAGCAACTGGACGTGGATTTCGTCTACAACGACATCAGGTTGCCCAGCCTGCGCGAGGTGACTGACTCGCGGGTCGGGCGCCACGACGTCGAGACCGCGTTGCCGCTGACGACGCTTACTTGCGTAGAGCGACCAGCTGCCGAAGACTTCTGCAATTTCACCTTCCATGACTCCGAGGCGGTGACATATCAGGGCTCACCGCCGACGATCCACGCGACGGTGCTTGTCGATGACCACTACGTGCCTCGATCCTGGGTCTCCAGGTGCCTGCGCGAGATAGAAGCCTCGCTGATCAGCGCCGCCTTCGATCCGAATGCGACCACCGGCGTCTAGCGTGTCAGCCGACCGGGCGGTGCCCCATCAGCGGCCGTTTTTATACGTTCGCCTGATGGCCGCGGCGAGCTGCTCCCGGCTCGGCAACAGCGCCCGGTCGGCCGCAGCGCTGATGCCGATGATCGCACTGTCCGGGCGAGTCACCCGCGCTGGCGGGGCGACTAGGCGCATCTGTTCGATGGACGTGGCGAGAACCTCAGCGGCCAGGCCGCAGAACTTGTTGGAGTCGTCGAAGACGACCAGCCTGCCGGTCTTGTCCAGCGACTCGGCCAGACCATTCCAGTCGAACGGGTAGAGCGTCCGCGGATCGAACACCTCGACCGATATCTCGCCATCGAGTTCGTCGGCGACGGCCAGCGCATCATGCACCAGGTGCCCGATTGCCAGCACGGTTACGTCGGCCCCGGCGCGGTGCACCCGACCAACTCCCAGCGGCACCGGCACCAGATCGGCTGGGGCAATGCTCTCCCGCACGCCGTGCGCCTCGATCGGCGCGAACACCACGACTGGATCGTCGTCTCTGATCGCACTGATCAGCAACCCGTAGGCGTCAGCAGGAGTCGCCGGCAGCACGGTCTTGACCCCGAGGTGGCCGAAGACGCTGTACGGCTGATCCGCGTGCTGGGCACCCCAGCCAGCGCGCCTGCCCGCGGGGGTTAGCAGGTACGTCACAGGGACGCCGGCTTGGCCGCCGCTCATCAGGGAGATCTTGTTCGCCTGGTTGGCGATCTGCTCAAGCACCAGGAGCAGCAAAAACGGCACCTGATACTCCACCACCGGACGCCGGCCGCCGAGTGCGGCGCCAGTGGCGAAGTCGGTGAACCCCTGCTCCGATATCGGGGCCTCAAGCACTCGCTCAGGCCCGAATCTGACGAGCAGCCCGACGGTGGCATTCGTCAGCCCTTCCCTGACATCCTCGCCGAGCACGAAAACCGTGCGATCACGCTCCATCTCATCGCCGAGCGCACGGTTGATCGCTTTCAGGTACGACAGGCTAGGCATTGTCGGCCCCCGGGCGGAGCCGCATCTTGGTGGCGTACAGGTAGTCGAGACCCTCATCGAATTCGATCTCGGGACTGTCGAGCGCGAACTTGGTCGCGGCGTCGATGACCGCATCGACCTCCGCATCGATCTCCTGCCGCCGCTGCACCCGCACGCGCCTGCCCTGCAACTCCACCGGATCGCGGGCCCGCCACGCGGCCACCTCATCATCGCCGCGGTACCGCAAGCCCGCGCTCAACTCGAAGGTGTGATGGCCTTCATAGCGGTACGTGCTGAATTCAAGGAAGCTGGGCCCGCCGCCGGAACGGGCGCGCGCCACCGCTTGCTCGGTCGCCGCTAGCACCACGTTCGGATCCATCCCGTCGTGACTGCTCGCGGGGATTCCGAAGGCGGCCGCCCGCCCGATGATCGACCCGGCGACCACAACCTGCACCGGGACGGTCGTGGCATAGTGGTTGTTCTCGCACACGAAGATCGCCGGCACCTGCCACAGCGCAGCCAGGTTGAGCCCTTCGAGCAGCGCGCCCTGATTCACCGCACCGTCACCGAAGACGCACATCGCGACCCGGTCGGTGCCGTCCTGCGCCAGCGCCCACGCCACTCCGGCAGCCATCGGCCCGCCATGGCCAAGTGTGCCGGTTGCCCCGTAGATGCCCGCTGTGAAGTCGAGCGGGTGGAAGGAACCGCCACGGCCGCGAGCGACACCAGTGGTGCGGCCAAGGATCTCGGCAAGTAACCGCGCCGGGTCGCTGCCCTTGGCCAGATTGTGGCCGTGCCCTCGGTGGCTGGTCATCATGACGTCGTCGTGACGAAGAACGGCGCCGATCCCCGCGGCAACCGCCTCCTGGCCGATGCACGGATGGATGCCACTGGCGACGTTGCCTGCCCGGACAAGCTCGATGGCGCGCTCTTCGAACCTGCGGATCAGGCGGACGGTGCGGTACAGGTCCTCCGCCGATGATCCCGCATGATCAGCTACCACTGCCAGCCTTTCCTGCGCGGGGGACCAAACGACGGGCCGACCGTCATGAGTGCCTAGTTGTTACGAAAGCACAATGGCAACCGATTTGAAAGAGTCGCATAATCATCGTGTGACGCTTGCCATCCTTGGCGATCAGGCCAGCCGCAAGCGCCGTCTGCCCAGCGTGTGGCAGAACAGGGACTTTCGCCTGCTGTGGGCCGGGCAGAGCGTCTCCATGCTCGGCACCGCGGTCACGTCGGTAGCGGTGCCGCTGCTCGCGGTCGTCACCCTGCACGCCAGCCTCGCGCAGATGGGTGTGCTTGGCACGCTGATCCGGCTGCCGTTCCTGCTCTACCCGATCGCTGGCGTGTGGGTGGACCGTACCAGGCGTCGCCAGATTCTCATCAGTACCGACCTTGCCCGTGGCGTCCTGTTGCTGAGCGTCCCTGTTGCCGCCCTGAGTGGCGTGCTGACCCTGCCATTCCTGTTCGTCGTTGCCTTTACGGTGATGCTGCTCGGGGTCTGGTTCGACACCGCCTACCTCAGCTACGTCCCGGCGCTGGTTGAACGACACGAGCTGACCACCGCGAACTCGGTCATGGGGACGTCAAATTCCGCCGCGCAGATAGCCGGCGGCAGCCTCGGCGGATTCCTCGTTCAGCTGCTGACCGCACCGATCGCGATCGTGGTCGATTCCCTCTCTTACGTCGTCTCCGGGATTGCCGTACTGCGGATCCGCAAGCCGGAGCCGCCACTTTCGGTCAGGCAAGGTTCCGGCCTGCGGGACGTCATGTCGTCGACCACGACCGGCATGCGCTTCGTCGTGCACAACCGGGTATTAGCTCCGCTGGCACTGGCCATCGGCATCTTCTGCTTGGCAGGGGCCGCCGAGTCAGCTCTTTATGTGTTCTACCTGGCTAAGGTTCTGCATCTGGGGGCCGGCATCATTGGCCTGACGCTGGCGGCGGCCGGACCAGGGGCCGTAGCCGGAGCCGCGCTGGCCGGCAAGGTGCAACGGAGGCTGGGAATAGGGACGACGATCATCGGCGCCCTGACCCTGTTCGCCGCGGCCGCCTGGCTCATTCCGCTCGCTCCTGCGGACCAGGTAGTGGCCGTTCCGATGCTGATGGCTGCCGCCTTCCTGATGGGCGTTGGCCTGCAGCTCTGCAACACCAACGTCATCACGACTCGCCAGATGATCGCGCCGCCGGAACTGATCGGGCGGGTAACCGCCAGCTTCCGCTTCATGGCGTTCGGCACAGGGCCGTTCGGCGCGCTGCTCGGCGGGCTGCTCGGCACCACCCTGGGCGCGCGAGGCGGGCTCTACGCGGCGGTAGCCGGGCTGCTGCTCGCCCCAGCGGTAGTGCTGGCGTCGCCGGTCCGCCGGTTGCGGCGGCTGCCGGTGCCCGAGCACGCCGAAGAAGACGGGATGAGGCAGGACCCCCCAGCGCAGGAGCAACCAAAGGAGGCGCACAGTGGGTGAAAATTATCAGCAAGAATTCCGGGATCTGAACCGATTCGGAGGCCTGGGAGAAGACCCGGCCTACCGCCCGCCCGTGCTAGACGATCAGCTTCGCGCCTGGCCACTTGACCGATGGGCGGAGGCGCCGCGCGAGATCGAGTACGACGACCTGCGCCGCTGCCACTGGCGGGGCGTGCGGATGCTCAAGTACCCTCCGACGCAGGCGACCTACCACGACCTGCTGTGGGAAGTGCGACCGCGAACGATCATCGAGCTGGGTGTCTACGCGGGCGGCTCGCTCGTCTGGTTCAGGGATCTGACCAAGCTCATGGGCCTGGATTGCCAGGTCATCGGGGTCGACTGGAATCTCGCCAACTGCCAGATACCTGCCGATGAAATGTCAAATATCGTGCTGCATGAGGCGAATAGCGCCGAGCTAGAGACTCTCGAGCCCCTCCGCGGCGCGGCGCATCCGCTGATCGTGGTCGATGACGCGCATATCAACACCTTCAATGTCATGAAATGGTCGGTCGACAACCTGCTCGAGCGCGGCGACTATTTCATCATCGAGGACATGATCCCGACCTGGCGCCGGTATAGCCCGAACTATCTTTCTGAATGTCTAGTGGCTTTTAATGATGTAATGACAATGGATATGCTTTATTCGAACAGTTGCCCGCAGCTCGACGGCGGCGTTTTTCGCCGATTGTGAGCAACGTTAGCGATGAGCGGTACCGCGCGGGGAACGGCAGGACCAGCGCCCCTGAGCAGCCTGGGCGATCCAGCGGTCATACCTGACCCTTACCCGCTGCTGGCGAAGATGCGCGAAGCTTCGCCATTCACCGAGTTCAGCGGCGCGCTGGTGGTGTACGGAAAATACGCCGACTGCTCGCGCATCCTGCGTGACCCGCGGGCAAGCAGCCAGCGACATCGGTCGCTGCTCGCCCGGTTCCGACCGGACCAGGCCAGTCGCGTGAGATCGTTCCTTTCACTCGACGCCCCTGACCACACCAGGTTGCGCCGCCTGGTGTCGCAAGCGTTCACGCCGCGGGTTGTCGCAGCGCTCTCCGGCCGGATCAGTCAGATTACCGACGAGCTGCTGACCAGCGCGGGGAAAGCCGGGGGCGACGAGCTCGAGCTGGTGGGCAGCCTTGCTTACCCGTTGCCACTGCGGATCATCTGCGAGCTGCTTGGCGTACCGCCAGGCGACCAGCTCACGTTCGCCGCCTGGTCGGCCAGCATGGCGCACTCGGTACAGCCGGGCTTCGGCGACCAGGGCAAGCCAGGCGAAACAGACCGTGCCTTCGCTGAGTTCCGCGAGTACTTCAGCGAGATGATTGCCGCCAGACGGTCACATCCGGGCGATGACCTTCTGACTAAGCTGATCAGAGCTGAAGACGAAGGCCAGCGGCTAACCGTCGACGAGATCATCTCGACGTTGTTGCTGCTGCTGGTCGCCGGTCACGAGACGACCGCCAGCCTGATCAGCAACGCCATGCTGGCGCTGCTGCGCCATCCCGACCAGCTCGCCGCGCTAACCGCGGACCCTGGGCTGGCCACGCAGACGGTGGAGGAGACGCTGCGGTACGACCCGCCGGTACAGCTCACCTCGCGAGTCTCCACCGGCGGGATGACTACGCGGGATAGCGTGATACTGATGCTGTTGCTTTCGGCAGCCAACCGGGACCCGGCGGTCTTCGCTGACCCGGACGTATTCGACATCACGCGAGGCAGCGGCGAGCATCTCGCGTTCTCCGCCGGGCCGCATTTCTGCCTGGGAACGCCGCTAGCCAGGCTGGAGGGGGCAATCGCGCTGCGGGCGATCGCGACGAGGATCGTCCGCCCCCGGCTGGACCCCGGTTCCCTGGTCTACAAGCCCAACTACAACCTGCGTGGCCCCGAGCGCATGGTGATCAAGTTCGACCAGATCCGCTGACCGCGGGCTGTGCCGATCGCTACAGGGCCGACCGCTTCCTGCTGGTGCTCGGCGGGCCGAGTACCAGGCCGACGTTGTGACCGCCGAACCCGAACGAGATCGACAACGCGAAGTCGATCAAGACCGAGCGCGGCTTGTCGCGTATGTGGTCCATCGCGCAGGCGGGATCTGGGTTCTCAAGGTTATAAGTGGGAGGCAGGACGCCTTGGATCATCGAAGTCGCGGTCACGGCCGCCTCGACAGCACCCGACGCTCCGAGCATGTGACCGGTGAGCCCTTTGATCGAGCTGACCGGGGGACCGTCACCGAAAACCGAGCGGATCGCTGTCGCCTCGGCCGCGTCGCCGAGCTTCGTTCCTGTCCCGTGCGCGTTGATGTACCCGATGTCGGGCGCAGTGATCGACGCGCTGGCCAGCGCCCGGCGTATGCAACTGGCCGCGCCCGATCCGTCGGGGCGTGGTGTCGTGGCGTGATGCGCATCGGTGCTCGCGCCCCAGCCCGCTAGGTCGGCGTAACCAGCGGCGCCCCTGGCGTCGGCGTGCGACGCGCGTTCGAGCAGGAGTATTCCGGCGCCCTCGCTGAGCACGAAGCCATTGCGCCGCATGTCAAACGGCCGGCTTGCGGCGGTCGGGTCGGCCCAGTTGCGCGCCAGCGCCCAGGCGTTGCCAAAGCCGTCGGCAAAGGTGGGGAAAAGGTGCGCTTCGCTGGATCCGCATACGACTACGTCCGCCTCGCCCGCCTTGATCAGCCGGCTTGCCTCGCCGATCGACTGCGCACCGGCCGCGCAGGCGGTGGAGACGCAGGAACTGTAACCACGGATGCCGTACTTGATCGCGATGTAGGCGGCTCCCATCCCTGGCAGCATCCCGGCCAGCATGTACGGGTTGACGCCTACGCGGCCGCGGCGGCTGCGGGCAACCGCGTTCGCTTCGAGCGTCGCCAGCCCGCCGACACCCGAGACGATGACCGCGATCCGCTCAGGATCGACGTCCCGCCCGACTTCCAGCCCAGCGTCGGCCATCGCACTCTGCGCCGCGATCATGGCCATGATCACGTACCTGTCGACGATCCTGGCCTCAATCGCCGGCAGCACTGACTTGCCATCGAGTTCGGGTGCGATCCCGGCCACGTCAAGCACGCCATCCAGCGGATGACCTTCTGGCGGCTTCCGCAGCCCCGACCGCCCGGTGCAGAGCGCCTCGTGCACCGAGTCAAGCGTGCTGCCGACCGGCGTCACCAGGCCGATGCCGGTGATGACAGCGGCGTCCGCTGACCGGCGGGCGGCCGGCAGCGGGCCGGCGGCCTGCAGCGGGCCGACGGCCGGCAGCGGGCCGGATGAGTTCACGACGCCGCCGCCTGCATGTGCTTTTGCCGCATCAAGAACTTGCGCACCTTGCCAGTAGGCCCGACGGTGATGTCATCGTCGGAAACTACGTCGATCTGGCGGAGCGTGGCCGCCGCGACTGGGCCGAGCGCTTCCTTGACCGCCTCGGTGCGGTCCGCGTCAGAGTTCGCGCTGGCGCCGAGCAGCAGCAGGACGTCGGTCACGATCTTGCCGCCGATCCGGCCGGCCACGACCGTGCAGTCCCGGACGTCCGGGCACCGCTTCAATATGCGCTCTTCCGACATCGCCGTGTAGAGCCAGTTGCCCCCGCCGAGGTCGACCGAGTCGATAGCGCGATCGACGTGGTAGTAATAACCGTCGTCGTCGCGATACATCAGATCGCCGGTGAGGTAGTAGCCGCGGAATCTGTTCCTATAGGTCGCTACGGAGTCATTCCAGTAACTGGGAGCCAAGGTCGGTGACTTGAGCCCGACGTGGCCGACGTGACCGACCGGCACTTCCGCTCCGGTATCCAGGTCGAGGAGCGCAATCTCGGCGAAGTCATACGGCTTGCCGACGCAGCGGCCGTACCTGGTCGTTCCGGGCCGGTGGACCGCCTGGAACGCGGAGTGCCCCATCTCGGTCGATCCGATGCCGTCGATGAACTTCGAGCCTGGCACGCGTACCACACCAGAGCGTGTCACCTCCAGGTGACTGCCGGCGGCGACAAGCCGGCGAATGTGCGCCTCGTGCGCGCAGTCGCCGGTGTTGAACCACAAGGTGACCGAGCTCAAATCCCAGGCCGACAGGTCGTAACGTGCCAGCTCGGCCCAGGTCACCGCGAAGCCGTACACTCCGGTCGGGCGCCATCTCGCGATGGCGTCGAGCACGATGGCGCCGCTGCCGTCGAACGGCCCGCCGATTCCGTCTCCGCCCTGGGCCGACAGGTAGGCGAGTTCGTGCCGGTTGCACAGCGCCTGCTGGTGGCTGATGATCCCAGCGGCATGAGCGGCGGGCAGCACGCATAGCGTGCGTTCCGTGTGCTCGGTCCTCGGGGTCGCCAGATGGACCAGGCGGGTAGCCGCGAACAAGCTCGCGTGCGAGTGCACGACCGCCGCTGGCACCCTGGTTGTGCCTGACGAATGGGTTATCGCGATCGGATCTTCGGCGGCGTGCTTGTAGTGTGCTGGCGCGCGGGCCGGATCGCCTGATCCGAGCGTGGCGGCGTCGCCAATTATCGGGACACCGAGGTGGAGGCCATTCAGCGCGTCCAGGTGGGCGGCATCAGCGATGACGCCGACGCCGCGCAGCCTGCCGATGTAGCCGGCGGCTACGTCGGCGGGCATGTTGCCGTTCATCAGCGCGGGTATTGCGCCAAGCCAGGTCAGCGCCATGAAGCTGAGCAGGCAGTCGGCCGCTGACGCGACGTAGACGGCCACCGGGTCACGCGGCCGGATGCCATACTGGAAAAGCCACTGAGCCCGCGCGGCGACGCGATCGCGCAGCATACCGAGCGTCAGCGGCTCCCAAGCCGGGTAGCCGTCGAGGTCGGTGTCGAAAGTGATTCCGGGCCCGTCAAGCGCGGCGCCGTGCTCGACCAGCTTCATCAGCACATTGCCTGCGCCGACGTCAGGATCGGCGGCCAGTGCCGCCCGGATGCTTATTGCCCGCATCGTTATTCCACCAGAGTCCGCGCCTGGGTGCGCTCCGCCACCAGAGCGCAGAATTCACCCACGGTCAGCCCGGCGAGCTTTTCTGTTTCTTCCTCGCCGAACTTGAGGCCATACTTGTCTTCGACGCGTATTGCGAGCTCAGCCAGCGACAGGGAAGACAAGTCTGCGCCACGCGGCCCGAGCTGCGAGTTGTCGTCTATACCCGAGATATCGCAGTCCATCTCTATTAAAGAATCTAAGATAAACTGCCGGATAGAGTCAATCATCTAGCGGCCTCCGATATGTCGGCTACGACAGCTCTGTGAGGATTCGCTATGATGCTACCAGCGAAAGCGTTTCCCTCCTACCTCCGATCTTGGCGTTCCGCACGTTCCTGCTGATGTCAGAGTGACGTTTGTCATTTGAGTTCACCTCGTGCCTGACGGTAGAGAATCATTGACGCACTGCCGTGGCCGTACGTACCGTTTGGGCAGACAGCACGGAACGGCGGTGACGGTGGGCGGCAGGCCGGCATGACCTTCATTGACGAGGTGGCCGTGTATCTGCCCGGCCATCGAGTGTCAGTAGCTGACCTGGCCGGACAGCTCGGCCTCACCGCCATGCAGGTACGGCTGTTCGGCAAGTTCCTGGGCTTCGCCGAGGTCCGCCGCGACCGCGACGGCACGTTAGCCGACCTGCTCTATGCGGCGGCAGCCGAGCTGAAGGCGCTCCGCGGCCGGGAACACCTGGTCAGGTATGTCGTGCATGCCAGGAACCTGCCAGTCGTCGCGCCCTATCCGCTCAACCCGCTGCACGAGGTGAGCGAACGGCTCGGGCTCGGTCATGCGGTGACGTTCACGATCACCCACCACGCCTGCGCGACCGGGCTGATCGCCATCGATGCCGCCGGCAGGCTGCTCGCCGCGGACGGTGACAGCGACGGGCTGGCCCTAGTGCTGGCAGGCGAGAAGGCATTCACCCACGACGCGCAGCTCGTGGCTGGCATGTCCATCTTCGGCGAGGCAGGTGCCGCCTGCCTGGTCGCCATGAATGGCGAAAGCGACCGGCTGCTTTCCTACGCCTGCAGGACCAGGGGTGAGTTCGATGGTCGGCTTGAGAGCCAGCCGGAACTCGCGTCCAAATACGAGGAGGAGTACCCGCTCTCACTGACCGAGGTGATGCTGGCGGCGGTCGGCCAGGCGGGCCTGCGCCTAGATGACATCAGTCTTATACTGCCGCACAATGTCAACGCGGTGTCGTGGCAGCGGCTGTCCAGGCGGATTGATTTTCCCGTGGAACGGGTGGTGCTTGACAATGTGCCCGTGACTGGGCATGCGTTCTGCGCGGACATGCTGATCAACTACACAACGGCGATGGACCGGGGATTGCTGCGACCAGGTGACCGGTACCTGGTCGCTGCCGCCGGCACCGGCGCGACTTTCTCCGCGATGGTATTCGAACACTAGAACCGACGACCGGAAGGACGCCGTGACCGCGAATCTTGACGTAGCGCTAAGGCAGCGTGTGTTCGACACAGTCCTGCTCATCCTGCCCAGGGTGCTTGGCCGTGAGATACCAGCGATAGCGGACAGCACGCAGCTGAGGGGCGATCTTGGCTTGCGCTCGGCCACCACGCTTGAGGTACTGCTCGAACTTGAAGACAGCCTGGAGATCCAGATCAACGTGGAGGAGATCGGCCAGGCGAACATGAACACGATCGGCGATCTCGCTGACTATGTGGCCCGTCACTCGACGAAGGACTGAGCGGTGTACTGCGCCGGCCCGGCCATCGCGGGAACTGGTGCGCCGCGGTTCGGGCTTAGCCTCGGGGGGCGGCATGTGTTCGACGAAGCGTCTACCAGGGTTCGTGATCAGTTGCTCGGCCGCTACCTGACCGACATGCTGGGCCAGTACGGGCTGGTGCTGCGTGATGACGTCGATATCCAGAACTCAGGTCACTTCTATGGCGAGATGGCCAAGTCGCTGATCCCCGCGGTGCTGGCTCCGGACGGCGGCCGGGGTGAAGTCTCGCCGGCCGGGTCGCGCCAGCGGCCCGTCGACCTGCTCATCTTCGCCTTCGCGATCGCCGATCTCGCGCCGGGACGCTCGACCGCCGCGTATCTCGCCCATCTTTGCCCGGGGGAGCCGCTGGCGTTCACGATCTGTGATCAGGGCATCGCTGCTCCTTACACGGCGCTGCGGTTGCTTGGCGCTTACAGCGGAACGGCGGGTTGTCGTCGGGCGTTGCTCATGGTCGCCGAGCAGGCAACGACCCTCTACGATCTGCCCGCGCCGGCGGCGATGCCGACCAGGCACGCTGCCGTCCTGCTCGTTTTCGACGCCGATGGCCAAAGCAGCCTCGGTCCTGTCCGGCAGGTACGAGGCGTCGCTCCGGAGGCAGCGCACGACCTGGTAAGCGCCGCCGTGACCGAGCTGGCCGGCTCCGGCGACGTCACCTTGATCACGGGTAACGGGCTCGACTCGTGCGGTCCGCCGCCGCCGCTGGCTTGCGGCCAGCATCTGGCCGCGCCACCGGGACAGCCGTGCACCGGCGCCTGGTGGGAGCTCATCGGCGGGCTCGACAGCACGGCGATCGCCGGCCGCCGAGTGCTGATCGCCGACTACGATCCGACGCTCGAGTACGTGTGCATCGCGGCGATCGACGTCGCGCCAACTTGACCCAGCTCAGGTCAGAAAAGCCCGGCGCGCAGTGCGGTAACCCGGTTGACCGCGTCGTTGAACGCGGTGGGGTCGAGCTGGCCGTTGCCGAGCGCGGTGGCCAGCGCGGAGGTGGCCGCCTCCGCTTCGGTGACGTCCTGGGCCGAGCACAAGATGAGGTCCATGCCCGCGCCGGCGGCGGTAACGGCCTTTTGCCCGGTGGAGCCGAATGCGCTCAGCGCGCCGGCTTCCAGGGCGTCGGTGATGGTCACGCCGGTGAAGTTGTTACGGCCGCGCAGTTCCTGGCCGATGATCGTGCGGGACAGGCCGGCGGGGAGGCTGGCGTCGAGAGCAGGGTAGATCGCCCAGGACACCATGACGAGCTTGACTCCGGCGCTGATCGCGGCGGGGTAGGGCACCTCGTCGATGGTGTGCAGCTGGGTCAGTGACACGGTCAAGGTCACCGGCCCGAGGTCGGTGTTCTGGTTCTTGGTGGCCGAGCCCAGGCCGGGGAAGTGCTTGGCGGTGGCGGCCACGCCGGTGGCCTGCTGGGCGGTGATGAACGCCTGCCCGCACTCGGACGCGATCGACGCGTTGTGGCTGTAGGACCGCTGGAACTGGTCGATGAAGTTACCGGATTTGTAGAAGACATCCAGGACGGGGGCGAGGTTGACGTTCATGCCAACCCCGGCGAGATTCTGGCCCGCGCCGGTGCCCGCGGTAGTAGCCGCGGCGACGGGATCGCTGGATTCGCCGATCTGCTTCTCCGACTGGGTCGGTGCGCCGGGCAGTCGGCGGACCTCGCCGCCCTCCTGGTCGGTCATCAGCAACAGCGGGACACTGATCGGGCTTTGCGCCTGGGCCTGGCGCAGCTGGGTGATCACCCCGGCGATCTGGGTCTCGCTCGAGATGTTCCCGCCGAAAAAGATCACCCCTGCGGTCTGGCCGGCAGTGATGTCGTTGAACAGGCTCTGCGGCGGCGTCAGGCCGGAATAAGAGGAGATCACCCGCTGGCCGGCCAGCTGGAGGTTACTGAGCGCCGCCGCAGTTCGCGGGCCGGTTCGCGGCGCGGGTCGGCAAGGCCGGCCGGCGAGGCGTTGGCCGGTGAGGCGTTGGCCGGTGAGGCGTTGGCCAGTGAGGCCCGCCAAACCCAGCCCGGCCACGGACGCCAGCATCACCCGGCGAGTGGGCTGCTGCGTCAGGTACCCGAAATCACCGGTCCTCTGCTCAGCCATGGAAAACTCCTTTTTACTTGCCGATGATAACAGAGCTGAATGGCAATAGCACCCATGTCATCAGCATCATCTGATGCACGCGAATTGACCGTGTTCTAAAGTGCCGTGACCGCTTGCGGCATCGTGCGGTGCATTATTACTTATGAGGAACATGCTCATTCTTTGTCGCGGGCGGCCGCCCGGCGCGGGCAGCGTCGCCGGCCCGGCGATGTCGTAACACCCCTAGTGTCCGCAGCATCGCCGGCCCGGCGACGACGATAGACAGTCCTGGTCGGCCCGGCGACGTCGTAGCGGACAGGCTCCCGGCCCGCCGCCCGCGAACCAGCCAGGTTCCCGCGCTGCCGCTGCGGTGCTGGCGAACGCCATAGCACTTCATGGTGGGGATGCTTCATAATCAAATGGACGGTGGCTCCCGGCACGCCGTGGCCGCTTGCTGCCGTGGTGCATGCGTCCAAGCCGATCTTTGCCGTTGCCCGGAAGGTCGTCAATGCTAAGCCTGTCAGTCATTATCCCGGTCTACCGGCAGTCACGTTGCCTCGACATGACACTCGGATCTCTGGCGGCCCAGACTCCGAGCCCAGGGGAATTTGAGGTTATCGTCGTTGATGACGGCTCCGGCGATGACACCGCCGCGGTTGTCGGCAAGCATGAGGCTTCGCTGCCTGTTCGCTTAGTCCAGCATGGCGTTAACCGAGGTCGGGCGGCGGCCAGGAACTCGGGTGCCGCGGTAGCCGAGTCTGACAGACTGCTGTTACTCGACGCTGATTCGTACGCCGATCCTGGACTGCTCGACGCGCATGCCCGTTTCGGCCGGTCATTCCCTGGCAAGGTCCTGCTCGGCGCTCGAAACGAGTGGAGCTGGCAGCTGGTGGCTGACCAGCCTGCTCCGCTAGCGGACCTGGCCCGCGGACCCGTCAAGGACCTCAGGTTCGTGTACGGCCTTGAGCCTGCGGCAGTCGGGACCAGTGACGTGCCGTGGATCTTCGGGCACTCGCACAATATGTCGTTGCCGGCTGCCGACTTCCGTGCTTGTGGCGGTTTCGATGAGAACTTCACCGGCTGGGGATATGAGGATATCGATTTTGCCTACCGGCTCTATGTCGCGGCGGGTCGAGCGACCGACTATTTCCAGTTCGATACGGCAGCGCTATGCCATCATTTGCCACATTTCCGGCTATCTGCCGAGAATTGGGCTCAGGCTGCAAAGACGGTGACATACTTCATTGACAAACACCACAGCCTTGAAGTCGAGTTCATCAATGAAGGCCCGCTGTTCGTCTGTGACCTGTTGCCCGCCTACCTGAGACGACTTCGGCTGCTCCATGCCGCCGACCGCGCTGGCCGTGGCGAGCAGGTACTCGCCACGCTGCCACCAGCGGTGTCGCCTGGCCGGCTGGCGATCGGCATCGGCCTCGCCGGACACGCGCCCGATGATGGCATGACCGAGTTCATAGACCACCGGCCACCAGACGCGCACACGGCTCCTGGCCTGATCGGATTGCGGCTGCCATTCCCCGACGGCCGATTCGCCGATCTGGTGAACATTGACCTGTGGCGGGTGCTCTGGCCCAATCACCTGCCCAAACTGGTCGTGGAAGGGTTGCGGGTCGCGAAGACCTTGTACCTGGGTTACAGCAGGCATCTCGTCGAGGCATCTGAGGCCGGCCTGATAGCCGGGCCCGATTACGTCTGCGACATGCTCAACGGGCGCTACTGCCAGGCGAGCATAAGCGATCCGGCCGACGACATCCTGTGGATCAAGACCAGCCGCCGGTGAGCTTTACGAAACGCTACCCCGTTCCGCAGACGGGCAAGTCGACGGTACCGTCGGCTAGGTCCCGCGTGTAAAAGCTGTACCGCGCGAGTTGCGGACACCAGCGTCGGCACTCGGCCATGCTCACTGCAATCGGGGCTTCTCCCCGAATCCTGGTGAGGAAAGAGCCGGTGATCTCGAACGAGCGTGCGTCTCCGCCCCCGCCCCAACGTAGGGTCTTTGCATTGTCCATCAGTATGGGTTCCATGTCGGCCGGTTTGAGTGGTTTGGGGGAGATTACTTCGGCCGCTGGCCTGGCTCCGTGTGCGCGTCCCGACGACAGCAAAGTAGCGGGTGCTGTAGTCCGGACGACAGGAACGGTCCAACGCTGTCGTCGCGACCTGAGCTGGAACGACAGAAACGGTCCAACGCTGTCGTCCGAGCTCGTCCGGGCCGCCACCGCCGAGCCGCGCGTAGCCGCCTCTGCCCTGGCGCACCGGCTCCGCCGGCCGGAGCCGGCCACCCCGGGAAGCCCGGCCACCCCAAGCACTTCGGTCAGTACCGCTTGCTGTGTCCCGCCGCCCCCGACTTTCCAGATCGCAGCGCCAGGCATACTGGCGCTTCTGTCGAACCCATTACCTCGGAGGAGTTCTGATGCGCAGCGTGACCTACTCGATGGGTATCTCACTTGACGGCTACATCGTCGGGTCGGACGGCGGCTTTGGCTGGTCGGCGCCCGACGAGGAGGTCTTTCGCTTCGTCACCGACGAGATACGAGAGGTCGGCGTCCACCTGCTGGGACGTCGGCTGTACGAGACGATGCTGT
>DATNEK010000304.1:0-2161 GCA_035553055.1 Streptosporangiaceae bacterium | reverse complement strand
TGGTCCGTCACCACGATCGCTTTCATTTGGACACCTCTCTGTATCAGTTCTCGCCTACACGCCACTTTGGGTGGGTAACTGTTAGCGCGCCGCACCTCGATGTCTCACCACGTAGATTCGAAACGGACATCGGCTGCGATGAACGCGGCGTCAGCGGCGCCCGCTGCCTGCAGTTCCTTGGCCAGGGACTCCCCTGCGTCGGCATGCCTGCCGGAGGCCACGACCGTGGCACCCTGTCTGGCGAACGCGGCGGCCGTTGCCCTCCCGATGCCGGTGAGCGCCTGTTATGAGTACTACGGGACTGGCCATGATGTCACGTCCCCATCGCCGGTCATTGTCGATTGGGAATTAGATCCCATTAAGATTTACCTAACATTAGGGCGCGTAGCCAGGGCGTCAGCCGGAAGGCGAGGGGTGGCATGCGAGGCGAGCGAGGGGTCACGCAGGTGTGACGGACAGCGGTGCGGCATGACTACCGGGCGGGGACGGTCGCTCCGCGGCGGCGGTCAGGTGCACGCGCACCTGGCAAGGGCCTCCATCGGGCGTGCTGGCGCTGCGCCGACCGCTAACGGATCCCTTTGCGCTAGTCCTGCAGCGCGGATTCGATCCGTTGGGCGCGACGCTCTTGCTCCGTGCGCCCTCCCCAGATCCCGAATGCGGCACCGTGCGCCAGTGCCCAGTCCAGGCAGCGTGCCCGCACCGGGCAACCTGAGCAGACCAGTTTCGCCCGGGCGGCCTCCTCCAGCGCGCGTCCTGATGTGCCTTCCGGGAAGAACAGTTCCGGGTCGGCGTCCAGGCACGCTGCACGCAAGCGCCAGTCCGGTCGGCTACTCATATCAGTCGCACTGGAGGGGCCGGGGACCGTCGGCTAGTTACGGCCGGCCATGATGCCGCCGTCGACGTCCCAGATGGCGCCGGTCACCCAACTGGCCTGGGAGGAGAGCAGGAAGGTGACGGTGGAGGCGATGTCGCGGGCGGTGCCGATGCGCCCGAGAGGGTGGAAGGCGTCGAACCCGGCCAGAGTCTGGTCGATCTGGTCCTTGGGGATGAACCCTTCGTACAGAGGCGTCTTGACGACGGCGGGGGCGACCGCGTTGACGCGGATCCTGGGCGCGAGCTCGATGGCGAGGTTCTTGGTCAGGGCGTGCAGCCCGGCCTTGGCGACGGAGTAGCCCGACGACGGGGTGGCCGCGATTGCCTGGTGGGCCCACATGCTACCGATGTTGACGATCGCGCCGTCGCTGCCGGCGTCGGTAATGCCGCGAACCACGGTCTGGGTAAGGAAGAAGATCGCCCGGTCCAGCTCCAGGTAGGAGTCGTAGAACGCCCCGTCGTAGTCCAGGAACGGCTTGGGAATGAAGAAGCCCGCCGCGTTGACCAGAAGGGTCGCGTCCGCATGCTCGCCGGCCAGCTGCGCCTGGACGGCTTCGACCTGGGACCGGTCGGCCAGGTCCGCGGCGATGCCCCAGGCCGGGCCCTGCTTGCCCAGCTCGGCCACCGTCTCATCCACCCGGGCCTGGTCCCGGCCGATGATCACCGCGCTGCCGCCACCGGCCACGACATCGGTCGCCGTTTCTTTGCCCATCCCGCTGCTGCCGCCAACCACGACCAGCTTGCGGCCCTCGAACATACCTGACACGTCTAACTTCCTCTCCTAGCAGGCCAATGACCCTGACGCACGTAATTTTTTGGGTCACACGTCCCATGAGTTAATCACGATCACTTATGGGTTGTCAATCCCATTGATCGGTGCCATCCGAGCGACGTCCTACCTACGCCGCGATCTTCGAACTCGACGGCGACCCGGCCGACGCGTTCAGGGCAATGAACGCGGCCACCGAGAGCGGCGAGATGCACATGAGGGACGCGATCGACGGCTCGTCCTTCTCGATGTCCGCATGGAAGCCGTAAGGCGACCCCCCGGGCGGTCAAACTCATCTTCAATCCGTCGGCTGATGACATCAACGAGGTGTCGCGGCTCGCTGCGATCGTGCCGTAACTCACGGTCTCCAGTCGGGGGCGTGGTAGGTGGCTGGGGTTTTGCTGGGCTGGCGGACCCATTCGGCGGTATGCTCGGTTCATGAGCGGCGAGGAAGACCCGGAGCGGCTGACACCCAAAGGCCGCGCGACCAGGGAGCGGATCATCGAGGCGGCCGCCGAC